>NZ_JBVVQT010000012.1:0-182990 GCF_055811595.1 Mesorhizobium sp. WSM4814
CCGGCTGCATCCACTCGGCGATCGCCGCCCTCGCCCACAGCGGCCCCTCGGGCGGGTGATAGTCCTGAAGCGTAGCGTAGTGCCGGTCCTTGGCCAGGCGCGGCAGCAGCAGGGCCAGGGCATCGAGATAGGCCGAGGTTGCCGGCCGGTTGACGGAAAGGTCGATGACGCCGCTGTCGTCGCTTGGCGCCGACACGAAACCGGGTCCTTCGCCGCCATTGCGGGCAGCCACCGTGGTGCCGCGTCCGGGCCGCGCTTCGAGCAGGCCGCGCTGCTGCAGCGTCGACAGCGCCCGCGTCACCGTGGTGACGTTGATGCCAAGCGCGCGGGCAATCTCGCGCTGCGGCGGCAGTCGGTCTCCAACCGCAAGCGTGCCGGCGGTAATCCGTTCGGCAATAGCGTCGGCAAGGCGCCGGTAGACTGGGCCTTCCTCCGAGGCGAGTTGCAGGTCCTGAAGCATGCGGATTGGCGGTTTCGATGTGTTGAGGCTCTGGCTACCGGCGCATCTAGCATAAGACAATGCTCCGGACAATAGCGCTTGTCCGGGTGCCCGATTCCAAAACTCCGGCTGAAAAATCTCACACAACTTCGAAGAAAGCCGCTTGACGGGCAAACTTGTCTGCATCTATGGTTCTTTAGCGATTGATTGTGTGAGCATACAAGTTTGGTTTGCCGCCTTGCGCGGCCAGCGTCATGCGAGACCGGCACATGGACGGCAAGCACCACCTCGTTCCGACAAGCGGCCATTGCCGGCGTTCAACGGATTTCCGCCCGTGAAGGCCGAAGCGACAGGCATGTCACGCGACAGCGCCGGTCCGCCGAAGGCCAATGCCGGCGGCCGCCTCAAAGCCGACGACCCCAATGGTGGCCAGGGATTTGTCGAGTTTGCCGATGTCGAGAAATCCTATGACGGCCGCACGTTCGCGGTGACACGGCTGAACCTCAGCGTGGCGCGCGGCGAGTTCCTCACCCTTCTCGGCCCCTCTGGTTCGGGCAAGACGACGACGCTCAACATGCTTGCCGGCTTCGAACGGCCGACCAGCGGCGTCATCACGCTTGAGGGCCGGTCGGTCGACAGGCTGCCGCCGTACGAACGCAACATCGGCATGGTGTTCCAGAACTACGCGCTGTTTCCGCACATGAGCGTCGAGGAGAACGTCGCCTTCCCGCTCTCGGTCCGCAAGACCACCAGGGCGGACGTGGCCTCCCGCGTCGGCCGCGCGCTCGACATGGTGCGGCTGCGGCAGTTCGGCGACCGGCGGCCGGCGCAGCTTTCCGGCGGCCAGCAGCAGCGCGTCGCGCTCGCCCGCGCGCTGGTGTTCGAGCCAAGCCTGGTGCTGATGGACGAGCCGCTCGGCGCGCTCGACAAGAAGCTGCGCGAGCACATGCAGATCGAGATCAAGCAGCTGCACACCATGCTCGGCGTCACCATCGTCTATGTCACGCACGACCAGAGCGAGGCGCTGACCATGTCGGACCGCGTTGCCGTGTTCAACAATGGCGGGATTGCCCAGCTCGGTTCGCCTGACGATCTCTACAACACGCCGGAGAGCTCGTTCGTCGCCAGCTTCATCGGCGAGAACAACACGCTGGAAGGCAAGGTCGAGCGCGTCTCCGGCAAGGAGTGCCGCGTCGCGCTGTACGGCGGCGGTTCGGTCGCCGCGCTGGCCATCGGCGTCGCCGAAGGCGCAGCCTGCCATGTCGCCATCCGCCCGGAACGGTTGAAGCTTGCGCCCGCTTCGAACGGAGCAAATGCGTTAGCCGCCACGGTCGAAGGCCGCATCTATCTCGGGGACCACCAGCGTCTTCTGGCCAAGCTGGAAAGCGGCCAGGTGCTGACCGTCAAGGTCGGCCCCGAAGCGACCATGGGCAACGGGGAGCCGGTCACGGTTTCCTGCGCGTCCACCGACTGCCGCGCCTTTCCGGCCGATGCCGGAACGGGCGGTTCCATCTCGAAAACAGGGGAATAAGAACAATGAAAATCACAAAAGCCCGGCTGTTCGCCTTCGCGGCAGCCACAGCATTCATCACCATGGGAAATGCCGCTTTCGCGGAAGAGCTTTCGATCATGGCCAGCGGCGGCGCCTGGCAGGATG
Source organism: Mesorhizobium sp. WSM4814 (assembly GCF_055811595.1). Classification (NCBI taxonomy): domain Bacteria; kingdom Pseudomonadati; phylum Pseudomonadota; class Alphaproteobacteria; order Hyphomicrobiales; family Phyllobacteriaceae; genus Mesorhizobium; species Mesorhizobium sp. WSM4814. The sequence continues at coordinate 2,097 of NZ_JBVVQT010000012.1, forward strand.
CCCAGCGCAAGGCATGGTTCGAGCCGTTCAGCAAGGAAACCGGGATCAAGATCGTCGAGCAGGAATATCTTGGCGATCTTGGCAAGGTCAAAGCGATGGTCGATACCGGCAACGTGCCGATCGATCTGGTGACGGTCGAGACCGCGACCGTGCTGCAGGGTTGCGACGCCGGCATTCTCGAGCGACTCGACTATTCCAGGATCGCCCCCCGTGAAAAGTTCATCGAAGGTTCGGCGCTCGACTGCGGCGTCGGTCTCGACGCCTATGGCGATGTCCTTGCCTATGACCCCAACGTGCTGAAGGAGGCGCCAACCTCGGTCCTCGACATCTTCGACACGACGAAGTTTCCGGGCAAGCGCGCGATGCGCAAGTTTCCGGCACAGAACCTCGAATGGGCACTGATGGCCGACGGGGTCGCGGCGGCCGATGTCTACGAGGTGCTGGCAACCCCCGAAGGCGTCAACCGCGCTTTCAAGAAGCTCGACACCATCAAGCAGGACATCGTCTGGTGGGATGCCGGCGCACAGCCGCCGCAGCTCCTCGCATCCAAGGAAGTAGTGATGACCACCGCCTGGAACGGCCGTATCCAGAACGCCATCGACAAGGACGGGGCGCCGTTCAAGATCGTCTGGAACAACCAGATCCTTGAATATGATATGATCGCCATTCCGAAAGGCGCCAAGAACCCGGATCTGGCCTACAAATACCTTGCCTATATCAGCCAGCCGGAAATCAACGCCAAGCTCGCCAGCTACATCACCTACGGGCCGGTGCGCATCGATGCGGCCTCCTTCGTCGCGCCGGACGCCCTGCCGAAATTGCCGAACGCACCCGACCACATGAGCGCTTACCTGGTCGCCGATACCGAATTCTGGGGCGACTATGGCGAGGATCTGGTCAAGCGCTTCAACGCCTGGCTCGCGCAGTAGGGAAAATGTCGGCGCTCGAGCCCACGAAACTGGACCGGCCGCGGGCAAGCCGCGACTGGTCGGCCGCCGATTCCGGCGCAGCAAAGTCGGTTGCGGCAGCACTTCGCCGCGCCGATCTCGGCGACCGCCTGCGATCGCTGACCTTGGCAGCACCTTTGCTCGTGCTGCTGGCTCTGAGCTTCGGCATCCCGATCGTCCTGTTGCTGTCGCGCGCCGTCTATGATCCGACGATTGCCAACGCACTGCCGCAGACCAGCCAGGCATTGCGCGGCTGGAACGGCACCGGACTGCCCGACGATGCTGCGTTCCTGGCCCTTGCCGTCGATCTCCGCAGCAATCAGGCCAAGGGCACCGCCTACGAACTCGCCAAGAGCCTCAACGCTCGCCTGCCCGGCGCGCGCAGCCAGGTGCTCAAGACGGTGCGTCAACTGGATTCTGCCGACCGGCCGCCGCTGGAGGTGATGAAAGCGGTGCCGTTCTGGTCGGCGCCGGGCACATGGCCGGTCATCGAGAGCGGCACCCATAGCGTGACGTCGTTCTATCTGCTGAGCGCGCTTGACCTGCGCTGGAATGCAGATGGCGGCATCGAAAGAGTGCCACCCGAACAGGCGATCTTCGTGCAGGTGTTCATGCGCACATTTTTGGTCGCCGCAGCCGTGACGCTGGCCACGCTGGTCCTGGGCTTCCCCCTCGCCTATCTCATCGCCTCCGTGCCCAAGGGCCTGGCCGCCATTCTCATCGTTGCGGTGCTGCTGCCGTTCTGGACGTCGATCCTGGTGCGAACCGCGGCCTGGACGGTGCTCCTGCAGAAATTCGGCCTGGTCAACGACCTGCTGCTGTGGCTCGGCGTTGCCGACGACCGGCTCGATTTGATGTACAGCCGCATCGGCCTGATCATCGCCATGACCCACATCCAGCTGCCATTCACCCTGCTGCCGATCTACAGCGTCATGCGCACCATCCAGCCCTCGCAAATGAAGGCTGCCTATTCGCTCGGCGCAAAACCGTTCACCGCGTTCCGCCGCGTCTACCTTCCACAGGTCTTTCCGGGCGTCATGGCCGGCTGCCTGCTCACCTTCATCCTCTGCCTCGGCTACTACATAACGCCGGCACTGATCGGCGGCGCCAGCGACCAGCTGATTAGCAATTTTATCGCCAACTACGTCAATGTCGAACTGAACTGGGAGATGGCGGCGGCGCTCAGCTTCATCCTGCTCGTCTTCACCCTGGCGTTGTTCGGCATCTTCGCCCGCATCCTCGGCCTCGACCGTCTCAAGCTGGTGTAGCCATGCTGTTGTCTCCCTATCCCACGACAGGCGAAAGAATCCGCATCACCCTGCTCTGGCTGTGGTGCGGCATGGTGATTCTGTTCCTCCTCGTCCCGATCCTCATTCCCGTTCCCTTGTCGTTCAACAGCGGCGCCTTCTTCATCTTTCCGCTGGAGGGAATTTCGACGCGCTGGTATGAGGTCGTGCTTGGAACCCATCGCTGGCAAGCAGCCATCGGCAACAGCCTGATCGTTGCGTTCGGGACGACACTGATCGCAACGATATTAGGCACATTGACGGCGATCGCACTTTCCGACGAAAAATTTCCCGGCCGCCGCATCGTCATGCCGCTGCTGTTGTCGCCGCTGATCGTGCCGGTGGTGATCACCGCCGTCGGCTCGTATCTGTTCTACGCGCGCGTCGGCCTCGCCAGCACCTATGCCGGGATCATCCTGGCGCATACCGCGCTCGCCAGCCCGTTCGTCGTCGTCACGGTGGGGGCGAGCCTCTCCGGCTTCGACCGCAATCTGATGCGCGCCGCCGCCATCTCCGGAGCAAGGCCGATCACATCGTTCTTCAGAGTGATGCTGCCGCTGATCCTGCCCGGCGTGCTGTCAGGGGCGGCCTTTGCGTTCGTCACCTCGTTCGACGAGGTCGTCGTGGCGCAGTTCCTGGCCAGCGCCAATCAGCGCACCATGCCGCTCGAGATGTTCATCGGCCTGCGCGAGAAGCTGAGCCCGGCAATCACCGCCGCCGCGACGCTGATGATGGGACTGTCGATCATCCTGCTCATCGTCGCCAATGTTCTGGCCCGCCGTGGCAAGCAGCGACCGCGCATCGACTAGAAGACCGTGCGGCGGTCGGCCCGAGCTTCTATAGGCCTGCCTGCGTCAGGCCCTCTCCATCGGTGATCGATTTCCATAGAAGACGGTCGCGAGCGGGTGGATAGCTGCCGCAGGGGACTGCGATCCCAGGTTTCCCTGCAGCATTCCTTTGCAACACTTTGCGCTCCCCGACGTTCTCCCAAGGCACGCTTCGAAGCCGCGGCGGTTCGGCGATCTGCATCAATGTGACGCTGGAGGACACGCCATGGACATGGGCAACAGGAAGACGCAGTTCAATATCTGGTACTGGATCGTCGCCTTCGTCGGGCTGATGATCTTCCAATATGTCTATACCGCCACCCAGCACGTCGCGCAGATTCCCTACAGCCAGTTTGAAACCCTGCTGCGCGACGGCAAGATCGCCGACGTGCAGGTTTCCGATCGCTTCATCCAGGGCCGCTTCAAGCAGCCGCAGGACGGCAAGCCGCTGTTCATTACCACGCGCGTCGAGCCTAACCTCGCGCGGCAGCTGCAGGAACACGGCGTCACCGTCACTGGCCAGATCGAAAGCACCTTCCTGAGCGACCTGCTCTCCTGGGTCGTCCCGATCCTCGTCTTCTTTGGCTTGTGGATGCTGCTGATGAGACGAATGGCGGGTGGCATGGGCGGTTTGATGCAAATCGGCAGGAGCAAGGCTAGGGTCTATGTCGAGGCCAATACCGGCGTCGGCTTCGACGACGTGGCGGGCGTCGATGAGGCCAAGGCCGAGTTGCAGGAAATCGTGGATTTCTTGAAAAGCCCGCAGGAATACGGCCGTCTTGGAGGGCGCATGCCCAAGGGCGTGCTGCTGGTCGGACCGCCCGGCACCGGCAAGACACTGCTCGCGAAAGCCGTTGCCGGCGAGGCAAAAGTTCCGTTCTTCTCGATCTCGGGCTCGGAATTCGTCGAGATGTTCGTGGGCGTCGGCGCCGCCCGAGTGCGCGACCTGTTCGAGCAGGCACGCGCCAAGGCCCCGGCGATCATCTTCATCGACGAACTCGACGCGCTGGGCCGCGCCCGCGGTGCGGGCCCGACGATGGGCGGCCACGACGAGAAGGAGCAGACGCTCAATCAACTCCTGGTCGAGCTCGACGGTTTCGATCCGAAAATCGGCGTCGTGCTGCTCGCCGCGACGAACCGCCCGGAAATCCTTGACCCGGCACTTCTTCGCGCCGGCCGTTTCGATCGGCAGGTGCTGGTCGATCGCCCGGACAAGCAAGGTCGCGTCCAGATCCTTAAAGTCCACATGAAGAAGGCCAAGCTGGCGGCGGATGTCGATGCCGAAAAAGTCGCCGCGCTGACGCCGGGTTTTACCGGCGCCGATCTCGCCAATTTGGTCAATGAGGCAACCCTGCTCGCCACGCGCCGGAGAGCGGATGTCGTCACGATGGACGATTTCAACAATGCGGTCGAGCGCATCGTGGCCGGGCTCGAGAAGCGCAACCGGCTGTTGAACCCGAGGGAACGCGAGGTCGTCGCCTATCACGAAATGGGCCATGCACTGGTAGCCATGGCGCTGCCCGGCGTCGACCCCGTGCACAAGGTATCGATCATCCCGCGCGGCGTCGGCGCCTTGGGCTACACGATCCAGCGGCCGACCGAGGACCGCTTCCTCATGACCCGCGAGGAACTGGAGAACAAGATGGCGGTGCTGCTCGGCGGCAGGGCGGCCGAGTGGATCGTGTTCGGGCATCTGTCCACGGGGGCCGCCGACGACCTGGCCAAAGTGACCGATATCGCCCGCGCCATGGTGACGCGTTACGGCATGTCGGAAAAGCTCGGCCACGTGGCGCTGGAAAAGGACCAGCGCTCCTTCCTGAGCCCCAACCCACTTGCCGGCGGTCCGCGCGAGCACGATTACGGCGACGCCACCGCCGAGGCCATCGACGAGGAGGTTCGCAGCATCGTCGACACAGCTTTTTCGCGAACCGTCGGGCTCCTCACCGAGCGACGGGACCTGCTGGAAAAGACGGCGCGCAAGCTGCTCGAGATCGAGACGCTCAGCGAGGCCGGGCTCGCATCGCTCGTCGGAAACGCCGCGGCACCGGATCGCACGGCGGCATCCGAACCGCAATCGGGGAAGCGACCGATAAGACGAGGCAAGGCTGCGGCTGCAAATTTTTCGCGCCGGGCCGAGTGATGCATCGCCGATCTCGAGGCCGCCGCCGCGGGTGACCGGTTCCCCAGTGGCATAGTGTCGCTGCCAGTCAGCGAGATGGCCGCCCAGGCAATGATCATTCAACAAGGACCAGCACGGCCTCTCGCACGCCAGGCCGGCGCACAAGGGCGGCCGCCAATCCGCGTCATCGCTTGTTTAGCAAAGGCTGGCAAGGCAGCGTTAGGCGACTGACCCTGGTGTCTGTTTTTCGGATTGGCGTTGCTTCGTCACCCTCCGAACCCGCCAGCTCGGATAAGCCAGGCTGAATGACCGACCCCATTTGCCTCGAATTCGCCCCGATCATCGAAGAGCGGTAGTGATTGCAATGCTGGCGCCATGCGTTGTTTACTGGCTCTTGCAGAGAAAACGAAAGCTCCAATGATCCAGGACAATGCCACGGTCGGCGTCGTGGTGCCGATGTTCAATGCCGAGCGCACGATTCGCGCTACTTTGACCAGCATCTGCCAGCAGGACCATCAGGCGCTGGACATTGTCGTGGTGGATGACGGGTCGACTGACAAGTCCGCCTCGATCGTCGCCTCTTGTGCTGAGAAAGACCGGCGCATACGCCTGATGCGGCAGCCGAACGCCGGTGTTGCGCACGCCCGCAACAGCGGTGCGGCCTCTACCGATGCCGAGTTTCTGGCGTTTGTCGACGCGGATGATCTCTGGGCCCCTTCCAAGATCGCACTGCAACTGCGCGCCCTGCAGGAAGGCGGCTCTTCTGCGGGTCTGGCATATTGCTGGTTTGCCCAAATTGACGAGGTCGGCCGGGTATTCTCACTATACCGACCCGATGCCGATGGCCGCGTTCTGCAACGGATGTGCAGAATGAATTTTGTCGGCAACGGAAGTTCGATGCTGCTGCGTCGCTCCGCATTCGAGCGGGCGGGACAATTCGATCCTTCCCTGAGGGCCAGAAATGCACAAGGCTGCGAGGACCTTCTTATGTGCCTCAGGATAGCGGAAAGTTATGAATTCCGTGTCGTGCCTCAGCACCTGGTGGGCTATCGGATGACGAACGTCAACATGTCGAGCGATGTCATGCAGATGCTTCGTTCATGTGAAATCGTCCTTGCCGAGTATCGCGAAAAATATCCGCAGTTCGGCAGCGATCTCGATGCGCATCTGGTCGATATGATCCATTGGCTTGCCATCAGAGCCTTGGTCGGCGGACGGCTGTTCGCAGCCGGCGACCTGCTGAAGAGATACTTCGTCCTGGAACCGCGCACGGCAATTTCCCGCCTGCCCAACATGATCGACATGTACTGCCGGGCCAGGCTGGTTCCTCGCTGGATGAAGGTTGGAGTGAAACGGATGCGCAACAAGAACGCCGAGTTCCGTCCGCTTTATGAAGAGACCAGCTGGTGAATGTGGGCGCGTTCTATTCGCGCGCTTGCGGCGCCTCATCCGCTTGGCGGCAGCGCCTGCATAGGCCGGGCCGACCATCGTCGGACTTGGTCTGGCTGCGGCGGTTCTCGAAGGTCGCACCTCGTGCTTAAGACCTAAGCGCCGTCTTCGACGAGAGCGGACGGATCAATACTCCTCGGACCCGACGCGCGAAGCTGGCGCGGCGTCGGCGTCTTGAGGGCCGCCTCGACTCGCCTTCGAAGCCACTCCGGAGGAACTGGCTGGCAGATGAAGGTCGGATCGGCGTCGAAAAAACTCCCGGAGGTACAGATGGAATGCGGTGAGGTTGGAACCATGCGCTGTTCAACGGCAAGCAGTCTCGGCACAAAGCGACGCAGCCGCCGTCGCAGGGCTTGTGCGGACGGCTTTGCGAAGACATGAAACAGCGCGGCCGGATCTGTCCATGTTGCATGGACAAGCGGGCCGATGGCCGCGCCCGGCGACGTGCGGGCGGCTTCGGTGCCGTAATACGCTGAGGCCACGCCATCGGACCAACGAAACAAGAAAGACGCTAGCCTGGGATGTCGCGTGCGGACTGTTTCAAGGACGATCCGGTGCGATTTCAGCATGACGACATACCTGGTCGACATGGAAGATAGTGATCGCCGGTAACCAATCAGATACTCGGGAACGACATCATAATCGCAGATCGCGGCAATGTTGAGCTGCATCTGCAAGTCTTCGGCTCCTTGGGCGCCTGCGGCTCTGAGCGACGGGTCGTATCCCCCGGTTGCCGTAAGAACTGATCGCCTGACTAGCGGTGAACTTGCATTGCCGATAAAATTCTCAACCAGCAGCCAGTTGTGGACGTCCCCGCGAGCGAGAGTTGGCGGGGAGCATTCGATCACCCAATCATCATCATCGATGACGCGATACCATGCGTAGACAAGGCCGAGAGACGGCCGCGACTGAAAGAGGCTGTGCTGCTTTTCCAGCTTTGTCGGGTGCCACACATCATCCGCATCAAGTGGCGCTATAAATTCACCCTTCGCCGCATGAATTGCCAGGTTTCTGGCGACAGCAACCCCTTGGTTCTGCTGTCTCAGAAGAGAAATACGCGGATCACTGGTTGCAAATGCCTCGACGATCTCAGCGGTCCGGTCGGTCGACCCGTCATCGACCACTATGATCTCTAGCTGTTTTAAAGTTTGCGAGGCGGCCGACTGAAGGGTGTGTCGGATGGTCTTTTCCGCGTTGTAGGCAGGAATGATGACGGAAACTGCGGGTTGCATATCGAAAAAAAGCCTGCTTTTGATGAAGGTGAAAGAAAGACGGGAGCGCCACCGGCCCAAATACTAGCATGCTCGAGCGGGAGAGTATCAAGCCGCCTCTCCCTACGGCTACTTCAACGTCTGAGAATTCGCCCGGTCATTCGCACTTACGGCGGCGACATGTGCTAATATGCTGGTTTTAATCCGCCCAAACTGTGGATGCCTTTCATGCTTCCTTTCATTTCGCTCACATCCGTGCCCGTGGCCTCATGGGCTTATTGCCATCAGCTATATGCTTGAATACCCACATGTATCGCGCTTCTGCCGATCGAGATGGCATCCGCGATCGGACATGAGCGCGGTTTTTACCGTTCCTGCGGCGGGAGACCGATGGTGATCCCGCGAGTTCTCCTGCAGCTTGGTCGGCTGGTGCGGCGTCGAAGCCTGCGCCGTGCTCCCATCATACTGATGTACCATCGCGTTGCAGACGTCGCCGTCGATCCGTGGAGCCTGGCCGTCCATCCGGCGAGGTTCGACGAACAAATCGAAGCGCTGACGCGGAGCCGGCGGGTGGTGCATTTGCATGAGCTGTTTGATGTCATCGCACGGGGAAAGCCAGGCAAACCGCTTGCGGTTGTCACGTTTGATGACGGCTATCACGACGTCTACAGCAACGCTCGCCCGATCCTGCAGCGTCATGACTGCCCGATGACGCTGTTTGTTGCGACCGGAGCAATCGGAAGCGGCAGGGAATTCTGGTGGGATGCGCTCACGCGCATCTGTCTTGAGACGCCTGAACTGCCTGAACAACTCGACATCACGATCGAGGGAGGCAGGCATCACTGGCTTATCCCAAAGATGGTGGATCAGGCCGGCCGTGACAAAGTCTACCGGGAGGTATGGTCGGTGCTCCGAACGCTGCCGTATGAGCGTCAGAACGCACACGTCGAAGACATTGCGAAATGGGCGGGCGTTGGTCTCGACGCCAGGCCAGAGCACTGCATTATGACTCCCGCCGAAGTTGATGACATCAATGATGACCTGATCACGATCGGCGGTCATACTGTCAGTCATCCCACGCTTCCGGCCCATTCCTTCGCGACCCAGCTTCGCGAGATCGTCGACGGCCGTTCGGCCTGTGAGCAAATGACCGGAAAACGCGTCCTTTCTTTTGCATATCCATTCGGAGATCATGACGCTCTGTCGGTATCTGCCGTCAGGGAAGCGGGATTTGAGTTCGCATGCACGACGCGCGCCGGGTGCGTTGCGCCCAAGGCAGACGTGCTGCGTTTACCTCGATTGTATGTCGGCAACTGGTCAGGGGACGAATTCTTGCGAAAAATCGAGGATAATCTGTTCTGATGAACGCACAGCAGACTACCATTATCACGCCTCGACGCGGTTGGTTTGACCTCGATTTCTGGCACCTGTGGCGCTATCGCGATCTGCTGCTCCTGTTCGCGATGCGCGACATCAAAGTCCGCTACAAGCAGACCTTGCTTGGTCCGGCTTGGCTGATCCTGCAGCCCCTCGCGCTTACCGCAGCCTTGACCACCGCCATCAGCGGTATCGCGGGCATTTCAACCGGTGGCCATCCGGCGCCAATCTTTTATCTGACGGCACTGGTGCTGTGGTCGTATTTTTCCCAAGTCGTCTCCACCGCGAGCCAGGTCTTCATTGCTAACGGTCATCTCTTCAGCAAGATCTACTTCCCGCGACTTGTCGTTCCCGTGTCGTCGCTGCTGTCGAACGGTGTGGCCCTGGCGATCCAGCTTGGCGTCGCATTTGCCTTCTTGCTCTGGTACCAACTGACAGGAAAAGTGGACGGGTTGTCGTGGCGCCTCGCGTTCTTTCCGCTGGTGATCATCCAGGTCGCGGCCTTCTCGTTGGCTGTTGGGCTTTGTCTAGGGGCGTCGACCGCGAAGTACCGCGATACAGCTCATATGACTCCGTTCTTGATTCAGATCTGGCTGTTCGTGACGCCGATCATCTTTCCTTTTTCGGCTATTCCCGAGCAGTACCGAACGCTGACCGGATTTCTGAATCCGCTCGCTGTCATAATTGATGAAGGGCGCTGGTGCTTCTTCGGCACCTCGGCAGTCGGTGCGCCACAAATCGCTGCAGCGCTTGTCACGACCTCGGTTGTGCTGTTCATCGGCATCGTGATCTTTCAACGCGTCGAACGAACGGCCATGGACATGCTGTGAAGAGCAATAACAACCCTTGCGGCCCCGTAGAAGGTCGCCTTTCGTCGGCCGCCGCGCATTCTGCACAATGGGCACGACGCCGATGCCATTGATCTCCGTCATCACGCCTTTCCTCAATGTCGAGCGGTTTCTTCCGGACGCGATCGAAAGCGTGCGCGCGCAAACCTTCACCGACTGGGAAATGCTTCTCATTGACGACGGTTCATTCGACGGCAGCGTTGCAATCGCGGTGGCTGCAGCAACCGGCGATCCGCGAATCCGTTTCATTCGATCGAACGGCCAGCGTCGCGGCGCCGCCGCGGCGCGCAATGCCGGAATCGCGGCCGCGTCGGGCATGTTCTTCACGTTCCTGGATGGCGACGATATATTTGAGCCGGAAAAATTCGAGACGGAACTTGCGATCTTTGATGCGCATCCTCGCGCCAAGGTCCTTTACGGACCGACCCTGTGGTGGTTCCCCGAAGAGCCGCACAGGAACTGGACCGACTCGATGCCACGCCAATCGGACCGTCTGCACATGCCGCCCGACCTGCTCGACCAGGTCATCGTGCGCCAGCGGGCTCATGTGCCGTGCATCTGCTCGATCATGGTTCGCCGCGAAGCTTTGGTAGCGGTGGGCGGCTTCGATGAGGCGTTCGAGCTCTACGAAGACCAGACCCTTCTAGTGAAGCTGCTGTTGCGCTATCCGGTGTTCGTGACATCCACGCCCACCGGCCGATACAGGCAGCACCTCGATTCGACATCGGCCAAAGCGACTGCTTCCGGCATCTACGATCGACTGCGCCCGCATGCGGCTCGCATTGGCTTCCTCGAATGGGTTGAGATGCATGCGTCGGCCTCGGGATTGATGACGCCGAAGTTGCAGCGGGCGCTCCGCTTCGCATTTGCGCGCTATCCAGCCCAGCGTCGGCCCCTGACACTTCGCGATAGATTTGACCTCGCCATCGACGCCGGACGCCGGTTCGCTCGGCGGCTGACGCCACGTCGCATCCTGTCGAAGGTGTTCGGGCTGCTGACGAGAGCACGGAGGTAGTGGCCGGGACCGGTGGCGCGGATTGGATCGCGACCGAGCCTGAGACTTCTGATATTAACGATACCGTTCTACGTGAATGACAAGTCGCATCGCCTCGCTGGGAGCGACGTGCTAAAACTGACGAGTCTCCAGCATTTCTGTGCCAAAATTCTGTTTGTGAGGCCTAAGGTCGCGTTCGATTTCTGGCAACGAACACCAGCCGTTGCCTCTCTGCGAAGCTAAGGAGAATTTGGCTGTTTCATGATCGCAGTCGTCATAACAACTTACAACCACACTCGCTTTCTCGAGGACGCCATTCAGAGCTGTCTTCGTCAAAGCCGGCCGACGGATGAAATTATTGTCGTCGACGACGGATCCACCGACAATCCGGCATCGGTTGTCGAGCGTCATCCAGGCGTGCGCCTGATCAGGCAGGACAATTGCGGGCTCGCGTCCGCCCGAAACACTGGACTGGCGGCTTCCAGATCCGATTACATCACCTTTCTGGACGCGGATGATCGTCTCCTTCCGATTGCCATGGAGACGGGCGTGCGAGTGCTGGATGCGCATCCAGATGCGGTTTTCGCTTACGGAGCTCATCGCTTCATCAATGGAAGGGGTGCGATCGAGTCAGACAAGCATCACATCGCGCTTGTTGAAGATCCTTATCTTCAGCTACTGCGGACGGGAAACTTCATTGCGATGCATGCGACCGTGGTTTATCGGCGGGAGAGGCTCGCGGCCATGGGCGGGTTCGACGTTTCAATGCGGTCCTGCGAAGACTATGAGCTATTCTTGCGAATCGCCCGGCGCGGTTCGATCGTAACGCACGACGATGTCGTCGCCGAGTATCGCATGCACCGCGACAACATGTCTAAGAATCGATCGATGATGCTCGCTGCAGCATTGTCGGTGCTTGACAAGCAGTTGGCAGGTCCGGTTGACGACGATGTGCGTCTTGCAGTCCGCGATGGTAGGCGGTTCTGGAAGACCTATTATACCGGAGAGGTGACTACTGATGCCTTGCGCGCGATCCGCGCCGAACCCGCCAAAGCGATGCGCATGCTGCGGCAGGCGTTGCAGATGTCGCCGCCGATCACGCTGCAAACGGCGGCATTTAAGATAACACGCAAGGTCGGCAGGCATGTGCAACGGCTGCTCGGAGCTTCCGGCGCTGATTGGCGGGCTCCGCGCGTCGGTTCGGTGCGGTTTGGGGATTTCGCACGCACGATGCCGATCAGCCACTCATTTGGATATGATCGCGGCAAGCCAATAGATCGGTATTATATCGAGAACTTCCTACAATTGAATGCGGCCGACATACATGGCCGTGTGCTGGAAATCGGCGACAACAGCTACACGATGCATTTTGGCGGTGCTCATGTCGTCAAGAGCGACGTGCTGCATGTTGATCCCGATGATCCAAACGCGACCATCATAGGCGACCTGTCGCATGCCGGAGTGCTGCCGTCAAACGCCTTCGACTGCATCATACTCACGCAAACACTTCATCTGATCTTCGACATGTCGGCCGCGGTCGCTGCACTGGCCGAAGCGCTCAAGCCCGGGGGCGTGCTGCTGCTAACTGTTCCTGGCATCACCCCGGTCGATCGCGGCGAGTGGGGCAGCACGTGGTTCTGGTCATTGACGCAGGCGGCGTTGGCGAAGTTGCTTGCGAAATCCTTCAGCACGGCGAACATGGCGCTCGAAACCCACGGCAACGTCTTTGCGGCAGTCTGTTTTCTCCAGGGACTCGCCAAGGAAGAAGTTTCTGACCAGAAGCTCGACGTCCGGGATACCGCCTTTCCTATCGTTGTCACGGCGCGCGTCGTGAAGGACGGGCTGACCGCGGATCAACCCGGCAGTCGAACCGCAAATGTTACGGCTTGAGATCGATGACAGAATTGCCAGCCGTTGAGGTCCGAGGACTTTCCAAGCGCTACCGGCGCGGCGCGATCGGCGTGAGCTCATTGCGTGAGGAGGTCGAACAACTTGTCGCGCGTCTGCGCTCGCGGGAAGCCAAAGCTTCCCTCAACGAATTCTTTGCCATCAAGAACATCACTTTTTCCGTTCCGACTGGCACCGTGTGCGGTATCATCGGACGCAACGGCTCGGGAAAGACCACGCTGCTCAAGGTTTTGACCTCGATCACGGCTCCGGATGAGGGCGAGGCAGTGATGCGAGGCCGGATCGGAAGCTTGCTGGAGGTAGGGGCCGGATTCCATCCGGATCTCGACGGGATCGAGAACATCTACCTCAACGGCGCGATCCTCGGCATGAGTAAGGCCGAGATCAAGCGTAAGCTAGACCGGATCATCAAATTTGCCGATATCGGCAGCTTTCTCGAAACGCCGGTCAAGCGTTATTCGTCCGGCATGTACGTTCGGCTTGCCTTCGCGATCGCTGCTCATCTGGAGCCGGAGATTCTCGTCGTCGACGAGGTGCTTGCTGTCGGCGATGCTGAATTTCAAAGGAAATGTCTCGGCACGATGAAGAACGTCGCGGGTGAAGGTCGGACCGTGCTGTTCGTGAGCCACAACATGGCCATGGTTCGGCAGCATTGCACAAAAGCGATTTATCTGGACGGCGGCCTTCTGAAGGATTTTGGCGAGGCATCATCGATCATCGATGCGTACTTGTCGAACACCGCCTCGAGCAGCAACGGATCCGAGCGCGTTGGCGATGATGACCTCTGGATGCAAGTGGCTATTGTGTATCCGGGTACGCGCGAGCGCTGCAGCCAGCTCAAGTTTGGCGGCGATTACGATTTTGTGCTGAAGCTGGGCGCGAGGAATTCGTTTCACCGAAGCGTGGTCCATATCCAGATCTTTGATCAGGAAGGCAACTTGATCTCTGTGCTCGAAAGCCTCGCGGAAGGTGTTGGTCAATTTGACATAGTTGGGCAGGCTAAGGTCGTATTCAGCGTGCGATCGTTGGGATTGTTGCCTGGCACTTATAGCGCTGGAGCGGCTCTCTATGCGTGGGGAGAGGATGACCCGGACCTCGCCAGCGAGAACTTGCTAACGTTCGACGTTGTTGCAGCAACAGTCAATGACGCCTATTGGCCATATCTGAAAGAGCACGGGATTGTGCGACTGTCGCATTCTGCCCAGTTGCTTAAGGTGGATTGAAGGCGCGTGGAGAGACGTCCTGGCGAATAAATCTTCGATGTAGTTCAATCCGTCGACCGCGCGGCCGCAACGCTGCAATCGCGCGCCCTGCAAAGACTGAAGGACAGCCCGGGCATGCGGGAACACCTCGGTCAGGCATCGCGAAAACGGATAGCGGAAAATTTCTCGCTTGCCGCAGTTGCCGCCGCTCTCGATTGCTTGCTGACCAGGCGGTAGGGCTCTTCCGCAAGAAAGATCGTCACAAACGGCGGCGATACCAGGCCAGCGCCGTTTCGACGATCCGGTCGATTCCGGATTGCTCAGGCATCCAGCCGAGTTCCCGGGTCGCCTTGCCTGCCGCGGCGACAAGCGCAGGCGGGTCACCTGCCCTGCGCGGACCGTAGGCCACGGGAAGGCGCGTTCCCGACGCCCGGCTCACCGCATCGACCAACTCGTTCACCGTCGTTCCGGTTCCGGTGCCGAGATTGTAAACATGGACTCCCGGATCGCGCAGAAGCTTCTCCCCTGCCAGAACGTGCGCACGGGCGAGATCGGTGACGTGGACATAGTCCCGCACCGCGGTTCCGTCCCTCGTGTCGAAGTCGGTGCCATTAATGGTAAAAACCCGGCCCGACCTGACCGCCGCCTCGATAGCGAGCGGAATGACATGCGTTTCCGGTTCATGCCGCTCACCGACCTCGCCGTCGGGATCACATCCGGCCGCATTGAAATACCGCAGCACAACCGCGTTGAGGCCATGGGCATCCGAAAAATTGTCGACCATTCGTTCTATGATGAATTTCGACCACCCATAGGGATTGATGGGCGACTGCGGATGCGTTTCATCAATCGGAGAACGAACGGGGATGCCGTAAGACGCGCAGGTGCTCGAAAAGATCAGCTTGTCGACGCCGGCCTTCAGCATTTCCTCGAGCAGGACCAGCGTCCCAAAACTGTTGTTTCGGTAGTAGAGCTCCGGGCGCTCGACGGACTCGCCGACATAGGCGTAAGCGGCGAAATGCGCCACCACATCCGGCCGATACTGGTGCAGCGCTGCTGCCACCGCTGCAGCGTCGCAAATATCGCCCTCGACAAGCGGTCCCCATTTGACCGCGTCGCGCCAGCCGCGCGAGAGGTTGTCATACGCAATGACCGACCAACCGGCACCGGCGAATGCCTTGCAACAGTGTGAGCCGATATAGCCCGCCCCGCCAGTGACCAACACTGTTTTCATTCGGCTGCAGCGGACCGAGCATATCCCGATGAGACCAAGTCTTCGAAATAGGCAATGGTCGTGGCGAGACCGTCGCGCAATGCGATTCCTGGCTTCCAATTGAGCTCGCGCAAGGCATACCCGATGTCGGGCTGCCGCTGCCTTGGGTCATCGACGGGCAAAGGTAAAAACCTGATCTCGGATCGGCTTCCAGTAAGTTCGATCACGAGATTGGCAAGTTCGAGCATCGTGAATTCGACCGGGTTGCCGAGATTCATTGGACCGGTAACATCGTCGCCCGTGTGCATCAGGCGAACCAAACCGTCGATGAGATCATTGACGTAGCAAAATGAGCGTGTCTGCTGGCCGGTGCCGTACACGGTTATTGGCTTGTTTTGCAGTGCCTGCATGATGAAATTGGAAATGACGCGGCCGTCGTCCGGACGCATCCTCGGACCGTAAGTGTTGAAGATGCGCGCTACCTTGATCCGCAGCCTGTTCTGCCGCCAATAGTCGAAAAACAGGGTTTCGGCACACCGCTTGCCTTCGTCGTAACAGGAACGGGGACCTATCGGGTTTACCCTGCCCCAATAGTCCTCGGTCTGCGGGTGAATCTCGGGATCTCCGTAGACTTCAGACGTGGACGCCTGAAGGATCTTTGCGCGAACCCGCTTCGCGAGTCCCAGCATATTGATCGCCCCATGGACATTGGTCTTTGTCGTCTGGACCGGATCGAACTGATAGTGAACCGGGCTTGCCGGGCAAGCAAGGTTGTATATTTCATCAACTTCTACGTAGAGCGGAAATGTCACGTCGTGACGAATGATCTCAAAGGATTTGTTGTCGAGCAAATGCGAGACGTTTCTCCGACTTCCTGTGAAGAAATTGTCGACGCATACAACCTCGTGGCCTTCAGCAAGCAACCGCTCGCATAGGAACGATCCCAAAAAACCTGCGCCCCCTGTCACCAAGACTCGCTTTGCCTGCTGCATGTTTGGGATCCTCACGCCAGTTCTTCACGCAATCGAATGCGCAAAGCCCCAGGGCGAGGATAGGAAAAAAATGCTGCGCCGAAAACACAAAATGTTAACGGACCTGAAATAGTCGCGTGAGATGTGCGCAAGAATACCGCGAAAAAAACCATTCGTTCGTCCGTTTTGACGGTTTCGTCCGAACGTCGCCTTGCCGGGAATCGGCATTTGGACGTGAACGCGCTGCGCCGCAGCATGATCGATTGTTATTAAGGGAGATGGGTCTACTATCACCGCCGATGAACGCCTCGAGACTGGGGGTCAAAAGCTGAACATGCTCGATGTCCACTGTCGACCCCCTGCGTACTCTTCGCCCAACCCCTACGCCGGTTGCAACTCCCTGCGCGGCAGCCGCGGGAAGGCGATCGCCACCGCCACCGCGCCGAGCCCGACAAGGGCCGAGCCGATGAACAGCCAGGAATAGCTGGCATAGGCATCGAACACCATGCCGCCGGCGAGGGGGCCGAAGGCCATGCCGATGCTGGACAGCATGGTGACGGCACCAAACACCGTGCCGAGGATGCGCTGGCCGAAATATTCGCGCGCCAGCACCGCATAGAGCGGCATCACGCCGCCATAGGTGGCGCCGAAGATGACGGCGAGCGTGTAGAATTGACCAAGCTCGCTGACCGCAAGATAGGCTGCAATGACCACGGACTGTATCGCCAGACCGGTAATCAGCACCGGCTTGACCCCCAGCCGGTCGGCAAGCACGCCGTATAGAAGCCTGCCGCCTAAGCCCGCCAGGCCCTCGATGCTGTAGATGCTGACCGCCGCCATCGGCGCTATGCCGCACAGCATGGCATAGCTGACCATGTGAAAGATCGGTCCGGAATGCGCCGCGCAGCAGGCAAAGAAGGTCAGTGCCAAAACGATGAATTGCGGCGAGCGCAGCGCCTGTGGAACCGACATGCCGGTATCGTTGGCGGCAATATCGGCGGCGGCGTCTTCAGCGGCAGGCTTGGGCGGCTGGCGCACCAGCAAGGCGGCCGGCACCAGCAGCGCCCATGCCGCGACGCCAATGACGAACATGGCGGTGCGCCAGTCATAGGCCGTGATCAGCCATTGCGCGAAGGGCGAGATCGTCATCGGCGCCACGCCCATGCCCGCCGAGACCAAGGAAACGGCCAAGCTGCGATTGGTGTCGAACCAAGCGGCGGTCAGCGCGATCATCGGCGCGAAGAAGGCGCTTGCCGCGAGGCCGACGAGCACGCCATAGGTGATCTGGAAGACAAGCAGCGAGCCGGTGCGGCTGGCCAGCACCAGCGCCAGCCCGAGCAGCACCGCCCCTGTCATCACCACGATGCGAGCGCCGTAGCGATCGTAAATGGCGCCCCAGGCGAAACCGCCGAGACCCATCACCAGGAAGTTCAGCGTCATCGCGCTCGATATGCCGGCGCGCGACCAATCCGTGTCGAGCGCCATCGGTTCGAGGAAGATCGCCAGCGAGAACATCGCCCCGAGGGCGACGCAGGTCATCAGGGCGCCAGCCGCGACGATGACCCAACGATAGGAAAGGCTCATGCTTTTTCTCCCGAGATCGTTTGGACACGGCGCGACTTCGTTCGAACTTCGTCACACCGCTTGCGTCCGAAGGACGATGCCGACATTTCGAATCCTACAATCCGGTTGCATTTTTTATCCAGTCGCGAAATCGCGCCACTCGATTGCTCCTTGCCACCCGATTGCTCCATTGCATTGACCGTGCACCGTCCTGAGCTAGATTTCCAACCTGGCGATCAGGAGCTGTCAGGCATGGAACTTCATCGCGGCCGTCTCATCGACCACGTCCAGTTGGTGGTCAGCGATCTCAAGGCAAGCCGGCGCTTCTACGAGGCGGTTTTCAAGGTGCTCGATGTTCCCATCGGCGGCAGCGCCGAGGATTATTTCTGGGCCGACGAGCTGTTCGTCTCCAGCATCGACAGCCCTGCGGCCAGCGGACAACTGACGGGCCGCCACCACCTTGCCTTCCAGGCCAAGGACCGCGCGATGGTCGACGCCTTCTACAGAGCCGGCCTCGACGCCGGCGGCGCGGACAACGGCGCGCCGGGTGAGCGGCAGCACTACCATCCCGGCTACTATGCCGCCTTCCTGCTCGATCCCGACGGCAACAACATCGAGGCCGTCTTTCACGGGCCGGCCAACCGCAGCGTCCCCTCGGTGAAGATTACGTTCTAATGACCGGGTGATGGATCGACGGCGGACGCTGTCCCGACCTATCCTATCGTGTCAGCGCCGCCATCTGGTTCGCCAGGAAGTCGACGAACAGCCGGGCGCGGACCGGTAGCTGGCGCCCGTACGCATGGACGATGTGCACCGGCATAGTCGGCATCGCCACCTCGGGCAGAATGCGGACCAGACGGCCGGTGTCGAGATCGTCCTGCACGGCAAACTGCATCAGATGCGCGATGCCGGCTCCGGCCAGCGCCGCTTGCCGGATGGCGCCGCCGTCGTCCGTATCGAGCCGCCCGTTCGGCACGATCACCGCGCCGTCAGCGAAGGTGACCGGATAAGGCCGCCCGGCCATGTGATAGCGGACGGAGTCGTGGCTCTGCAACGCCTCGACCGATGCCGGCCGGCCGCGCCGTTCGACATAGGCCGGCGAGGCCACCAGCACGACCGGCAGATTGGCGATTTTGCGCGCGATGAGCCCGGTGTCCGACAGCGTCCCCATGCGCACCGCTACATCATAACCTTCGCGGATCAGGTCGGCGTGACGGTCGGTGACGCTGAGCTCGAGTTTCAGTTCGCCGTGCTGCGCCAGGAATGCTTGTGCCCATGAGGCAATCAGGCCGCGCCCGAGTTCGACGGATGCCGTGACGCGCAGCAGGCCGCGCGCGGTATCCGCCATCTGGACGATGTCCTCGGCATCGTCCAGCGCTCTGAGCAAAGGCGCGACCCGCTCGTAATAGGCGAGGCCTTCGCCGGTCAGTGCCAGCCGGCGCGTCGAGCGCTGGATCAGCCGCACGCCCAGCCGCCGCTCGAGCCGCGCCACGCTCTTCGACACCGCCGACGGGCTGGAGCCGACCAGCCGGCTGGCGGCATGGAACGAGCCGGCATCGACCGTGCGCACGAAGGCGACGAGACCGGCGGTCTTTTCGAGGATGGTGGTCATTCAAGAATTCCAGGCACGAAAGAACCGATCGAGGTGATCCTAAATACGCTATCCGATCACCATTAAATACCGCTCATCATCGACAAAGGAGAGATTTGATGAGCAAGCTGAACGGCAAGGTCGCCATCGTCACCGGCGCCTCCAAGGGTATCGGCGCCGGCATCGCCAAGGGTCTTGCGGCGGCCGGTGCCGCCGTGGTCGTCAACTATGCCTCGTCGAGGGAAGGTGCGGACCGCGTCGTTGCCGAGATCAAGGACGCAGGCGGTCGAGCCGTTGCCGTCCATGGCGACGTGTCGCATGTGGCCGACGTGCGCCGCCTGTTCGAGGCCGCCAAATCGTCGTTCGGCGCGGTGGACATCCTGGTCAACAATGCCGGCGTCTTCGCATTCGAGCCGCTGGAAGCGGTGACCGAGGCCGAATTCCACCGTGAGTTCGACACCAATGTGCTGGGCACCATCCTGACCATCCGGGAAGCGGTGAACCATTTCGGCGCCGGAGGCGGCAGCGTCATCAACATAAGCTCGGTCGCCAGCCTTAACCCGCAGCCGAACTCGCTGGTCTACGCCGCCACCAAGGGCGCAGTGGATTCGATCACGCTCTCCATGTCGAGAGAGCTCGGCGCCCGCAACATCCGCGTCAACGCCATCGCGCCTGGCGGCGTCGACACCGAAGGCCTGCAGCGGATCGGCATCGTCGGCAGCGAGTTCGAGAAGCAGGTCATCGCCATGACCCCGCTCGGCCGCTTCGGCCAGCCCGACGACATCGCCCGCATCGCGGTGTTCCTCGCCTCCGACGACGCATCCTGGCTGACCGGCGAGCGCATCACCGCCTCGGGCGGTTGGAGATAGGCATAGAGCGCGCGGACCTGCCGTTTCACGGACCATCCCACGCAGCGTGACGTCGATAAAACCCCGCAATCGATGACGAGAGCGATCTGAGCCCTATGTTGCGGCGATGGAGCGCCGTGCGGTATCGATGACGGCGAGAAGCCAGGGAGGCAACGGATGACGGACGACGAAAGAGCAATCCGAAAGCTGGTCGAGACGTGGATGGATGCGAGCAAGCGTGGAGACACCGCGACCGTCCTCGGCTTGATGACGGACGACGCGATCTTCATGGTTCCCGGCCGGGAGCCCTTCGACAAGGAGATCTTCGCGGCAGCCGCGCAGGAGATGGCCGGCGTTCATGTCGACGGCACGAACGAGATCATTGAACTACAGCTTCTTGGCGACTGGGCCTTCATGCGCGGTCGTATCGATATGACCGCAACGCCGCCGAACGGGAAGCCGGTGCGTCAATCGGGATATACGCTGACGCTCCTGCGCAAGGAGGCTGATGGTGCGTGGGGGCTGGCCCCGCGATGCGAACCTGCTGACCGCGCAAGGCTAGAGCCGGTCTCCGGCATCTCTGCACCGGAAGGCGCGCCAGGGAGCGACAGGATGGCGAAGATGTGTGCAGGTCGGCCTGAACAGCGTTCCCCTCCTCCACTGATCACACCGGCAAGAGGGCGTTCGGCTTGACATCGGCGATGGAGGCGAAGGTGTGCGTTTCGCGCACGCCGGGCAGTGGCAGGATGACCCGCTGCAGGAAATCCTTGAACACCGCCATATCGGCGATCCGCGCCTTCACCAGATAATCGAAACCGCCAACCACCATATGGCACTCCAGAACCTCCGGGGCCTTCGCCACGGCTTCGGCGAAACGGTCAAAGACATGCGGCGCCGTGTGGTCAAGCCGGACCTCGATGAACACCAGCGTTCCCCGGCCGACCTTGCGCGGATCGAGCACCGCCCTGACCGCGGTGATGAACCCGTCGCGGAACAGGCGCTTCACCCGCTGGCTGGCTCCGGTCGGCGACAGCCCGACACGCCCGGCAAGATCAAGCGTCGTCCGGCGCCCATCCTCCTGCAGCAGCCGGAGCAGGCTGCGGTCTATCTGGTCGAGGTCGTCCATTTTCACAATCCACTCTATCTCAGGGATTTGTGTGCTGATTTCACGCAGAGATGTCAAAATCAACGTATTTCATCACATAAAACCTCGCAATAGCCTGCGCTTCCTCACCCACTCAAAGCAAACGTGGTGAGCCGATTTCGACAAACAAAAGGAGTGCAAGATGACCAAGGAAGCGTTCAGCCCAGCCGGCAGGAGTGCGGCGGAAATCAGCAAGGGAGCGACCGAGATCCTGGTGCTGAGCGAAGTCGACGTGATGGCGTGCATCGATCTCAGCCAGCTTCTCGATGTTCTGGAAGACGGCTTCAAGGCGCTGTCACAAGGCAAGGTCGTCAATCCACCCCGACCACAGCTCGATATCCCCGGGGCCGGCTACAGCCTCGCCATGCCGGCCTGGATGGAGGGCATGAACTTGACCGTCAAGATCGTCAACGTCTTCGAAGGCAACCTGGCCAAGACCCTGCCCAGCCACCTCGCCACCATCAGCCTGTTCGATCCGCTGTCCGGCCTGCCGGTCTGCATCATGGACGGCACCTTCATAACCGCGGTGCGAACCTCCGGCTCCGCCGTGCTGTCGGTGCGCGCGCTCGCGCGCCGGGACGCCAGGATAGCGACAGTGGTCGGCGCCGGCGTCCAGGCCAACCAGCACCTGCATCTGTTGCCGCTGGTGCGCGACTTTGCCGAAATCCGGGTCGCTTCGAAGAGCTTCGACGATGCGGCAGCGCTTGCCCGGCTGCATCCGTCGGTGGTGGCGGTCGCCGACCTCGAGGCGGCAGTGCGCAGTTCCGACGTGGTGTGCCTGGCGACGCATTCCTACGAGCCGGTGATCGAGGCAGACTGGGTTCGGCCGGGCACGCACGTCTCGTCGGTCGGGGTGGCACCACCCGGCGGTGAAATGCCGATCGAGCTCATCGGCAAATCCAGTCTTTTTGTCGAGACCAGGGATGCGTTCGAACCGACCCCGGTCGGTTCTTGCGAGCTTGCCGGCTTCGACCCGGATTTCGGCACCGAGCTTGGCGCCATGCTGCTCGACCGCGCGCCGGGCCGCGTTTCGGATCAACAGATCACCACCTACAAGGCGATGGGCATTGCCATGGAAGACATGGTCGCCGCCGATCTCGCCTATCGTTGCGCCAAGCGTCTGCACAAGGGAAAGCTCATCGTGCTGTAGGCGTGCCGCGAGCCAGGTTGGGATCGACGTTGCTGACAATGGCGCTTTCGCGGAAGCGGCCGGGCTAAAGGGCGGTCCCTCAGCCCGGCACACGCTTCAGCGCCTGCGCCATGCAGTGGATGCCGCCGCCGGTCTTCGAGATCTCGCTCAT
The DNA here is from genome assembly GCF_055811595.1 of Mesorhizobium sp. WSM4814. Classification (NCBI taxonomy): domain Bacteria; kingdom Pseudomonadati; phylum Pseudomonadota; class Alphaproteobacteria; order Hyphomicrobiales; family Phyllobacteriaceae; genus Mesorhizobium; species Mesorhizobium sp. WSM4814. Next base: position 24,896 of record NZ_JBVVQT010000012.1, read on the forward strand.
GTCGATGGCCGCCACTTCGAAGCCGCGCGCCTTGAGCTGGCCGATCAGCGTCTGGCTGGATGTCGGCGCGATCACCCGGTCCTTGCCCAGCGACATGAAGTTGCAGCCGAGCGCCATCGTGTCCTGGAACGGCACGTCGATGATCTCGTGGCTCTTGCCCTTCAACCAGTCGACGATGCCCGGCTCGGTGCAGGCGAGGCAGACGGCGGTCAGTTTCTCGGCGATCGGCACCACCATCAGGTCGATATGGACATAATATTCGTCGATGAAGGCGATGCGGGTTTCCCAGCCCTCCTTGTCGAACCAGGCCTGGACCTGGCGCGCGCCCTCCTCCTGGGTGCGGGCGCCGCCGCAGCCGATCAGCACCACGCCGTCCTCGATGACGTTGAAGTCGCCGCCCTCGAAAGTGCCCGCGGTGACCATATCGTAGATCGGGATGCCAAGCTTCTCATAGGTGCGGATCGCCGCATAGTTCTCGCCGCGCCGCCACCATTGGGACATCGCGGTGATGACGGCGCCATACGGCGTCATGACGCTGGAATCGCGCGAATAGACCTGCATCGGCAGCTCCGGCGCCGGCTCGTGCCAGTGGATGTTGACGCCGAAATGCTCGTAAGCGGCGACCAGGTCCTTGTGCTGCGCCTGCGCGATCTGGACGTTGCACGGCGCCTCGCGCAGATGCTTGCGCGATAGCGAGCTGGTCGAGAGATGGCGCAGGAAATTCGGCGAACCGAGCAGCACGTCGGTCAGGACATCGGTCTCGTTGGCAAAGCCCCAGACGGTCAATGGCTTGGTACCGCCGGCCGGATTGCGGCGCTGCAGTGAAAACGGCTCTGCTACGATGCGGTCGTGAACGGTCATGGCATTCTCCTGGCTTCGAGTGATCACGCGGCTTGCGGGTTGCCTGGTATCCACCAGTCCCGTCCGCGCGGGGTGGTGACATATTCCGGCCAGCGGAAATGAATCGGCGGTTCGTAGTCGCAAAGCGGCGCCAGCCAAGTGCTGCCACCAATGCCGCCGCCGGTGCGGGCGACGAATTCGTCCATCGCCGCATCGCGGGCCGCCTTGTCTTCCAGCAGGCGAAGAGCTGCCAACGCAATCGTTTTCGACGCGCAGGCAACCATCGGATCGATGGTGGCGGAAATGGCGCCCAGCGCATTCATCGCCCAGGACGGATACGCCTGGCCGTTTTGCGAACGCAGCGCCGGCCGGGCGACATAGAACCGCGCCGTCGGCGTCTGCCACGACATGTCGGTGTAATCGTCGGAGGTGGAATTCAGCTGCGACGGCGGCAAGTCGCGGCGCAGCAACGCCTCCGCCTCCTCAGGCGCAATCAGCTGCTCCAACTCGGCGATGAACGGCTCGTCGGTCGCCGCGCCGCCGGCATTGACCTGGATTTCACGGGCAATCGCCTTGGCCGTCTTGTCCCAGCGCGGCGGCCCGACCGTCGACAGCGCATCGTAGGCAATGTCAGCCATGGCATGATTGGCGAGCCCCGGCCGCGACTTCGACACCCAGTGCCGCTCATGGCGGCAGCCGCTCATCTTGGCGGCGGCCTCCGCGTTGCGGTCGAGCACGGCGGTGACCTGCTCGGCCATGGCAAGCGTCGGCACGCGGATCATGTACTGGATTTCGGCCAGACCCGCCGGCAGATTGTCGGCGGTCGCCTGTCCTGCCGTCAGGATCGCCTCGCTGATCGACCAGCCGCCCTGATGCGGCAGCATGGAATCACGCAGCGCCTTGGACGCCATGTACATCATGACAAGCGCGTCGTTGGCGCCGGGCGCCCGCACCGCCGAATGCGCCTGCGGAATCGGTGCACCATCGCTTGCGCGAACCCAATTTTCGGGTTCGTCGCACGCAAAGCGATAGATCATCGCATAGGCCGCGCCGCAATGCGTGTCCCAGCGAGCCGTGTTGCAGAGCGGCAGCATGTAAAAGGGATGGAAGGAGATCATGCCAGCGAGGCCGTCATAGTAGCCTTTTGCCGCATGGATCGGCTTCGACCCCCGCACCTTCTCCGCCGGCTCGCCGGTGAAGCGCAGTGTGCCTGTTATGCCGTGGCGCTGCATCGCCGCCTTGGTTGCCAAAAGTCCGCCAAGGCTGGCAATGCCGAGGCCGGAATGCGGATCGGTGTGGCCGCCGGCCTCAGCGCCTAGACCGGGACGCGGTCGCTTGACGGTCGCCGCGTCCTGGCAATTGCCCGGCACCGCGTCATACTCGGCATACATGCCGATCGTCGGCCCGGCGCCGTTGGTCCAGTGGGCGCAAAAGGCGGTCGGCATCCCGCCGGAGCCTTCCTCGACCGAAAAGCCCTCGTGCTTCAGACGGTCGACATACCAGGCGGCCGACTGGTATTCGCGCCAGGCGGTCTCGCCGAAATCGAAGATCGTCCGCGTCCACGCCGACAGCGACGGCTGGATGTCGTCCAGACAGGCAAGCGCGGTCGCTTGGGCCGAGGTGGTCACCGGATCCTCCATCGGTCAAAGAAAGCAGTGAAGCGCCTCGCCAAAAAGTGATATGTTTTCCCGGCTCATGCAAATTCGGTTCACCTCTTGAGAATTCCCTCGACTCAGGCGCTGCGCGCCCTCGACAGTTTCGCCCGCCACGGCAGCGTCTGGCGCGCTGCCGACGAACTGCATCTGACCCGCAGCGCGGTCAGCCACCAATTGCGGCTGCTCGAACGCGATCTCGGCTTCGACCTGCTCGAGCGCATCGGCAAGGGCGTGGCGCTGACGCCGCGCGGCCAGCGTTACGCCAGCGACGTGCGCAAAGCGCTGACGGTGCTCGGCGATGCGGTAACGCGCCATGCCGGCACCGGCGTCGGCGGCTCGTTCAGCGTCAGCTGCACGCCGGGCTTCGCCTCGCTGTTCCTGTGCACGCACATCGGCGAATTCCGGCAGATGTACCCCGATGTCGCGCTGCGCATCCTGACGCCGCGGCGGCTGGACGACGTCAGCAACGCCGACGCCGACGCCTTCATCGCCTTCGGCGTCGGCAACTGGCCGAACCGCGCGGTCGAACTGTTGTGCGAGATCTCGTTCACGCCGCTGTGCAGCCCGACGCTGCTCAACAAGATCGGCGGGTTTTCCAAGCCGGCCGACGTGCTGCGCGCCAATCTCCTGCATCTCGGCGACACCGAGGACTGGGCGCGCTGGCTGGCGCTGTCGAAGGTCGAGAATCCCGACACCGAGGGCGGCATCTTCTTTTCCGACATGAACCTGGTTTTTTCGGCCGCCATCGCCGGCCAGGGCATCGCCATGGGCGACGAACTGACCAGCCGCCGGGCGCTGAGCGAAGGCCGGCTGGTGCGCCCCTTCGACATCGCAATCAGTTCGCCACGCTCGTATTTTCTCGTTTCCGAACATGCCAAGGCGGCGCATCCGGTGCTGGAGGCGTTCGGGAGGTGGCTGAGGTCGAAACTGTCGGAGAATAGAATCCATCCGTATTGAGCGGGACGATGAAGCGCCAATCTTCCCCCTCGTGGGGGAGATGCCCGGCAGGGCAGAGGGGGGCGCGAAGGAACGCTAGCTTTTCCAGCAACTCTGAAACCAGCGATGGACCGCTCCAAATAGTTGATAGGCTGGCGGGACAGCGCCCCCTCTGTCCTGCCGGACATCTCCCCCACACGGGGGGAGATTGGCAGCTCGAGCGTCCCGCTCGCCTCTCCCATGTGAACAACAGATGAATCAAATTTGCCGATCAGGCGAAAACTATTCGGTTGCGGTGAGCCGCGGGCCTGCCTACGATTTCAATCACATTGAGGACAAGGCAGGATGCAGCAACCCGGCCGTGCCGCAGAGATCAAGGCAATCGGGATCGGCAAGAGCTTCGGCTCGTTCCGTGCACTGGACGATCTGACGCTCGATATCGGCCGCGGTGAGTTCCTGACTCTGCTCGGGCCGTCGGGTTCGGGCAAGACCACCTTCCTGATGATCCTTGCCGGTTTCGTGCAGCCGACCGACGGCCGCCTTTACAGCGACGGCGTCGACATCACCGAGCGGCCGGCCGAGCAGCGCGCTGCCGGCATGGTGTTCCAGGGCTATGCCCTGTTCCCGCACATGAGCGTCGAGGCCAACATCGCCTTCCCGCTCAAGGTGCGCAAGAAGTCGGCGGCCGAGATCAAGCGTCGCGTCGGTGAGATGGTCGAGCGCGTCGGGCTGAAGGGCCACGAGAAGAAACTGCCGTCGCAATTGTCCGGCGGCCAGCAGCAGCGCGTGGCGCTGGCGCGCGCGCTGGTGTTCGAGCCGGGTGTGCTTTTGCTCGACGAGCCGTTCTCGGCGCTCGACAAGGGCCTGCGCGGCCAGATGCAGGCCGAGATGAAACGGCTGCACCAGGAAACCGGCACCACCTTCGTCTTCGTCACCCATGACCAGAGCGAGGCGCTGGCGCTGTCGTCGCGCGTCGCCATCTTCAACCACGGCAAGTTACTGCAGGTCGGGGCGCCTGACGAGGTCTACGACCGGCCGGCCAACCGCTTCGTCGCCGAGTTCCTCGGCGAGATCAACATGCTGCCGCTGAAGGGCGTGCGCAACGCCGACAACGGCGCCACCGGCCTGTGCGAAGACCGCACCATCACCCTGCGCGGCAATGCAAGCGCCGTCGGCAGCAACGCCATCCTGGCGATCCGGCCCGAATACATGTCGATCGCCCCCGAAGCGACAGCCGGCGAGAACGGCATCGCCGCGACTGCGGTCGCCTCGACCTATCTCGGCGCTGCGACGCGGCTCGATCTCACCACGCGCCAAGGTGCCAAGGTGACGGTCTCGGTGCCGAACGAAGTCGCCGCTTCGGCACTCAGCAAGGGCAATTCCGTATGGCTGACATGGCCGGCGGAAAAAGGTTTCCTCCTTCCGGACGGAGGATGACGACCAGAGTGACGAATGCAAATTCGCACCGACTACCGGGATAAAAACAACGACAAAAAAGGGGAACTGACATGACAAACAATTCAAAGATGAGCGAAACCAGGAAACACGCCATCGAGACACTGTCCGCCAGGGCGGTGCGCGGCGAGATCTCGCGCCGGCAGTTCACGCAGCTGGCTGCGCTCGTGCTGGCCGGCCCGCCGATGCTGGTGCGCTCGACCGGCGCCTTCGCGCAAGCCAAGGAACTGGTGCTGGTCAACTGGGGCGGCGACGCCATCACCGCCTATGACGCGGCCTATGGCCAAGCGTTCACCAAGGAGACCGGCATCACCGTCAAGATGGACGGCTCCGGTCCGACCGAGGGTGCGATCGCCGCACAGTTCAAGAGCGGCGCCCCGACCTGGGACCTGGTCGACGTCGACCCGTTCTCGGCGATCACGCTCGGCGCGCAGGGCATGCTCGAGCCGATCGACTATTCGATCGTCGACAAGAACAAGATGCGGCCTGGCTTCGGCTGGGAGCACGCCGCCTCGACCTATTTCTTCTCCTATGTCATTGCCTACGATTCCGAGAAATTCGGCAGCCAGGCACCGACCGGCATGGCCGACTTCTTCGACGTGACGAAATTCCCCGGCAAGCGCTCGCTCTACAAATGGGGCGTGTCGAGTTGGGAAGCGGCGCTGCTCGCCGACGGCATCGCGCCGGCCTCGCTCTATCCGCTCGACCTCAAGCGCGCGCATGACAAGATCGCCGCCTTCAAGGAGAATGTCGTGGCCTATTGGGGCGGCGGCGCCGAAAGCCAGAGCGTGCTGCTCGACGGCGAGGCTTCGATGGCCATCGTCTGGTCGACGCGAGCCTCGCTGATCGAGCAGGATTCCGGCGGCAAGATCAAGTTCATCTGGGACCAGGGCCTGATCTCGCCCGGCGCGCTCGCCGTGCTCAAGGGCAATCCCGGCGGCAAGGACGCGGCGATGAAGTTCATTGCCAGCGCCCAGGATCCGGAGAAGCAACTGATCATGTTCGACAAGCTCGGCCAGGGCCCGGCCAATCCGGCCACCGACGCGCTGATCCCCGCCGACAAGAAGCGCATCAACCCGGTCGACCCCGAAAACATGAAGAAGCAGATCCCGCTCGACATGGAGTGGTACGCCAAGAACTACGGGGCCGCACTCGACGAATACACGAAGATCATCTCCGCCTGATAGACCGGGATAACCGGAGCCGAGATGAAAGCATATCTCTCCGACAGGATGGGCGCGGCGCTGTTGATGGCGCCGCTGCTGCTGTTCCTTGGCGCCGCCTACGCCTGGCCATTCTTCGGCGTCGTCAATTGGAGCTTCACCCTGCCCGAGCCGGGGCTCGGGCAATATGGCACGCTGCTTAGCGACCCGCTGGTGCAGTCGGTGTTTGTCCGCACGCTGCGCATCGCTGCGATCGTCACGATTGTTTCGGTTGCCGCCGCCTACGCCATCACCGTGGTCTGGGTGCGCGGCACGCCGGCGCAGCGGGTGATCGCCGAGTTCTGCATCCTGGTGCCATTCTGGATCTCGGTGCTGACGCGCGCCTTCGGCTGGGTGGCGCTGCTTTCCAATCGCGGCCTGTTCAACACCTGGCTGCAGGCGATCGGCTTCATCTCGGAACCGCTGACGCTGGTGCGCAACGAATTCGGCGTCATCGTCGGCATGACCCATTTCCTCATTCCTTTCGCCGTGTTTCCACTGGCGTCCTCGATGCGCAGCCTCGACGACCGCGTGCTGCTGGCGGCGCGCGGGCTCGGCTCCAGCCGCATGCGCACCTTCTGGTCGGTGTTCGTGCCGATGACCCGCTCCGGCATCATCGGCTCGGCGCTCATCGTCTTCGTCTTTTCGCTGGGCTTCTTCGTGACGCCTGCGATCCTCGGCGGCGGCCGCAGCGTTATGGTCGCCGAGCTGATCTATCTCCGCATCTTCCAGAGCCCGGACTGGGGCCTGGGGGCGGCGATCAGCGTCGTGCTGGTGCTGTTCGTCGGCGCGCTGATGGCGCTGCTGTTCCGCTATGTCAGACCGAAGCAGCTGATCTGATGCCGACCTACCGCCCCGGCCCCGTCTCGCTGGTCCTCGCCGCCCTGGTTGCGCTCTTCCTGCTGTTGCCGCTGCTTGCCGTGATCCCGGTGTCGCTGACGCCGACCCGCATGCTGGCGATGCCGTCCGGCGAATTGTCGCTGCGCCACTACCGGGCGCTGATCGAGGATCCGCGCTGGATCAATTCGATCCTGCTCTCGATCAGGATCGGCGTCGTCAGCAGCGCCTTTTCCACCGTGCTGGCGCTGTGCTTCAGCCTCGGTGTGTGGATGTTCCAGCCGCGCTTCACCGCCGCGCTGGTCGGCTTCGTGCTGCTGCCGATGGTGGTGCCGCCGGTGGTTTCGGCGATCACGCTCTATTTCCTGCTGACCTCGATCTCCGGCGTCTCTTCGTTCTTCGGCTACGACACCTGGCTCGGTGTCGCCATGGCGCATGCTGTGATGACGGTGCCCTTCGCCACGGTGCTGATCCTGGTGTCGCTCAGCCAGCTCGACCGGCGCATCGACCTTGCCGCGCGCGGTCTCGGCGCCACCGTGTGGGAACGCGCCACCCGCATCATCATGCCCAACATCAAATTCGGCATCGTCACTGCCGCCCTGCTGTCCTTCGTGCTGTCCTGGGAAGAGATCGGCGTCACCCTGTTCATCACCTCCGTAAACGCCATCACGCTGCCCAGGCTGATGTGGATGGGCCTGCGCGACAACATCGACCCGGCGATCGCCGCCCTCTCGGTGATCCTGATCATCATCACGGTGCTGGTGCTGGCGGCGCGCAGTGCCGTGGTCAGGCTGCGCGCGGGGCAGTAGGGCGTCCGAAGCGGAGCGCATATCCCGCTCGATAGTTGGCGGGACAGCGCCCCCCTCTGGCCTGCCGGCCATCTCCCCCACTTGGGGGGAGATCGGCAGCTTTCGGCGACGGCTCCCTCCTTCGGCGGTAGTGATTGGCGAAAGCGGAGATGACGGCCAATCTCCCCCCAAGTGGGGGAGATGTCCGGCAGGACAGAGGGGGGCGCGAAGGATTGCCAACCTTTGAAAGCTTCTTCTACCCCATGGCGTGGCGGATCGACTTGGACAGACGGCTCAGGAATGCCGGTCTAGACGATGCGTCGAGCTTCCACGACAGCACCGCCGTCGCCAGTTTCCGCGGCAGCACCCCGACCGACAGGAACCAGGCGGCAAGGACGGCGCGCCGGCGCAGCGACGCGGTCATTTCGAGGCTGGCGACGGCGCCCGCCGCCCCAAGCGCCAGCCGGGAATCATTGGCCACGGGGTGCCGGCGCCTGTCCGCGCACAGCGACGCCAGCCGCTCTTCCAGGTGGACCGGATCGTGGCGGACAGCCTCCGACGGAACGATGGTCAGGCCGATCCCGGAGGCTTGGTCCGACAGCGCCTGCATGCGGCGGAAGTCGTGGGTTACCCGCCAGCGTGCCCGCTCGGCGAGCTTTTCACCGAACACCGAATGGTTGGCGCCGTGGATCCGGTAGGCGCCGACGCATTCGTCGATGGACCGGACGTGTCCGTACATGGGCGCCAGCGTTACAAGGTAGCCATCGGCGCCCTGGCGGAACTCCGCCTCCGGTATAGGCATGATCGATTCGAGGGTTGTGCGATCAAAGGCCAGCCCGCTGGTCACAGTCGTCTGATAGCGGCCCTTGTGCAGGAGTTTCGGCATGACGTCACCGCTGTCGAAGGGCAGTTCGGGCGGCGGAAAGACGTCCTTGATGCGTTGTCGTTCGTCGACGATATGCAGCCTTGACTGCACCTGGGCGGTTGCCGCATCCCAGGTGTCGACGATCCTGGAAACGGCGGTCGGATAAAGAAAATCGTCGGCGTCGAGGAACAGGACGATCTTGCCCGAGCTTGCCGCGAACCCGGTGTTGAACGCCGCCGCATGCCCGCCATTTTGCGCGCGCGGGCAGGCTAGGATCCTGTCCCCATATGATTTCATGATTGTCGTGGAATTGTCCTGCGAGGCATCATCGACGACGATGACTTCGACATCCGCGTAGTCCTGCTCGAGGGCGCTATCGATGCTGCGTTTGAGGAAACGCGCGTAATTGTAGTTCGGAATGATGATGGATACCGGAATCCTCGGGACAGACTGCATCGCATTTGACCTCGCATCTTGCTTTGGTTTCAGCAAACCCGCGCGCGGGCCTGGTTCCTCCTCAAGCGCGTCCCACGAATTCCTGGGAGAAGGCTCGCGCCTTTCGTCAGGACGGGTCACGTCTCTTGCTTTGCGACTTCATGCTGAGGCCGCCATTGCCTTCAAGAGCTGCCGCCGAGATCATGGTCGACGGCAGCAAGGGCTCCGACGGTTCGGCTCGGATGACACGACAACCAAGCCTGACGGAAAGGCTTGGGTCGCGATCAGGTCGGGACCGAAGCGGACAGGCACCTTGAAGGCATGGCGGATACTGGCCTTCAAATGCGGCTGGAGCAAGCCCCACGCCAAGACCAAAGGCTCACAAGCCTGTTACGTCTCAGGCGGCATGCAGCGTTGGAATGGCGCTGACATCCACTTCGCGCTCCGCGTGCCAGGCATCATACGCGGCCGCGACCATCGGCTTACAAGGCCAATCGTCTTTTCCCGGAGCCGGCGAACCGGCTCCGGGCCGTATGGGGGCAGGCCTGATCAGTCACGCGGCCTGCAGCCCCGGCAGCGACAGATCGGCTTCCTCCGGCAAGTCGCCGGCCATCGCGGCAGCGAACCTGGTCTGGTCGAGTTCCCCTTCCCAGCGCGCCACGACCACGGTCGCCACCGCATTGCCGATGAAGTTGGTCAGCGCCCGGCATTCCGACATGAAGCGGTCGACGCCGAGGATCAGCGCCATGCCGGCGACCGGCACTGCCGGCACGACCGAGAGCGTCGCGGCCAGCGTGATGAAGCCGGCGCCGGTGATGCCGGCGGCGCCCTTGGAGCTCAGCATGGCGACGGCGAGCAGCAGGATCTGGTCGCCGAGGGTGAGCGGCGTGTCGGTCGCCTGGGCGATGAACAGCGCGGCCAGCGTCATGTAGATATTGGTGCCGTCGAGGTTGAAGGAATAGCCAGTCGGGACGACCAGCCCGACCACCGAGCGGTTGCAGCCGGCGCGCTCCATCTTGGCCATCAGGCCCGGCAGTGCCGCTTCCGAGGACGAGGTGCCGAGCACCAGCAGCAGCTCTTCCTTGACGTAGCGGATCAGCGCCAGGATCGAGAAGCCGTTGTAGCGGGCGACCGCGCCCAGCACCACCAGCACGAACAGCAGCGACGTCAGGTAGAATGTGCCGATCAGCATGGCGAGGTTGGCGATCGAGCCGATGCCGTATTTGCCGATGGTGAAGGCCATGGCGCCGAAAGCGCCGATCGGCGCGGCCTTCATCAGGATGGCGACGAGGCGGAAGATCGGCGTGGTCAACGCCTGCAGGAAATCGACGACCGGGCGGCCGCGATCGCCGACCGCGGCAAGAGCGAGCCCGAACAGCACCGAAAAGAACAGCACCTGCAGGATGTCGCCCTTTGCGAAAGCTCCGGTGATCGTGTCGGGGATGATGTTCATCAGGAAACCGACGATGCTGGTGTCGTGCGCTTTTTCGGTGTAGGTCGCCACCTTTGTGGCATCGAGCGTGGCCGGATCGATATGCATGCCGGCGCCCGGCTGGACGACGTTCGAGACTACGAGGCCGACGACAAGCGCCAGCGTCGAGAATGCCAGGAAGTAGATCATCGCCTTGCCGGCGACGCGGCCCACCTTCTGCAGATCGGAAACGCCGGCGATGCCGGTCGCCACCGTCAGGAAGATCACCGGCGCGATCACCATCTTCACCAGCTTGATGAAAGCGTCGCCGAACGGCTTCATCGCCTCACCGGTTTCGGGATAGAAGTGGCCGAGCAGCACGCCGGCGGCGATCGCCGCCAGCACCTGCACATAGAGATGCCGGTAGAACGGAAGTTTGCCGCGCGGCGCGGCGGCAGCGAATGCTGTCTGCATGACGTCCTCCATTGTGCTCCGATCGAAAGCTCGACCTCCCGGAGCGTTTGCATTTGACCCCCAGCAGCCTCGTGACCGCTGAAGTCGTGTTTGCAACTGCCGTGCCAAGTGCGCGGAAAAGAGCCTCTCCCTTTGATTTTATTGAGTATTCCAGAACTGGCAGTTCGTCTCGCACACACACAAAGTGCGGATGTTCGCATGGTCGAATTGTGCTTTGTGCGAAATCATGCACAAATGGGCGATGCTGCAACGACCCGCCGCTGCCTTGCCGTCGACGCCCGAGCAACTCGGCAGGCGAGCGCGCCGTGCCTGGCTGCTGTTTGCGGTAATCGCCCTTGCGACGGCCACGGCCGCACTTTACGGCGCCGGTCTCTATGGCCGCATCACCGAGCTCGGGACACTGACGGCGCAGGGCCGCACCGACGCCAATCTGAAGGTCGCGCTATTGCGCGCCGTTCTGGAAAGCCCGCGCGCCCTGCCCCTGCTTTTGTCGGAAGACCAGCAGGTGCGCGACGCGCTGGCGCAGAAAAGTGCTGCTGCAATCGATGTGCTGAATCGCAAGCTTGAAGGGCTGGTCTCCGGCACCAAGGCCTCGGTGCTCTATGTCATCGGCAGCGACGGACTGGCGATCGCCTCCAGCAACTGGCGCGACCCGATCAGCTTTGTCGGCAACGACTACCGGTTCCGCGACTATTTCTCCGCGGCGATGCAATCTGGAACCGCCGAATATTTCGCGCTCGGCAATGTCAGCAAACGCCCAGGCCTCTACATCTCGCGACGCGTCGGCGATGCTGCCGCACCGCTCGGCGTCGTCGTCGTCAAGGCGGAGTTCGATCAGCTCGAAGCCGACTGGCACGAGGTGAACCGCCCGGCCTATGTCAGCGACGAGCGCGGTATCGTCCTGATCACCAGCGTGCGGTCCTGGCGCTTCATGACGACGGCGCCGCTTGCCGGGCCTGATCGTGCCGCGATCCAGAACAGCCAGCAGTTCGGCGATGCACCGCTGATGCCGTTGCCGATCACGCGCCCGCAGGCGCTCAGCCCGGACACATCCATCGTCCACGCGGTGACGCCCGGCGGCAGCGACGCGGAATATCTGAGACTTTCAGCCCCGGTTCCTTCGACCCCCTGGCGCCTCGACTATCTCGTCCCGGCCGAGGCGCCGATCGCCGCCGCGGCCCGTGAAATGCGGCTCCTTGCGCTCGGCGTCTTGGTCCCGTTGCTCGGCCTTGCTGCGTATCTGTTGTGGCGCCGGCAGTCGGGACAAATGCGGATCGCCGCCGAACAGGCGGCGCGCACCGAACTCGAGCGCCGCGTCGTCGAACGAACCGAGGATCTGAGCCGTGCCCGCGATCGGCTGCAGGCGGAGATATCAGACCATCGCAGCACGGAAGCCAAGCTGCAGGTGGTGCAGCAGGATCTGGTCCAGGCCAACCGCCTCGCCATCCTCGGCCAGGTCGCCGCCGGCGTCGCCCATGAGATCAACCAGCCGGTTGCCACCATACGCGCCTATGCCGACAACGCCCGCGTCTTCCTCGACAGGAAGCAGACCGCGCCCGCCGAGGAAAACCTCGGCGCCATCGCAGCATTGACCGAGCGCATCGGCACCATCACCGAAGAATTGAAGGCCTTTGCCCGCAAGGGCCGCACCGCCGCCGAGCCTGTCGCATTGCGCGGTGTCATCGAGGGCGCCGTCGTGCTGTTGAGAAGCCGCTTTGCCGGCCGGCTCGACGCACTGGCGATCGACCTGCCACCGCCGAGCCTCAAGGTCATGGGCAACCGGGTCCGGCTCGAACAGGTGCTGATCAACCTCTTCCAGAACGCGCTTGAAGCGCTGGACGGCCGCAACGACGCTCATGTGCGGGTTTCGGTCGAGGAGACCGCGGACGGCGTGATGGTCGGCGTGTCCGATAACGGGCCTGGCATTCCGCCAGGGATTCTCAAATCGCTGTTCACGCCGTTCAATACATCCAAGGAAAAAGGCCTCGGTCTTGGCCTTGTCATCTCGAAGGATATCGTCGCCGACTACGGCGGATGCATCGAGGTTTCGAGCGACGGCAGCGGCACCCGCTTCGCCATCCATCTCTTGAAAGCAGCATAGTGGCCAAGGCAGCATGACGAACGACGACGCAGCGCCGGTCATCTTGGTCGATGACGACAGCGATCTCCTCAAGGCTACCGCGCAGACGCTGGAGCTTGCCGGCTTTTCGGTCTCGGCTTTTTCGGTGGCGGCCGAGGCGCTGGCCAGGCTCGACACCGGTTTTGCCGGCGTGGTGGTGTCGGATATCCGCATGCCTGAGATTGACGGCTTGCAGCTTTTCAACCGCATCCTGCGGCTGGACCCGAACATCCCGGTCATCCTCGTCACCGGGCATGGCGACATCGCGGTTGCCGTCAAGGCGATCAAGGACGGCGCCTACGACTTCATCACAAAACCCTTCGCCGCCGACCGGCTGGTGCAGAGCGTGCGCCGCGCCGCGGAAAAGCGCCGCCTGGTGATGGAGAACCGCGCCTTGCGCGAGGCGGCCGGAGAGGCGCAGGACGGCCTGCCGCTGATCGGCCAGACGCCGGCGATGGAAAGGCTGCGCCGCACGCTGCGCCAGATCGCCGACACCGATGTCGACGTGCTGGTGACCGGCGAAACCGGTTCCGGCAAGGAAGTGGTGGCCAGCCTTTTGCATCGCTGGAGTCGCCGCGCCAAGGGCAATTTCGTCGCGCTGAATTGCGGCACGCTGCCCGAGACGGTCATCGAGAGCGAATTGTTCGGCCACGAGGCCGGCGCCTTCACCGGGGCGCAGAAGAAGCGGATCGGCCGTATCGAGCACGCCAGCGGCGGCACGCTGTTCCTCGATGAGATCGAAAGCATGCCGGTCTCGACACAGGTGCAGATGCTGCGCGTGCTGGAAATGCGCGAGGTCACCCCGCTTGGCACCAACGAAATGCGGCCGGTCGACCTGCGCGTCGTTGCGGCCGCCAAGGTCGATCTCGGCGATCCGCGCCAGCGCGGCGCTTTCCGCGAGGATCTCTATTACCGGCTCAACGTGGTGACGATCTCCATTCCGCCGCTGCGCGAGCGCCGCGACGACGTCGCCCTGCTGTTCTTCTACTTCGCCGAGCGCGCCGCCGCCCGCTTCCGGCGTCCGCTGCCGGCGGTGCCGGCCGCGGTGCACCGCCATCTGAGCGACCATGACTGGCCTGGCAATGTACGCGAGCTCGCGCATTTCGCCGAACGCTTCGTGCTTGGACTGGAAGAAGACGCAGGAGTGGCATCCCCTGCCCCAGCCCAGCCGGATGCCGCCATGAAACTGCCGGAACGGCTGGAGCGCTACGAGGCCGACATCATCCGCGAGACGCTTAACCGCAACGAGGGCGACGTCAGGCGCACGATCGAAGCGCTGGGGATTCCGCGCAAGACCTTTTATGACAAGCTGCAGCGCCACGGCATCGTGCGCAGCGAGTTTTCGAGGTAAGGGGGTGCCGGCAGGCGGGCGCTGCCCAGGGGGCGGCCAGATCATCCCTGCCCGTTCGGCGCCACTCGATGACCGGTTCACGGGCGCAACCAGTGATTGCTCTCTGAAATCGGTTGATTAGAATGCGGCCACGCGTCGCTTGCGGCGCCAGGGCTTCGATTGCTGGGGTGGTGAAATTGGTTCGACTGTGGCTCAAGTCTTCGGGGTGGGCGCTGACCGCCGCAATCGTCCTGACGGTTTCGACCTTCCCGGCCTTCGCAGCCAGCAGCGATTGCGTCAGCGATGACGAGGTCGAGCCGACCGTGCGGATCGCCGCCTGCACGCGCATGATCGAGGATACGACGGAGCCGGCCGACGATCGACAAACCGCGTATGGCAAGCGTGGCAACGCTCTGGTGGAACTTGGTGACCACGACCGCGCCATGGCCGATTTTGATCAGGCGATCAGCCTCGATCCGAACCAGGCCAGAGGCTACAATGGTCGAGGCTGGGTCTGGTTCAGCAGGGGCGACTATGACCGCGCTATTGCAGACTACAACACTGCGATCAAGCTCGAACCGAAAAAGGCCGCGATCTATGTCAATCGAGGACTTGTCTGGAAAAGCAAGGGCGACCTCGACCGTGCTATGGCCGATTTTGACCACGCGACCCGTCTCGATCCGAAGCTCGCCAGTGCCTACATCGGTAGAGGCATAGCGGCGGCCGGCAACGGGGACTTTGACCGGGCCATCGCCGACTATAGTCAAGCGATGGCCCTCGATCCCAAGAATACGCTCGCATATTCTAACCGAGGCCTCTCTTGGGCCGCCAAGGGCAACGAGGCGCTTGCGATAGCCGATTGCTCACACGCAATCAGCCTCAGCCCGAACGTCGGCCACACCTATGGAGACCGGGGGCTCGTGGAGTTGCTTTTCGGCTCGCTTGCGAAAGCACAGGCCGACATCGAAAAAGCTGCGGCGCTCGAGCCTGGAAATGCCTACGTCGCGATTTGGAGACACATCCTGGAGCGCAGCAGCCGCGATGACGGCCATTTGCGTGAAGCAGCCAAGACGCTCGACATGACGAACTGGCCGGCACCGGTGGTAGATATGTTTCTTGGTGAACAAACCCCCGCCGAGGTACTCGCAGCGGCTGGCGGAGCGAGCATGGCCACGAAAATCGTACAGCGCTGTGAGGCGAATTTTTTCGTCGCCGAGTTCAACCGACTACAGGGACACACCGAAGGCGCATTGCCGCTTTACCGGCGCGCGGCCAGCGAATGCCCTCAGGACCACATCGAGCGCCATCTCGCCGCCGCCAGATTACGTGCGCTGGACGTTATGCCGTGACAGAAGAATGAGTCCCAGCCGAGACTTGGGATCGGAAAGACAGACGCATCTCCTGCAAGGCGCGCAAGCGCATTGAAGTCCGGGCCGTGGTGCTTGCCCGGCACATTCTGTCACATTGGTTCAGGCTTGGCCGCCCATCTGTCAGGATGATCGCGCGACCAATTACAGTATTCGCGGCCCTGCGCTAGACTGAGCAACCGCAACCGGGCGCACGTCCATGATTGTCCAGACCTGCATCAATGGCGCGCGCAGCGCCGATTTCCATCCGCAGCTGCCGCTTGACGCGGACGCCATGGCGCGTGACGGCGCGTCCTGCGTGGCCGCCGGTGCGGCCGAGCTGCATGTCCATGCACGCGGGCTCGACGGCCGCGAAAACCTTGCCCCGGCGACAATGGACCGTACCATCCTGACGCTGCGCCGAGCCTGCCCGGGCACGCTGATCGGCGTGTCGACCGGCGCCTGGATCGAGAACGACGACGAGCGGACGCTTGCGGCGATCGCCGGCTGGAGCGAGCTGCCTGACTACGCCTCGGTCAATCTGAGCGAGAAGGCCGCGCCCGAGGTCATGCAAAGCCTGCGGCAGCGCGGCATCGGTATCGAGGCCGGGCTCGCCTCCGTCGCTGATGCCGAGCGCCTGGTCCGCCTCGACCATGGCAACCAGGTGCTGCGCATCCTGATCGAGATTTCCGAGCAGGCGCTGGACGAGGCGCTGGAAGCCTGCGACGGCATCGCCGCCGTGCTCGACCGCGCCGGACTCCGTCGCGCCATCCTGCTGCACGGTGCCGACGCCACGGTGTGGCCGTTCGTGCACCGGGCGGCGGAACGCAACTGGTCGACGCGCGTCGGGCTGGAAGACGGCAAGGCGCTTCCGGACGGCACTACGGCATCCGGCAATGCCGCACTGACGGCTGCTGCGGTTGCGATCTTCCGGGCCGGTCGTTGATTCATCCCGTAGGCTTCGGGCGCCTTGCCGATCTTCTCGGGATGCTGCGTCAGGCCACGTCCCGCAAAGTCGAACGCGGCGTAGCCGATTTCGCGGTTGCGCGATCCTCGTGAAGCGCGAACCCTGCTGCGCCCGGGTCGCCCAGCTCAGAGCGGAGCTGCATGCTCGGGATGTGGTAGTCGCCGCCATTCTGCTGCCGGTAGGGAATGGGCCGGGTTGTCTCGAGCGTCCGCATCCTTTCGCGCAGGCGCTCCGCGACAGGCTCGAAATCGGCCTCCCCAAAACGATCCACTCTGTAGACGACGAACGGCGGAAGCACGTCGTAGCCCGGATAGTAAAGGATCCCGTGATTGATCGGGAACAGCAGGTCGTCGATCGGGCCGTTGACGCCGCGGGCGGAGTAATGCTCCTCCCAGCCGCCGGCGGTCACGATCAGCATCGCGCGCTTGCCGGCGAGCGTTCCCTCGCCAAAGCGGTCACCCCACCGCTTGTCGCTATGCTCGCCGACACCATAGGCGAAGCCGTAGGCGTAGACCCGGTCGACCCAGCCCTTGAGGATTGCCGGCATGGCATACCACCACAGCGGGAACTGGAGGATCAGTGTGTCGGCCCACAGCAGCTTGTCGATCTCTGCTTTAACATCTTCGGTTAGCGTGTTGGTCGCAAAAGCATTTTTGGATGCCACAGCCGGCAGGAAGCGTTCTTCGGGCGGCCACGACGGAAAATCGGCACGGTCCACCTCGGATTTCCAGCCATCGGCATAGAGGTCCGATATCAGCACTTCATGGCCCTGGGCCTCGAGTTCTCTGATGGCGACGTCACGCAGTGCTCCGTTGAGCGAACGCGGTTCAGGATGAGCAAAAACAAGCAGGACTTTCATGGGGCCACTCCGATGAAGGATGATGGCACTGAAGGTAGCTAGGCCAGAGATGATCCGCTACATCTTAGCAATGCATAAGATTATGCCGAATAATGGATAGATCTGATGTGACCCTCGAGCGCATGCGCACCTTCGTTCGCGTCGCCGAGCGCGGCAGCCTGTCGGCGGTGGCGCGCGAGCTCGGGGTTGGGCAGTCGACGGTCACGCGGCATTTGCGCGAGCTCGAAGACGCCGTCGGGGTGCCCTTGCTCAGCAGGACCACCCGGCGTGTCACGATGACCGATGAAGGCAGCCGTTACTATGCCGACAGCGTTCAGATCCTGCGCCTCGTCGAGCAGGCCGGCGACGAGGCACGGGGCACGCGCGGCGCGTCGGCCGGCACGATCCGGATATCCTGCACGGCGGCGCTCGGGGTCTTGCACGTAAGCCGGCTGATCTTCGCCTTTCAGGACCGCTACCCCGACATCGGGGTCGATCTCAGCCTCACCGACGAGCGCATCGACCTTGTGCGGGAGGGCGTCGACGTCGCGCTTCGCCTCGGTCCGCTCACCGACAGCTCGATGAAACTGCGGGCGCTCGGCCAGTCCCGGCGTCTGCTGGTGGCGGCGCCCGCCTATCTGGCGGCGCGGGGCAGACCGGCCGTCCCACAGGACCTGCCTGGCCACGAAGGCATCCGGATGTCGAACATCGCGGGAAGCGACACGCTCGCCCTGGAGGGGCCGGGCGGCGAACGCCACGCGGTGCCTTTTGGCGGCCGGTTTCGGGTCGACCATGGGCTTGCCGTGCGCGAAGCCCTCGTCGCCGGGCGCGGTATTGCACCTGCCCATCACTGGCTTGTCGACGATCTCCTCGCCGCCGGCCGGCTGGAAGTGATCCTGCCGGACTACGCCCCGCCTCCCATTCCGCTGAGCATGCTGATCGTCCCGGAGCGCGCCGGCATTGCCAGGGTCCGGCTGCTGGTCGATTTTCTCGCCGAGCGGATCGGCGGCATTCCAGGGATCGAGAAACCGCGTTAGTCGGCATGCCCTCGGTCGGCTGCGGCTGGCAAAACCCTTCTGTCTTCCAGGATGCGGCCTTGTTGACGGCGCCGAACGCTCTTGCGATGTAAAAAGATACACCCTAAGCTGTTTTCATATCAGAAAGAAAATTCGATAAATTCTTTCCATTTATGAAAGCCTGAGTTTTTGCGGGAACATCTCGATCAGACCGACCGGCGACTGGTCAAGCTGCTGTCGCAGGATGCGCAGCTTGGCGTCAATCGCCTCGCCGAGAAGATGGCCGTCTCGGTGCCCACGGTGCGCATGCGGCTGCGCAACCTGCTTGACCGCAACCTGCTCAAGATCGTCGGGCTGCTCAACCTGACCGAGCGCCCAGAATTGATCTCGGCGATCGTCGGCATCAATGCGCAGGGGCGCGGCCGCGCCCGGGAACTGGCGCAGCGCATTGCCGAACTGCCTTTCGTGAACTCGGCCTCCGTGGTCACCGGACGCTTCGACATTATCGTCGACGTGACGGTGGCCGGCGATGTCGCCGATCTCTATCGCGTCACCAGCGAGCTGATCCCCGGCGCCGGCGAGCCGGGGGAAGTCGTGCGCAGCGAGACGTTCGTCGTCATGGCCTCCTGCAACAAATGGGTCAGCCTGCCGGAAGGCTGCTGGTCGGACGAGAGCAAGCGCGACGAAATTGGGCGCGACGAAACTGGGCGCGACGAAACTGGGCGAAAGGAAATACCATGAAGATCGCGGTTCTCGGCGGCCTCGGCCTGCAAGGCCGGGCGGCGATCGCCGATCTCGTCGCCAGCGCCGATGTCGAAGAGGTCGTCTGCGTCGATACTGCGCCGAATGGGGCAGCCCGGCTTGGCGGCCTGACCGACCTTGCCCGCGTGCGTTTCGTCGTGCCCGAAGGCGCGATCGCCCCTGTGTTGGCGAATGTGCTGGCGGGTGTCGACGCCGCCATCGATCTGTTGCCGCAGCCGCTGATGCGCGAGGCGGTGCAGGCCGCGATCACGACGCGCACGCCGCTGGTCACCACCAATTACGGCAAGACGATCGCCGACCTTGCCCCCGCAGCGGAAGCGGCCGGCGTTTCGATCATGACCGAATGCGGGCTCGACCCCGGCATCGACCTTGTGCTCTACGCGCGCGCCGCAAGGCAGTTCGACGCCATCACCGCGATCGATTCCTATTGCGGCGGTATCCCCGAGCCGAAGGCGATGGCCAAGCCGCTGTGCTACAAGGTGAGCTGGAATTTTGACATGGTTCTGATGAGCCAGAACCGCGACAGCGTGCTGGTCGAGAACGGCAAGCGGGTCGATGTGCCGGCCGGCCAGCAACATGAAAATCGCTTTATCCACGAGATCGAGATCGCGGGGCTCGGCAGGCTGGAAGCCTTCCCCAATGGCGACGCGCCGCATTATGCCGGCATGCTTGCCGCCGCCAAGGGGTTGCAGCGCTCCGGCCGCTATTCGTTGCGCTGGCCGGGTTGGTCGGCGTTCTGGGCGCCGCTGAAGGAGCTTGGCTTCCTTTCCGAAGACAAGGTGCCCGGCGTTGGCGCCAGCCCACGCGAATTTCTCGGCCGGCTGCTCGGCCCGCAACTGCAATACGGCGCCGGCGAGAAGGACCTTTGCGTGATGCGTAATGTCTTTACCGGCACCCAAGATGGCCGCCGCAAGACGATGATGTCGGACCTGGTCATCGAACGCGACCTCGCCTCCGGCCTGTTCGGCATGAGCCTCGGCGTCGGCTATCCCGCCAGCATCGTGGCGCAGATGCTGGCGCGGGGCGAAATTGCCGAGCCCGGCCTGCTCAACCCGCTGTTGCATGTGCCGGACGGCCGCTTTCTCGATGAACTGGCCAGACGCGGTATACGGGTATCCGAAACGATCGACTGGGACTGAAGGATTTTCGAACGGTGGTCGCCGCCGGCAACGGCGCTGCCGCTCAAAAAGCACCCCAAAGGGGTGGAACAACAAAGTGAAAATAACAAACGACAACAAGGAGGAATGCCCAATGACTATTGCCAAGCTTTTCATCGCCGGCCTTGCGCTCGCCGGTCTCACTGCCGCGGCCAGTGCCGGAACGCTCGACGAGATCACCAAGCGCGGCGAATTGCGCGTTGCCGTGCAGACGCAGGGACCGCCCTTCTCGCTGGTCGGCGCTGCCGGCGAGCGCACCGGCAGTTCGGTCGAGCTTGCCGAACTGATGGCCAAGGAAATGGGCGTCAAGATCACCTTTTTGGATTTCGATTGGGACGGCCTGATCCCGGCCCTTTTGTCGGGCAAGGCCGATCTTCTGGTCGCCGACATGACGCCGACGCTGGCGCGGGCGATGAAGGTCGCCTTCACCAAGCCTTACATGTATACCGGCAGCACCGTCTTCACCAAGGCCGACAGCAAGTTCAAATCCACCGAGGATTGCAAGGCCAAGGGCACCAAGATCGCCGTGCTGCTCGGCGCCACTGGCGAGAAGGAGGCCAAGAAGGCTTTCCCGGACGCCGACATCAAGAGCTACAAGGGCGGCGGCCCGCTGCTGCTTGACGCCGTCAACAACGGCCAGGCGGATTGCGGCGTCAACGACGTCTCGGCGGTCAAGGGCCAGTCGACCGCCTACCCGGCCGGCAGCTTCACCATCATGCCGGACATGCTGTCGAAGGAGCCGCTGGCCTTCGCCACGCGCTATGACGAGCAGGACCTGCTGACCTGGATGAACCTGTTCCTCGATCAGGTCAGCCTCGACGGCCGCCTGCAGAAGAACCTCGACTACTGGGTTAATTCAGACGACTGGAAGAAGGATCACTGAGCATAGTGAATAGTGAATAGTGAGTAGTAAATCGCTACTCGCTATTCGCTAATCCCTATTCACCATTCACTAATCCCTATTCACCATTCACTATTCACCATTCACCGCCCCACCCATGCTCGAAAATTTCAACTTCCGCACCATTGTCGAATATCTGCCCCTGTTCGGGCAGGGCCTCGTCACGACCGTGTGGCTGTCTGTCCTCGCCTTTGCCGGGGCGCTCGCCGTCGGCATCGTGCTCGCCGCCATGAACCTTCAGCGCGGCTGGCTGTTCCGCATTCCGGCCAAGGCCTATATCGACGCGGTGCGCGCCACGCCCTTGCTGGCGCAGCTTTATTTCCTCTATTTCGGCCTGCCGCGGCTCGGCATCATCCTGCCTGAGCTCGTCGTCGGCATCCTTGCTTTGTCGCTGAACAGCGGCGCCTATGTCGCCGAGATCATCCGCGCCGGCATTCTGTCGATCCCGCGCGGCCAGGTCGAGGCCGGCGTCGCGTCGGGGATGACCTATGTCCAGCGCATGCGTCTGGTCATCCTGCCGCAGGCGTTCAAGGTGACGATCCCGCCGCTACTCGGCCAGGCGATCGTGCTGGTCAAGGATTCCGCTCTGCTGTCGCTGATCGCGGTCGCCGAACTGACGCGCGCCGGGCAATTGCTCGCCTCCGACCGCTTCATGCCGGCGGAAGGTTTCATCACCATTGCCGCCTTCTACCTGCTGCTCTATTACGGGCTAAAGGGACTGGCGGCACTGTCCGGGCGCTGGCTCGGCCTCGCGGGGGCACGGACATGATCTGGCAGCAGCTGCAAAGCCTCGCCGGCAGCTATCCCCTCGCCCTGCGCGGCCTCGGCATGACCGTGATGCTGTCGCTGGTCAGCCTGGTGCTGGGCACGCTGATCGGCTTTGGCCTCGGCATCCTGCGGACCGGCGGCAACCGGCTGATCAGCGGCGTGATCGGCGCCTGGGTCGACCTGATCCGCGGCACGCCGTTCCTGGTGCAGATCTTCCTGATCTTCTTCATCTTGCCTGAACTCGGCATCGAGCTCGACGCCTTCACCGCCGGCATCATCGCGCTGACCAATCTGGCCGCCTGCTTCATCTGCGAGATCGTCGTCGCCGGCATCCGCTCGGTGCCGACCGGCCAGGTCGAGGCGGCGCTGGCGTCCGGCCTGTCGCGCTGGCAGCGCATGCGCCAGGTGGTGCTGCCGCAGGCGATGCGCATCGTGCTGCCGCCGCTGGTCGGGCAATATGTGCTGCTGATCAAGGATTCCTCTGTCGTTTCGGCTATCGGGCTCACCGACCTCACCCGCGTCGGCTGGCTGGTGGTGCAACGCGTGCCGAACGGCCTGCTGGTCTTCTTCCTCGTCGGCCTCGGCTATTTCATCGTCTGTTATCCGCTGATCCTGCTGGCGCGCCGGCTTGAGCAGCGCATGGGTGCGGCCCATGGCGAGGTGCAGTTGTGACGTTGAACCTCAGCAAAAATGGTACCGGCATGATCGAGTTTCGCGGCGTCAACAAATGGTTCGGCACGCTCAATGTGCTGAAAGACATCACGCTCAGCGTCGAGCCACGCGAAGTGGTCGTTGTCTGCGGCCCGAGCGGCTCGGGCAAGAGCACGCTGATCCGCTGCATTAACGGGCTGGAGACGATCCGCGACGGCGACCTGGTGGTCGACGGCCAGCGCCTCGGCGACCCCGCCACCAACATGACGCGGCTGCGCACCGAGATCGGCTTCGTCTTCCAGTCCTTCAACCTCTACCCGCACAAGACAGCGCTCGAGAACGTGACGCTGGCGCCGATCCATGTCCGCAAGATCCCGCGCGCCGAGGCCGAGAAGGCCGGGCGCGAGCTGCTTGCCAAGGTCGGCCTTGCCGACAAGGTCAATGCCTATCCCGCACAACTCTCCGGCGGCCAGCAGCAGCGCGTCGCGATCGCCCGCTGCCTCGGTATGCGCCCCAAGATCATGCTGTTCGACGAGCCGACCTCGGCGCTCGATCCAGAGATGATCTCGGAAGTGCTCGACGTCATGGTCGCTGTCGCCGAGGAGGGCATGACCATGATGGTGGTGACCCACGAAATGGGCTTTGCCCGCAAGGTCGCCCAGCGCGTGGTGTTCATGGATGCCGGCGCGATCGTCGAGAGCGGCACGCCGGATGAATTCTTCTCGCACCCCAAGACCGACCGCAGCCGCGCCTTCCTGAGCAAGATTCTGCGGCATTAGAGTCAAAACTCAACCAGCTGGCTGTCGCCAATGGCCGAGACGGGTGGGATGCTGCCATTCGTCTCGTCGATGGGAACGAGCAATTAGCGCCATGTTCAGACATTCGCGGTGCTTCTCCAGAGCGGACGTTAGCTCATCGGTAGGGGGCGACCTGCGGACCATGCCTGATGGTAGATGTAGGGAACGGCGTGACCCCCTGCGATGAAGCGGCGGTAGGCCGCCGCTCCGAATTTGAGCGGCCCTTCCGGCAACGCTATAATTGACCGGCAGGGGACGCCTCCCCGTTCGCAATCCAAATAGACGTCTTTCAGCTGATTGATTGGCATGTCAGCGTGAGCGAGCGCGAGGGACTTAACAACTGACACGATCATTTTGAGATCCTCCCCAGTTCCCGTCGGTCAACATTCAGTCCTTGGGGTCGCAGGTGTAGTGCCGTTCTAAGGTCCCGTCCGCGCGCCGCTGCTTGTCGAAGCCGCGATGTAAGGCTCGATCGCGCGCTCGTGGACCAGCCAAAGGGGATCTCGGCCGAGGCGTAGCTACTGCCGGCGGCCAACCGTTTCGGGATCGAGGCCGAAGCGATCCTGGTGCGCTCGATCATCGTGCCGGCCGCGCCTGCCTCCGCATGACGGATGGCGCGGCTTCGCAAAGCGCACATGATTTCGTCACGTGAGATGCCGATGTCGCCAAGAACGTCATAGGGTAAACGGCTCAACTGGTCCGTTGCCGACAAGAGAGCTTTTCGCTCGGCGCGGAGGCGTAACCACCTGCGAAATGGACCGATGGCGGCAGCATGAATTATAACCATGATCAGATCATACCTTCATTGATCTGAATTGACCGGTACGGAACGGCGCGAACGGCACTCCGGGCGAGAGCTTCAGCCGTCCGCGAGGCAAGTTAGGCGTAGTGGTCGATGGATTGGTTTTGCCGCGGCGTGCCCATACGGCGGGCGGTGGCTGGCCCCGGGCCACGCATGTAATAAAGCTCCGGGCGGTAGCGCGGCGCGACGAATTTGCGAAACCCCGCAGCAAGTTTTGTGACGGGAGCCAAGAATTTCATGACTGTTCCCTTTCCTTTCGCCGGCTTGCGCACGAACCGGCGGGCCTGACGTTGCAACAAGGATATGACAGTCGAACCAGGCTCGGCTGTGGGAATTCCCACACCGGGGAAAACATTGGCGAAATCCGCTCCCAGTTTGCATCCCGGAAAGCGGGCCTGCGGCCATCAAATTTCCTTGGATAGGGAGTAAGGTGAAGTACACTTGATTGAACAAGAGACCGTTGTGACAAGCTCTCTGGCCTTCATCTCAAGACTTTGCGATGCCGACCTCGCCGCGCTGACCAAACGGTGGCACGAGCGCAGCTATCGACACAACGAGCTGATCATTTCCCACGGCGACACTGGTCGCGATGTTTTCTTCCTGCTGGAAGGACGGGCTCGCGTGACACTGGTTTCAGCGGACGGCAGGGAGATAGCGTATCGCGATGTCGAACCGGGTGACATTTTCGGGGAGCTCGGAGGCATTGACGGGATTGCACGCTCTGCCAGCGTAGTCGCGCTGGAGGCAACCCGCGCTGCACGGCTGTCCGGCACAGCATTCCGGGATATCGTGATGACCCACCCGACTTTTGCCTGGATGCTGCTTGAGCATCTGTCTGCCCAGCTCCGGCGCATGACCGAGCGGGTATTCGAATACAGCACTCTGGTCGTGCGAAAACGGCTGATCGTCGAGCTCCTGCATCGGGCGGAGAAAGCCGCACTCGTGGACGGCGAGGTGTCCATAAGCCCGGCACCGACGCATTCCGAGCTGGCGGCAACGATGAGCACGCACAGGGAAGCGGTCTCGCGCGAAATGAGCGACCTCGCCAAGAGAGGCCTGATCGAAAAGCGCGGCAGCAGGTTATTGCTGCATGACGTCTCGGCACTACGGGCGCTGGTCGACAAGAAGGAATAGCGAAGGCTGTCGCTGCGGCGGGGGGCAGCGCACGTTTCATACTCCTCGGCCGCAAGTGATTATTCCTTCCGGCAAACCGGGCAACCTAGCGTGCCAGCGCGCGGGTCGGGCTTTGATCGCTTCACCCTTGCAAGAATCATGACTCGGCTTCTTAAAAGTTCTCCGAACG
This sequence comes from Mesorhizobium sp. WSM4814, assembly GCF_055811595.1. NCBI lineage: Bacteria > Pseudomonadati > Pseudomonadota > Alphaproteobacteria > Hyphomicrobiales > Phyllobacteriaceae > Mesorhizobium > Mesorhizobium sp. WSM4814. The sequence continues at coordinate 50,551 of NZ_JBVVQT010000012.1, forward strand.
AAGGGCAGACAAGGATTGAACTCGGTCGTTCAGAGTGATTGGATTCTGCCCTGGTCTGGAAAGACCCGGCCGGCGTCTTCAGCCGAATGTCGCCAGAGGCTCAGTGCGAACCTCAACCCACTTGCCGTCCTAGTTGGCCTGCTAGCCGGCCTGCCTGCATCCCTCAGAGCGTCGCCAGCCGCGAATTTGTCATGGCCGTTCCATAGGCTTGCCGCAGCGTCCGCTTCTCCTCCAGCGCAATGATGACGCTTGTGGCAAAATCCGTCTTGTACATGACGGCGAGCCGTGTCAGCCCGCCTGGCGTGAAGACGTTGATCTCCAGAAGCTTGTCCCCGACGATGTCGAGCCCAACCAGAAACATGCCGTCATTGATCAATTTGGGGCGCACCATCTCGGCAATGCCCAACATCGTGCCTGTTACCTTGACTTTGCGGGCTGTTCCGGCGGCATGGATATTGGACCGGACGTCGCCCTTGGCTGGAAGGCGGCGAAAGGCTGCGTAATTGCCGTCCCGCACCAGCGGCAGACCGTTCATCAGGAAAAGACGCACGTCACCAGCCTTGGCCTCCGGAATGTAGACCTGCGCGATGAGATAGCCGTCACCGCTGGCCGCTTCGAAAATCTGGTTGAGGTTGGAATCGGTGGGCGTTGCAATATGGAAGACGTTCTTGCCACCCGATCCTTGGAGTGGCTTGACGATGCAGCCCTTCGAGTGTTTGTCGATAAATGCGCGGATCTCGGTAATGCTGCGCGATATCAGGGTAGCCGGCCTGACCGCCTCGGGAAAAGACTGAAGGTAGAGCTTGCTCTGCGCCTGTCCCAGGCCATCCGGATCGTTGACGACAATCGCGCCGCGAGCCGCCGCGAGCCGCCCGAACATAACGCCTGCGTTGGCGGCCCATGGCCGATCGGTGGCGTCCAGCGATGGATCGTTGCGCAGAAACACAATGTCGATATCGCTTATCGCCAAAGTCTTTTTCTGCTTCGCTGCATCCTTCAGGGCAGCATGCAGTCTGTCGGACGTCTTGTAGGAAGCATCCGGCAGAACCGCTACGCTGACAGCCAGACCGTCATCCGGACGCAGTATGAAGTCGCCTGGTTCAACATAGACAACGGAATGGCCGCGCTGGACGGCGGCCAGCGCCAACGCTGTCGTCGTGTAGGCGGGCGTCTCGCTCTCAATGGAATTGACAAAGAACGCAATGCGCATCGAGGAGACTCCGCTCAAGTTTCAACCATATCGATCGGACCGATTCCCGCCATCGCTTTCTTGAGACGCGGACGCGCCGCGTCGGAAGAGAGGAACGCGGGCTCGAGGCGCGGCGCCCGCAGCAAGCCGCGCGCGTTGAGTTCCTGGATCGCTCCGAAATGCGCGGCGGAGATCTTGCCGATCCAGAACGGCGTGAGGCTGCCGCCGTCCTTCAGATGATCGAGGATCTGCACCATGCCCCGCAGATAGATGGCGTCCTTTACAAGGCCCCCGCCTCGATAGACACGCAGAACGACGTTGAAGGCGCCGCGATCATCGAGACCGAAATCCCTGTGGAGGATGCGGAAGGTCTCCTCGAATGTTGCTCCGTCGAGCATCGCCTGACAGGCGATAACCCTGGCCGCGATCAGCCTCAACCGCGCTGCGGTCATGCCGCCGACCAGATATTCCGCCAGCACGGCCAGTCCCTCCTGCATGCCCTCATAGCCGGCGAGTCCGTTGCGGAAAATGGCGAGCCCCTGCGCATCGCCGTTGAAATAGGTCAGCAGATGGACACCGATCTCGTGACTGAGCAGCGCAGTCAGACGCTCCGGTGGAAGGTTGGTATCGCGTGAAACCAGCAGCCGGTTTCGAGAGACTAGGAGGCCGGCCGGCAGGTCGCCGCGGATCTCCACGGAGGCATCGAATTCGGGATAGGCTGCCCGGTAGCCGGCGATCATGTCTCGCGCGGCCGCGGCGACAGCGTCGGCGCCCAGGCCCTTCTGCCGGGTGGCCGACGCAACGCTAGGCGCCTTTTCGAGAATGGCGCGTGCTCGCGCCGCCAGGCTCGGCTCGACGCTACCATAGAGAGCTCGTCCGAGTTCGACGAAGCGAGGCGTTTCGCGCGCCGCGAGCATCGACAGCTGGAGATCGAGTTCCTGCTGCTTTTGCGAGAGCAGCGTGGTCAGCAGCGGATCTTCCAGATGATCGAGCGAGACCGAATAGAGCTTCCGTTTCTGGCCGGCGACCTCGAACTCGAGCGGCCTGTAGAGCAGTACGGGCACACGCTCGAAGGCGCCTGCCTGGAATTCCAGCCAGGCTGGTTCGGCATTGATCGGTGTGACGGCAAGCAGGAAATCGAATGTCGACGCGACGTTGTCGATCGCCCGATCAGCGCGCACCACTGCGTCGATGTAGGCGCGCCGCCCCAGCGAACGATGGGTTGCCGGCTGTTCCAGCCTTGATGCCTTCAGGAAGGCGCTGACGGCCTGAAGCGCGGAATCGACCATGTTGGCGACGACAAGGTCGTGGAGTTCGGGGTAGACGCGCTTGGTGCCAGGCACCCGGTAAATCGGTGCGAAACGTACCGTCAAGCACGCCGCATCGCCGAGATCATCCAGAAGCCGTGCTTCGGCGCGTGTCGTGGGGTTGAGTTCGTCGACGCGGGGCGTGCGGTATTTTGCTTCGCGTGCGGACGCAGCGGTGGCGAAGCGCTTCAGTGCCGCCTTCTCCGCCGCCGTGTCACCGCAGGCCAGCGCAATCTCGAAGGGCGGCAAAAACGGAACATCTTCGGTCAGGAACCGGTCTTCGGCCAACTCTCCGATGTCCAGCATGAGGAAGGCGCCGCAGTGATCGCGCAGCCTTCGCACCACCAGCCGCGCGGCCTCGCGGGCGAGTCCGATGTCGGCCGCGATCAGATAGGACGCGTTGGCGGAGACAGCATGGAATGCCGCATCCTGATGCGACCCAACATGGACACACAGAAAGGGCAGCGGCCGATCCATGTGCAAACGGTTGCCATTGCCGAAATCGCGGCGGATTGGTTTGCCGTCCCGCAAAAGCGCGTCCAGGTCCGATTCGATTTGCGCCAATGGAGGCGCGGGCTCAACGAGCTTGGGCTTCATCGCATGGCCCGCAGCGCCGACTCCAGGACGGGCACCGTAGACGCCAGCATGGCGCGCAGCCGCTCGATTGTTCCCCAGTCGGGTTCGCCACTCCATTCGTCCATGAAAATCTTCTTGAACTCGACGGCGATGGCACACCCGGTTTCCGGAAAATTGGCATGGACGAAACGGGTTTGTTCGCCCTTGCCCTGGAAGGACACATTCTCGCGCACATCGATCGGCTCGCCGTTGAGACGCTGGCCGCGAAGCGTCTCGATGAAAGCGTCGACGACCGGTGCCCAGCGCTCGCGGTCCATGGAAGACGTACCGATGTTGATGTCGGGCGCGACGTCACGGGACGTAGGCATAGCCTCCCGTCCGTCGCGCCGGTGATTATAACTATGGACGTCGATGAGAACGAACCTGCCATGGCGCTTCTCGATACCGGCAAGGACACGGTTCAGCTCACTGTAGAAGGCGTCGTGAAAGGAGAGAGACTCCGTAACGATGTCCTCGTCCGGCTGCTCTCGCCAGACTTTCAGGCCCCAGGACTGGTCCGGCGACCGGTAGACCGCAGCGTCTCGCGCACGGTTCAGATCCACTTGGAAGCGTGACCGATGAACGATGATCTGGGTAGGAAAATCGGCGATGAAACGCTCGGTGAACGGGTCCTCTTCTCGACGCCGGTCGGGATCGGAGAGACACATGAGCGATCGACAAGCCCTGCCAACGTCGGTGCCGCTGTGGATAGCTGTACCGACTATAGGCGACTCTCCGAGCTTGATCGTCCAGCCTGCCGGTGATCCACCCGGATCATTGTTGCCCGGATCATTGTTGGAAGTCATCGTGTTCACAGTCCATCGAATGCGTGGAGAGTGTGGACGGTTCCAGTTCATCGAACAAGCGATCGTTGGCTCGCCCTGGATCAGCAGGCTGAACCGTCCAAAAACGTCAGCCGAAGGTGGCCGACGGCTTCAGCCGAACGTCGCCAGAGGCTCAGTGCGGACCTCGACCCACTCGCAGCGCCGGCTATCGTGATAGAAGGACAGGAAGGGCGGCGGGAACGATGGGTCGGCGAAAGCCCCCACCGGAATGGCGATCAGACCGGGCTGGACATCGATCCGGTAATGGACAGTGGTGCCGCAATCCGGGCAGAAACTGTAGATGACACGGCCGCCTTCGTCGCCAACGCGCGTGAACTCCGCCGCTCGTCCCTGGATCGACACATCATTCTCCGCAAACCGCGCATTGAAGCTGAACGCGCTGCCGGTGCGCTGCTTGCAAGCCAGGCAATGGCAGACAGAGACGCGTACAGGCTCGCCCGAACAGGTGGCTGACAGCTGACCGCAGGAACATTGGGCGCGGCGCGTGACCATGGCTGGCCCCTTTCAGCGAACATCAATGGGTTTCGGCATGGGTCCTGAGCTCAGCCCTCTTCTCGTCGGAGACGACGGCAAGGTCGAGCACCTTCTGCAATTCGGCCGCGTGGCGGAACGACGGCTCGGCCTGGACGCGGTTGCGCACCGCATCGACGAAGCGCTGGTAGTTGGTCGGCACCGTTCCGGCATCGAGAACCTGCCATTTTGCGTTCTCGATGTCCTCGCCCATGCACGCTTTCAGTTCCGAGTTGGTCAGATTGTGCACGACCTCAATCCCACCCTTGTCGCCATAGATGCGCAGCCGCAATTCGTTGAGATGGCCGGTTGCCCAGCGGCTGGCATGGACGACGCCGAAGGCGCCGTTGCTGAAATCCAGCGCCATGGTGAAACTGTCATTGGCGTCGAGCTCGTACTCGCCGATCCGGTTGCCGGGCGCCTTGTCGAAGGACCTGAGGCGGCAGAACACATGGTCGATGTCGAGCGCCGCGCCATAGCTGGCGAAATCGAGTATGTGGATGCCGACATCGCCCAGCACGCCATTGGAGCCGTGGCCGCGCGACAGCCGCCATAGCCATTTCGGATCAGTGCGCCAGTCGCCCCAGAACTTGGAGACCAGCCAGCTCTGCAGATAGGATGCTTCGACATGCCTCACCTGGCCGATCTCGCCGGCAAGCACCATGGCGCGTGCCCGCTGCAGCGGGGCGACGTTGCGATAGGTCAGGTTGACCATGTTGATGATGCCGGCTTGCTCGGCGGCATCGGCCATTTCACTGGCCCGCTGGTAATTTTCGGCCAGCGGTTTTTCGCACAGCACCGGCTTGCCCGCCGCGATCAGCATCATGGTGGTCGGATGGTGGATGCGGTCTGGCGTCACGTTCGCCACCGCGTCGAACTTGTCCCATGCGAGCGCGTCTTCCAGCGACGCGAACCTGTTGGGGATTGCGTAGCTGTCCGAAAACTTTTCGACACGCGCGCGGTCGAGATCGACGGCGCCGACCAGTTCGACGCCTTCGATCCTGCTGAACTGCCTGGCGTGTTCCTCCGCCATCCAGCCGGTGCCGAGTATCAGGAGACGCATGATTCTTATCCTTAGGATGAGGCCTTATCTTCTTGTTTGATCATGGATTTTTCAGAACCGAAGCTTCGCGATAGCGGTCTAGCGAAACCCGGTTTCGCCCGCGGCATGGAGCTTTCCGCCGCGCTCGACGACCGGCTCAAGCGCCTTTTCCACCGGCACGTTCGGCGCATCGAGGATGGCTGGATTTGAGCCCTGCGGGTTGTGCGCCCACTTCACCGCATTGCGCAGCACCTTTTGGACATTCGCGTCGTGATAGGTCGGATAGGTCTCGTGGCCGGGCCTGAAATAGAAGATGTTGCCGGCGCCGCGGCGCCAGGTCAGCCCCGACCGGAACACTTCGCCGCCCTGGAACCAGGAGATGAACACCGTTTCCAGCGGTTCCGGCACGGCGAACTGCTCGCCATACATCTCCTCGTTCTCAAGCTCGAAATACTCGCCGATCCCCGCAGCGATCGGGTGGTTGGGGCTGGTTACCCAGAGCCGCTCGCGCTCGCCGGCCTCGCGCCATTTCAGCGTGCAGGGCGTGCCCATCAGCAGCTTGAAGATCTTCGAGAAATGGCCGGAATGAAGCACGATCAGCCCCATGCCTTGCCAGACGCGGCGCGCCACGCGCTCGACGACTTCGTCGGCGACGGCGCCATGGTCCTTGTGTCCCCACCACACGAGGACATCGGTTTGCGCCAGACGGTCGGCCGGCAGGCCATGCTCCGGTTGCTCAAGCGTCGCCCACGATACGGAAATTTCGGGGTCGAGCTTCAGCGCGTCGGCGATCGTTGCATGCATGCCCTCGGGGTAGATCCCCGCCACCACCTCATTGGTCCGCTCATGGATATTCTCGCCCCAAACGACAGCGCGTATCGTCATGACATTCCTCTTGCGGTTGAAGCCGCCGCCCCGGTCAGGTCAGTCATAGTATCCTCGGCCGGGAATGAAAACGGTTTCGAGGCTGGCTGCTGACAATTGGGGGGAATTCCGGAGATGTCGGCGGGATAGCGCCCCCATCTGTCCTGCCGGACATCTCCCCCACTTGGGGGGAGATTGGATGTCACGCCGGCTCGGGCTAGCCGCGCACGACGAGGCGTTTGATCTTGCCCTTCTTGAACGCGGCGAGGAAGCTGGCGTAGTCCTTGAAGACGACGCAGCCGCTCGATTCCCCGCGGCGGCCGCGCAGCAGGTAGGTGTGCGCAAGAAAGCCGTCGCGGCCAAATTTGTTCTTGCCGTCGATAGGAGTGAGACGCAGCGCCTCCACCCCATGGAAGCGCGATTCACGCAGCCTCAGATCGTAGGTGTGGGGCGGCGTCGGGCCGGCATTCTTCCGGTTGGCGTAGCGAGGCTGGTCGGCCATCGAGCCCAGTCCCGAATGCGCCTCGAGCCGCGAGCCGTCCGGCATATAGACGGTTTTCGCCGAAATGTCGTAGACGGCGACGCCGCTGCTGGGCTTGGTGAACAGGTTGCCGAAGACCCCGCCGCCGCCCGCCGGGCTGTCGGGTTTGGCATAGGCCAGCGTGTCTGCGGCCTTCGACCGCTTGGCCGGCTTGCCCTGGCTGCTTTGCATGCCCCGGCTGCCCTGCATGCCCGGGCTGCCCTGCATGTCCTCTTGCATGCTTGGTTTCGCCGCCGGTGACGAACTCCTCGGCGACAAGGCTGGCGCCCGGGGCATCTCGACCTGCGGCGCGGCGGCGGTCTCCATCCTGTTGACTTTGGATGGCTGAGACTGGGCTTTGGCGGCCTTCGATGCCTGGACCTTGGGCGCATTGGCCTTGGGTGCCCTAACCTCGGGTGCCCTAACCTCGGGTGCCTTGACCTCGGGCGCCTCGTCTGACTGATCGATTTCCGCCTGCGGACGCCAAGTCGGCAAGGGAACGCTGCCGGGCATTGCGTCCTGCGGCGGCAGCGACGCCATCTGCACCTCGCCCTCTCGCGTGGCAGCAGGATCGGCCGTCGTCGCCTGCGGCAGCACGTCGATCATCGCTTCCGGCAATGCATTCGCAAGCGCCAGCGCCAGCCGGGAGGATCGGTCGATTTCCGCAATCTCGGGCCCGAAGCGCACGGATGCGGGACCATGCTGATCGGTCAGGCGCACCGGCTCCGCAAAGCGCTGGTCCGTCGGCAGACTGACGACCGCAAACGGCGCGGCCCCGCCGGAGGCGCGGGCAAAGGCAGCAGCAATCTTTTGCGGCGACAGCGCCGCTTTCGCCACCACGCTGTCGAAGCGCGATTGCGGTGAGATTTCGGCGACAAGCTGCACAGCGTCCGGCCGCGCTGACGGCTTGAGACGCCCTACCTTGCCTTCATGCTCGAAGCTCGCGGCGGCCTGCGCGCAGCCGGCATTGCATCGGCCGAGCAGCGACGCCTCACGCTGCCGGCTTGCCACTGACGGCGCCCACGAATTGGCCCGTGAATTGGCAAGTGTGTGTCGGGGATCGGCGAGCGCCATTGAGCGCGGCGCGAGCAGGTTTTGCGGAAGACTGCTGGAGGCGGCGGTGAGCGAAGTTCCCACCGAATGGAGGCCGGCCACGGTCGCAGCCGACCACAGCGCGATCGCAGCGCCAACAACGGGAATCGCGACCCAGCGCAGTCCGGGCCTCATCGAGGGCAATCCACTATCAGAATTGTCACCCCGGTTATTCAAACGCATCAACGCCATACAACCAAACCTCAATCGGCCTTGCGGCATGCGGGCTCGCAGCCGTCACAATCACAGTCGCCTGGTGCCCCCCGGCACGCTTCACGTCTGTTGCCGATTGAATCAAAAGATGGACAAACTTGGTTAACCAATCCCTCTACCGATCGCCGATCAGGCGAAGGTCTATGTCAAAAAAGGCTCCCTCCAAAACTATGAAAATAGCGGAAATGCCCTCTGTATCAGGCTTTGCTGCCCGTTTTTGCCGGCCGAGTCAAGAAACCGAAAGGACTAGGCCGTGCCTGGGCGGGCCTCAGTTAAAGGCTGTTTCGAGTTCGAAAGCGTCGCATCACCCGTGATCGTCTGCGCGCAGGCTGCGTTGCCGGCGCTGCCTTACAGGTAAATTCGTTTGTGCTAATATACCTTAGTCATGCACATTTGTGCGCGACCAACAAAAGGGAGGATGCGATGGAAACCATGAATCGCAGGTCTGCAATAGCGCTCGGCGTCACTGCCGCCGCGGTAGCGCCTCTATTCGCTTTGGCGAGATCCGCAACGGCCAAGGAGTACGGCCCGAATGAAGGCAAGGAGATTGCGCCCGGCGTCAGACTGGTGGAGGTCGGCACTGGGACCTCCGACATTCCCGCTTACAAGAGCATCTCAATTGTCGACATTGTCTTTCAGCCCGGAGCAGTGGCTCCTGAAGAGGTCATGGACAACGACATGGTCTGCACGATCGCTGCCGGCGAATTCACGATCAAGAAAGCGGACAAGGAATTCAAACTTAGAGAAGGCGACATGTACACTTGCGCCAAGGGCAAGACCGACGGTTCCACCAACACAAGTGCCGTGGTCGGCGTACATCGCATTGCGATCTTGATACCTGCCTAGAACAATTCCAGGAAAAGTGTGCAACGGTTTTCCGCCCGGAATTGCGCAAAAAACAAATAGCTAGAGCGGTTCAGCGAACCGCTCTAGCGCATGACCCGAAAATGAGGCCCGCGTCCTCCGTCGGAGGCGCGGGCCTTGTCATGCCTGCGCAGCCTATGCGGCGCGCTGCGCTTCCATCGGCCGCAAATTCTGGTTCATGCGGAACAGGTTCAGCGGATCATATCGCTGCTTGATTTCCAACAACCGCCGATAGTTGCCGCCATAGGCTGCTTCGACCCTGTCGACCTCGTCCCCGGGCATGAAGTTCACATAGGCCGTGCCGGCGGCATAGGGCTTGGCTGCTTCATAGAGACCCCGCGCCCAGTCGATGCAGGCCTGGTCCATTTCGGGTTCGCGCCAGCGGGCGTGGACATTCATGACGTAATGCGCGCTGCGTTGCGGAAACGCCGTTGCATCCGCTGTCACCCGGCCCGCCGCACCGCCGACATGGCCGATGAAAATCTCGCATTCGGGGCCGGGAAGCCTGGGTATCGCCGCCGTGACGACCTCCACCGCGCTGTCGGAAAGCTCGGTGAAGTCATGGCTCTTCCAATAGTTGCGGGCGCCAGGCGTCAGCAACGGATCGAATGCCTGCTGCCAGCCGGTGAACGGGTTGGGACCGACCACGTCTGCAATCGGTGTGCCGATGGCGCGAAGCCTCTGTGTCGCCTTCTCACCCTCCTGAAGGTCGCCGCAATAGCACATGGCCAGGACCAGCACCTCCTTGCCATGCCATTCGGCCGGCAGGAACGGCAGCGGCGGCGCCTGCCGCATGACCGCCCAGCAGGTCAGCTCATTGGGCGCTGCTTCGAGCGCCGCTCGGTATTCCCGCAACACGTTTTCGGCATCGGCGAAGGGATGAACGACAAGCCCCGACAGCACCTGCGGACCGACTTGGTGGAGCTTGAACTCGAAAGCCGTGACGATGCCGAAATTGCCGCCGCCACCGCGCAGCGCCCAGAACAGGTCCGGATTTTCGGTCTGGCTGGCGCGCAGCAGCTTGCCGTCGGCGGTAACCACATCGGCGCAGAGAAGATTGTCGATGGTCAGGCCGAATTTCCGCGTGATCCAACCGAAGCCGCCGCCCAGCGTCAGGCCCGAAATGCCGGTGGTCGAGTTGATGCCGGTCGGCACCGCCAGTCTGAAGGCCTGTGTCTCCGCGTCGACATCGGCGAGCGTCGCGCCAGGTTCCACCCATGCCCGCCGCGTCGCCGGATCGACCCGCACCGACTTCATCGGCGACAGATCGATCATCAGGCCGCCGTCGCAGACGGCGCTGCCGGCGATGTTGTGGCCGCCGCCGCGAACCGCGACAAGCAGCCTGTTTTCCCTGGCAAAATTGACGGCGGCGATAACGTCGGCGGCACCGGCGCAGCGCACGATCAGCCCGGGCCGCCGATCGATCATGGCGTTCCAGATGCTGCGTGCCTCGTCATAAGCGGCGTCGCCTTCCCTCAGCACGGTGCCGCGCAATTGTGCCGAAAGCGCCTCCAGGGCCGCGGCATCGACCGTCGTCTTGCCGCGATCAAGCGTGGTGAGGCTCATGCTATCCATGGCTTTCCTCCCGTTTGTTTTTGAGCCGTTTTCCCTCCACCCGTTTCCAAGTCTGCCTCTATATTAGAAGTCGCGCAAGTTCCTGATCGCTCGCTGGCCGGCATTGCGCAACCCGCACAACGGTCAGCTCTCATTGAGGTAAAAAGCCGCCGGCAGGCCGAACCGAGATGAGTGCTGGATCGCTGCAGACGATCTCGTCGGTTCGATCGGAGGAACTACGCAGCGGTCCGCGGAGTTAGGCATATGAGCAACCAGTGCAGAGGAGAGCTCTGATGGCACCGCGCAGAAAACCCGACGATCCATCCGAAGGCCCGACCATCGAACAGCAGGATTGGGACGCGATCAAAGGCAGTAAGATTCTGCCAGACAGCGTGCCGGGAAACGGCGACATCCGTTACGACCTCGAGAAGGAGGCTGAACTGCCCGAGGAAGACGACGACAATCCGTACCAGGAGAGCGACGAGGCGCTGCCGGACGACGAAGAGGAACGCGCCCTCTCGCGCAACCCCTCGAAGCAGGACATCGACGAGCCGTGAGCGGGGCTGATCTGGAGCGACCGTAGCGTCACGAAGGTGCAGAACCTTTGATGGCGGCGGGACAGCGCCCAGGACAGCCCCCTCTGTTCTGCCGGACATCTCCCCCACAAGGGGGGAGATTGGCCAAGGCGCTCGTTCGCTGCTTCGCCAGCATTGCTGCTGGATTGCCATCGGCTCCACTCTATTAATCACGATTTCTGTCCGATGGAACAACTCCAAAAAACGCTCGTTGGATAATCATCGCAACCAGCGATGCAACTCTAATGGAGACCGACCGTGATGAAAAAAATTCTCTCCGCAGCCGCACTCAGCATCGCCCTCGCCACTTCGGCGGTGGCGCAATCAGACGGTACTGGATCCGGCACCAACAATCCGGGAGCGGCCACCGGGACAGACACTGGCACCATGGCTCCCGGCACCGATAATGCAACTCCTGCCGATCCGAACGTAACCGGTTCAACCACCGACGGCGCCGACGGCATGGGCGATCGGTGCAAGGAAACCGCAGGCGCCGATGCGAATACAAACTCCGCCAGTGGCACTGCAACTTCGGACATGGAGAACTGCCCCAAGTGAGCTAGCGCTGTTGAGGTCGCTACTTCCCGTGGGAGCGCACGAATGCGCCGCGCCACCAGTCAGACAAAGCCGGGAACCGGCTTTGTCTTGCCGCTCAGTTGCGCACCCAACGTTAGCGCTTGCGGGAAATTCCGGATAATTGCCGCCATCAAGGTGGCGCTGCTTGGACTAACGGCAATCCCGGCAAGTGCGGCGGCGGCGTAGACCCGAGTTGAAAACAGACTTTTCCAGGCCGCCTCGTAGCGTCTGCCGGCCGTCTCGCGCCCTGCGCGGCCGCGTGGCGCGCATGAGAGTTCGCAAGCCAGCAGCCAGCCGGACTGAAGCGCCATCGAGATGCCCTCGGCGATGACAGGATGAGACTCTCCGGCTGCATTGCCGACGCGAAAGATGTCGCGTTCGTAGCAGGAGCGAACTCCTGGCCGGATCGGACCTGCGGCAAGCCAAGGCCCGTCGGCGTCAGCTGACTCTAGCGCATCCCTCACGCCCCGACATGATTCCATCAGATGACGGGAGACCGCCTGGGCGGCCGACAAATGTCTCTGGTGTCTGGGGTGTTTGCGCAACTGTGCGAGCATATCGCGCCGAATGCAGCAGGAGATCGACAGCCGGCCATGATCCGCCGAAACCATGCCGCCATAACCGCCAGGAAACACCAGCAGGGGCATCAAATCAGGCGCCAGGGACGACCCGGTGAAATGCGCCTTGAAGCCGAACATGTCCGAAGGGCGGTTGGTCTTTCCGAGCTGGCTGGGCAGCGGTCCTGGCTCCCAGGAGCCGTGTGCGGCGACAATCACCGGCGCGCGCAGCATCGTCGTTTCGTTTCCGGCTTGAATTCGCACCAATTGCGCCTCGCCATCTGGGTCGATGGCGACGGCGCGGCAAGGCTGAAAGGTTTCGACGCCCGCCGATCGCGCCGCCTGCAAAAGCAGACAGTCGAAAACATCCCGGCCAAGCGCCCGGCCGAAACCATCTTTTTTCTCGCGGGACCTATCTTTTGCAGGAGGCCCATCTTTTGCGGGAGGCCCATCTTTTGCGGGAGGCCCATCTTTTGCGGGAGGCCCATCTTTTGCGGGAGGCCCATCTTTTGCAGGAGGCATTGCCGCCTCGGCGCAGGTCTCGCCGGAAAACAAGCCGACGCGGCGGATTTCGGGGCCGGCATTGGCACGCCACGCTTCGCCGATCTCCAGCTGGTCCAGAAGCGCAAGATTGCTTGCCGATATATATTCGCCGCAGACCTTGCGGCGCGGGAACACGCTCTTTTCCACGATAGCCACGGCCCATCCGCGCCGGGCCAGCGTCAGCGCGACGGACGTGCCCGCCGGGCCGGCGCCTATGACGATCGCGTCATGGGTCGACAATCGAGTCATAGGTCATGACCGGCGCTGGTGCCGACGAAAATGTGGGAAAAAAGGCCGGCGCGCCGTTCCTCGACCGGTTTGCCGTTTGCCGCGAGCCAGAGACCGGAAAGCTCGTTGCCGCGAAAGCCGGCACGCACGCTTTGAGCCGCGTCGTTTCGTGTGACGTCATTGGCGCCGATCGCCGGGAGAAGGCGGGTCGCGGCCAATGCCAGTCTGGTCCGCAACGGCTCTGTCGCCAACAGCAGCGGGGCCTTGGGCGCCATCAGCGAAAACAGACGCACGATCTTGCCATCGTCGAAGTGATGCAGAAACAGATTGACGGTGATCGCGTCGAACCGCGTACCCTCGTTCTTTCTCGCCCAGTCGAAGACATCGGCGGTGACGCCTTCGACCGTCCATCCCAGCCTGGCGAAATCGCCACGCAATTGCGCGGTGATGAGGTCGACGCGGTCGAGCATTACCAGTTCGACCCCAGGCCAATGCCCGGCCATGCGCCGCGCCAACGCCAGCATGAAGGAGCCATCGCCAGCGCCGATCTCCAGAATCCGGCGCGGCGGCCCTGGCACAAATTTCTGCAGCAGCGACGCCATGATCCTGGCCTGAAACATCAGCGCGTTGATGCGACGGAGGTCGCGCCGCGCAGCAAGCGCTCGCGGATCGTCGCCCGCAAGCCCGTCGAGGATTTCCGGCGCAAGCTGGCGGTGCTCCAGGCTGCTCATGACGCCGTTCGGAAAAGCATGGTTTCGGCCGCCAGCCCGGGTCCGAACGACATGCCGCAGCCGAGCATTCCTGGTGGCGCCTTCAACATCTCTTTCATCACGAACATGACGGTCGCCGACGACATGTTTCCACATCGGCGCAACACCTCGCGCGATGGCTCCAGCGCGGTGGGCGCGAGTTCCAGGGCCCGTTCGACGGCGTCGAGCACCGAACGTCCCCCCGGGTGCACGGCCCAGAGGTCGATCGCCTCGGTCGGCCGACCACCGAGGATGGCGTCGCGATTGCTCCGCAACGCGTCATGGATTGCTGCCGGGACCTGGCCGGAAAGAACCATTTCGAAACCGTGGTCACTAATGCTCCAGCTCATCAGATCCCGCCGCTCGTCCGCCACGATGCCGTAGAAGCTTTCGAGCTCGATGCCGTGCGGTTCGGCGGTGACGAGCGCAGCCGCACAGCCATCGCCCCAGAGGCAGAACGACAGCAGCTTTTCCAGTTCGCTGGTTTCCCGCAGATGCATCGTGCAGAGTTCGATATTGACCAGCAGGACCCTGGCCTGCGGATCGGAGCGGACGATGTGGCGGGCAAGCTTGAGGCCGTTGATCGCCGCGTAGCAGCCCATGAAACCGATCATCGTGCGTTCGACCCAGCCCGGCAGGCCGCATCGCGCAACCAGCTCCAGGTCGATGCCCGGCGCTGAAAAACCGGTGCAGGTGGTGACGATGAGATGGGTGATGCGGGAAGCGCCGCCACCAAGCTCCAATCCGTCGACGGCTTTTTGCGCCAGAACAGGTGCGGCATGACAGAACATCGCCATTCTCTCGGCCGTTCCAGGAAAGGCACCCCGGATGAACCTCCCGGCCAGATCTGCTGATGGTCCTTCGGGGTCGACGGCAGGTGCAAAGCATGAATAGCGGTGCTCGATGCCGGCAACGTCAACCATGCGTTCGAAAATTCTTCGCCCATCGGCCGCAAGCATGGAGGCGGCGAAACGCAGATAGAATTGATGAACCTCGTGCTCCGGCACTGCTGTCGCGATCCGGTTAATATACGCTTTGGCCGGCATATTCGGTCTCCACGTCGCGCACGGTATTTTCCAAAACCACCGCCGGAGGTTGTTTGGTCATCGGCACCAGGTGTCGGGCAGCAGGCATTGAGTGTTGTTGATGAACGTTTCTGAGAACTGATTTCATCCCGAGGTTCAGCCTGTGTGTTGCCAGGCGACGCTGCGGTTCGCCGGCCACTAGGAACATAGGCTCCATCACCGAGGCGTCCACCGAAGTGCCCGCGCTTCGGGCCGAGGCGCCGTTGCGTCCGACCCTCTCCGGGCACTGTCTTTTTGCCGATCGATGGAACATTAGCGAATACTAACGATTGTAGGATGACAGCGAGTATCTCCCGGATATTGGCTGCTTGATCGGGCCCCCGGTCGGCCCGCGCTCCTCCAGAGGCGCGGGCCTCCAGTCCAAAGAGTAATTGGCGGCTTAAGGCTCAGTTTTGGAACGAGAATGCCGTGAGGGCGTTCGCCATAATTATCGCGAGCTGCCACAAGGCTCGCGGCAAAGAGAAGGAGAGCTGTCATGAACAATATCATCTGGCTGGTCGGGGCCGTCGTTATCGTAATTGCGATACTCAGCTTCCTTGGGCTTCGTTAGGTTCGCCTATAGCGACGCCTACGCCGAGCAAGTCGTAATTTGGGTCGTCTCTGGAAGCCTGAGGTTTGCAGGCGCAGCAGCTATTGGCGCTAACGAAACGACCCCGCTCTTTCACCGGCGAAGTTCCCTGCCCGATCCATACTCTCCCAGACCCAGCGCTCACGGCGATGAGCGGCGGCAGCCGGCTTGGCAAGCGGCCGGCTTCAGTTGCTGCAGGACCAGATTGCGACTGGCCGGGTGCGGCGCCGATTGACGTTGCTGTGCCTTTTCTTCATTCTCCTGTTGCTGCCTGCTCCGAGATTCAGCAATGAAGCGCAGTCTCGCTTTCGGTGTGATTGTGATCGCCGTCGTCGGCGTGCTGGGCGGCGCCGCACTTTTGATTGCCGGCCAGTCCAGAGTTTCGCAAGACGCAATCCAGTCGTCGGTTACCCGCACTCCTGAATTGATCGAAAGCGCCTGGAAGCTGCCCGTGGCTGCCACCTTCAATGCCGACGTCACATGGCAATCAAACGGATCAAGGTGCGGCCCGGCAAGTGTCGCAAACACCTTCCGCTCCATCGGCGAGGAGGAGACAACCGAAGCCGAAGTCCTCGCGGGAACCGGAAAATGCTGGACCGGTTTTTGCGTCATCGGGCTCACGCTGGACGAGCTTGCCGAGGTCGCTCGAACGAACACCAAGCGGAAGGTCTCCGTGCTTCGGGATCTGAGCGCCGATGCATTTCGCGAGCACATGAAGCGCGCCAACGATCCCGGCCGCCGTTACATCGTCAACTTTACCCGTGAGAAGATTTTCGGCGCCGGCGCTGGCCATTTTTCCCCGGTCGGAGGATATCTGGAGGCCGAGGACGTGGTTTTCGTCCTCGATGTAAACGAGGACTACAAGCCCTGGCTGGTCGAGCGAGAGCGCCTGTTCTCAGCCATGGACACAATCGATAGCGACGGCGACAAGAAACGCGGCCTGCTGCTGATCGAGTATCATGGTCGCAAGCAGTGTCGATTGCCTCGCCTTCAATCGACCAGCACGGCAACCACGGCGGTGCAGTCGCCCGCCTTGACCAGTCCGGGGAAATGGCGGGCAGCCAGTAGACCCGACATCCTTGCCCTGATCTCCTGAGGTGCGGCACCGGTGCGGCCAATGGAGTGGATGCGCGCCAGGACCTGGCCCTCCTCGACAGGCTCGCCGAGATCGATCATCGTTTCGATCATCCCGTCGTCCTCGGCAAACGAGAAGCAATCGCCCGACGGCATGTCGAGCCAGCGGGTCGGCTGCATCTCGACCGCACCGGCGACGATGCCGGCATGGCGCAGCACATTGAGCACGCCGCGACGGGCGATCCGCACCGTTTCCGCGCGCGAAGTCCCACCACCGCCAAGTTCAGTGGTGATGAACAGCTTGCCCATCTCTTCGGCGGCAGTGTCGAACATGCCGACCGCATCAATCTCCAGCATCTTCATCGACCACGGCGCCGAGAACGCTTCAACGGCGGCGAACCCCTTCGCCTCCAGCACCTTATCGGGCCGGATATGGGCGGCGCAGAACGGCACGAAGTCGAGCGTCTTGCCGCCGGAGTGGAAGTCGAGCGCGATGTCTGCGCGGGGGAGCAACTCTCGTTGAAAATAGTCCGCGATCTTCTCGGTCACCGTGCCGTCGGGCCGGCCGGGAAAGCTGCGGTTCAGATTGCCCTTGTCGATCGGCGAGGTGCGGGTGCCGGCGCGGAACGCCGGATAGTTCATTGCCGGCACGTTGATCACCGTGCCGCTGACTTGCTTGGGATCGAGCGTGCGGGCGAGATCGTAGAGGGCCAGCGGCCCCTCATATTCGTCGCCATGATTGCCGCCGGTGAGCAATGCGCTTGGCCCGCTGCCGTTGCGGATCACGCAGATCGGGATCATCACCGATCCCCAGGCGGAATCGTCACGGCTGTACGGCAGGCGCAGGAAGCCGTGCTGCACGCCGTCGCGATCGAAATCGACGGTCGGCGTGATTGGCGATGGGCGAAGGCTGGACATCGGGCTCAATTCTTCACGACCAGTTTGCGCGGCACATTGGCCAGGCACTCGACCCCGGTCTCGGTGATCAGGATGGATTCGGTGATCTCGAGCCCCATCGTCTCCAGCCACAGGCCGGTCATGAAATGGAACGTCATGCCGGGCTTCAGCTCGGTGCGGTCGCCGGGGCGCAGGCTCATCGTGCGCTCGCCCCAGTCCGGCGGATAGGAAAGCCCGATCGGATAGCCGGTGCGGTTGTCCTTGACGATGCCGTATCTCTTCAGCACCGCGAAGAAGGCGTTGGCGATGTCCTCGCATGTATTGCCGGGCTTTGCCGCGGCCAGCCCCGCCTCCATTCCCTCCAGTGTCGCCTTTTCGGCATCGAGGAATTCCTGCGTCGGTTTACCGAGGAACACAGTCCGCGAAAGCGGACAATGGTAGCGGTTGTAGCAGCCGGCGATCTCGAAGAAGGTGCCCTCGCCCGACTTCATCGGCCGGTCGTCCCAGGTCAGATGCGGCGCCGACGCATCGGCGCCAGACGGCAGCAGCGGCACGATCGCCGGGTAGTCGCCGCCAATCTTTCCCTCTGGCCCGTCGACGCCGCGCGTGCCGGCATCATAGATCTCGGCGACCAGATCGCATTTGCGCATGCCGACTTCGATCTTGTCGACGATGCGCTGGTGCATCGCTTCGACGATGCGGGCGGCCTTGCGCATGTAATCGATCTCGGTCGGGCTCTTCACCGCGCGCTGCCAGTTGACGAGTGCCGTAGCGTCGACGAAGCGGGCATTGGGCAGGTGTTTCTGCAGCGAAGCGAAGGCAGCGGCCGAGAACCAGTAATTGTCCATCTCGACACCGATGCTGAGCTTGCCCCAGCCACGATCGGCTAGCACCTGCGACAGAAAATCCATCGGGTGGCGTTCGGTCGACTGCACATAATGGTCGGCATAGCCGACGATGTTGTCGTGCGCGAGATAGGCGGTGCGCTTGGCGCCGTTGGCGTCCTGGCCGCGCCCGTACCACACCGGTTCGCCCGACGGCGGCACGATGACGGCCTGGTGCACATAGAACGACCAGCCATCATAGCCGGTCAGCCAGGCCATATTGGACGGATCGCTGACAACAAGCAGATCGACGCCCTTGGCTGCCATGGCCTTGCGAGTCTTGGCGAGGCGATCCGCATATTCGCCGCGCGAGAATTTCAAATTGGGCTGCATTGTTCTGGTCCTCGTTTGTTGGGCCTTGCGGCCGGCATCAGCTTTCGAAAATCGTCCCGGTGTTGGCCGCCCGCGCACGGTCGCGGGCGAGCGTGGCGATCGCGGTGTCCTGCACGCCGGTGCCGGTGAGGTCGGCGATGGTGATGTCGCTGTCCGAACGGCGGCCATGTCTATCGCCGGCGATGATCTGGCCGATCTCTGTGATCTCGGCATCGGCCGCCATCACCCCCGTCGCGATGGCATGATGCAGTTCGCCCAGCAGCCGCGTCTGTTTCGCACTGTCGGCGACGTAGAGATCGGCCATGCGCAGGATCGCCGGCGCGATCTCGTTCTTGTGCTCGGCGTCCGAGCCCATCGCGGTGATGTGCTGACCGGCGGAGACGAAGCCGGCCTTGATCAGCGGTTCGGTCGACGGCGTCGTGGTGACGATGATGTCGGCGCCGGCCGCCGCCTTTGCCGCGTCGGGTTCAGCGTGCACGACGATGCCCAGTTTTTCGCGCAATGCATCCGCTGCGGCTTCGGCCTTGGCGGCATCCCTCGCCCAGATGCGCGCTTGAGCGATCGGCCGCACCAGCAAAAGCGCTTCGAGCTGCAGCCCCGCCTGGACGCCGGCGCCGAAGATCGCGGCGATCGAAGCGTCGGCTCGCGAAAGATGTTTCGCCGCGACCGCTCCGGCCGCCGCCGTGCGGATGTCGGTCAAATAGCCATTGTCGAGCAGCAGAGCCTCGACCAGCCCGGTTTTTGACGACAGCAGCACCATCATGCCGTTGACGCTGGGCAGGCCGAGCTTCGGATTGTCGAAGAAGCCGGGACTGATCTTGATGGCAAAACCGTCGATCCCTGGCACATAGGCGGTCTTGACGTCGACCTCGCCGCGATGCTCGGGAATGTCGAGCCGCAGGATCGGCGGCATCGACACCGGCAAGGTGGCAAGCGCTCGGAACGCATTTTCGACGCAGGCGACGGCATCGAGATCGAGCTTCACGATCGCGCGCAATTCGGCTTCGGTCAGTATCGTCATCCGGCTCATGCGGCGCTCTCCTCAATTGCTTCGCCACAAACGACTTTCCTGTGCAGCGTCATGTCGATATTGCGGCCCGACAGAATGAGCACAGTGGGGCCGCTCGCCCTGACCTTGCCGGCAAGCACGGCGGCGATGCAAACCGCGCCGGCGCCTTCGACGATCTCGCGCTCCTGTTCATAGGCGTGGCGGATGCCGGCGGCGATCTCGTCCTCGCTGAGCAGGATAACATCGTCGAGCAGGTCGCGGCACATCGAGAAGGTCAGCCGGTTGTCGAGGCCGACTCCGCCGCCGAGCGAATCCGCCAGCGTCGGCAGTTCCTCGACCAGAACCGGATGTCCGGCATCGAGGCTTGCCTTCATCGCCGCGCCCCGCGCCATCGAAACGCCGATGACCTTCGTGCCGGGGCTGACGCCCTTCACAGCAGCGGCGACACCCGCCGCCAGCCCGCCGCCGGAAAGCGGCACCAGCACCAGGGCGGCGTCCGCAACCTGCTCGATGATTTCCAGCCCGAGCGTGCCTTGCCCGGCGATGATATCGGGATGGTCGAAGGGCGGCAGCATGATCAGGCCGTCTTCCGCGACCAGCCGGTCGACCTCTTGCTGCGCATCGTCCTGGCTGTTGCCGACGATGCGGATCTCGGCGCCGAGCCGGCGGATTTCGTCGAGCTTATTCTGCGGCACCAGTCGCGACATGCAGATCGTCGCGCGCATGCCTTCAAGCTTTGCCGCATGAGCCAGCGCCCGGCCGTGATTGCCGGTCGAGGCGGCGACCACGCCGCGCGCCTTCTCCTCGGCGTTCAGCGAAGCGATGGCGTTCGAGGCGCCGCGCAGCTTGAAGCTGCCGGTCGTCTGCCGATGTTCGAGCTTGAGATAAACAGGCGCGCCCAAGTGCCCGGAAAGACTCGGGGAAAGCACGGTCGGCGTGCGCTCGACCTTGCCGGCGATGCGATCGCGGGCTGACTGGATATCGGCGAGGGTGATGGGCGCAGGTGTCATGGCCTCATTGTCCCAAAGGCAGCGTCATCAGACGGCCGAATTCGGCGCGCGGCTCGTCGTCGCCGCAAAGCCGCAGGCAGTTCCAAGCCGTTGCCTGATTGCTGGTGACGACCGGGCGGCCGATCGCCTCCTCCATGCCGACGACGGCAAGTGCGGCCCGCAGCGCCGTGCAGGAGACGAACAGTGCGTCCGCTTGCGCGTCGGTCGTCTTGGCTGCCAGATCGACCAGTGTGGCCGGTGCAATCCGCGCCATCTCGCGGTCGTCGTCGAAGCCGAGACAGGTGAAGCTGGCGATCTCGAACCCGTGCGCCGCGAAATAGGCGGCCATCGGCCGGCTGGTCTCGACCGTGTAGGGAGTGAGAATACTGATCGTCCTGGCGCCCAGCGCTTTCAAGCCGCGCACCCCTGCCATCGGCGGCGTAACCACGGGTACGCCGGGCTTGGCCGCCTGCACCGCCGCCTCGATCTCGGCATCGCCGATGACCACCGAGGCCGAGGTGCAGGAATAGCAGACCGCGTCGAGCGGCTCATCGGGCAGGATGAGCGCGGCGCCCGCCGTCAGCGACGGCTGCATCTTGCGCAAATTGTCCGGCGTCGTCGGATTGGCATAGGGGATGCGCGCGACATAGACGCCGATCCGGTCGCCTGCCACCATGCGGCGAAAATCCGGTTCGGTCGTATGGTCGGTGGCAAGGATGATCAGGCCGACGCGCTTTTCCAGCGGACGCGCGTCGAGCGCCGGCCGTGTCGAGTGCAGGCGGATGTCGACTGCCGCGGTCACCATGCGCTCCTTGCCAACGGTTTGGTCGAAGGAACTGTCATTTTTCAATGCGCCCGTAGCGGCGTTCCAGCCAGCGCAGCAGCACGACCGAGAACAGGCTGATGACGAGGAAGAAGGCGCCGACCAAGGTCATCGGCTCGACATAGCGGTAATAGGTGTTGGCGACGCTCTTGGCCTGGTTCATCAGTTCCAGCACGGTGATCGCCGAAAGCAGCGGCGTCTCCTTGAACATGGCGATAAAATAGTTGGCAAGCGCCGGGATCATCGGCGGGATAGCCTGCGGCATGATGATGTGGGTCCAGGTCTGCCTAGCGTTGAGATTGCAGGCCTTGGCGGCTTCCCACTGGCCGCGCGGCACATTGTCGATGCCGGCGCGATAGACCTCGGCCGTGTAGGTGCCGTAATGCAGCCCGAGGCCGATGACGCCCGCCACCAGCGGCGGCAGCAGGATACCGATATCCGGCAGCACATAGAAGATGAAGTAGAGCTGCACCAAGAGCGGCGTGCCGCGAATGAACTCGGCGAGGAAGCCGACGCTGCGCGACAAACCCTTGTTCGGCGAGCGCCGCGCCAGCGCGATAGCCAAGCCGACGATCGCTGCCAGAACCGAGCCGAGCAGCGTCGCCAGGATGGTGATCTTCACGCCCTCGATCAGGGTCGGCATGATCTCCCAGACGAAATTCCAATCCCATTCCATTACGAGGCCCGATCCATCAGACGCGCACCCCGTCGAGGCCGCGCGCCATGCGGCGTTCCAGCGAACGCACACCCCACGAAATGATCAGCGCAAGGGCGAAATAGATGACGAGAATGGTGGTGAACGGCACCAGCGTGTTGCCGGTCTGCGAGCGCACCACCTGCGCCTGGAAGGTCAGGTCGGTGAGCGAGATCAGCGAAACCACGGCGGTGGCCTTGAGCAATTCGATGGCGTTGTTGCCGAAGGTCGGCAGCATCACCAGCAGCGCCTGCGGCAGGATGACATGGCGCATGGCTTGCCAGCGGCCGAGATTGACCGCGGTGCAGGCCTCGTACTGTTCGCGGCCGATCGACTGGATGGCGCCGCGCACCACCTCCGCGCCGTAGGCGCCGACATTGAGGCCAAGCGCCAGCACGCCGGCCTGCAGCGGCGTCAGCGAAATGCCGATGAACGGCAGCACGAAATAGGCCCAGAACAGCTGCACGAAGATCGAGGTGCCGCGGAAGAATTCGATATAGGCGGTGGCCAGCGCCCGAATAGCGAAAAAACGCGACAGCCGCCCCAGCCCGGCGAGAAAGGCCATGATCAGGGCAAGCACCGACCCCATCAGCGTCAGCTCGATGGTAACAAGCGCTCCCTGCAATATCAGGCCGAAATAGCCGGACCATTGGGTCATGAAGTTCGAATTTCCAGCGTTTTGCGGTTATAGTCTTGGCATCTTCTCCCCGTTCACGGGGATGCCGGCAGGCAGATGAGGGGCAGAGCCAATTTGGCAGAACTGGCGCTGCCCCTCATCCGTCACTTCGTGACACCCTTCTCCCCGTGAACGGGGAGAAGGAAAAAGGCGCCTATTTTGCCGAGCAGAGCTTGTCGCGGCTCGTCGACATCGCCGCCGCGGCCGAAAAACCGTAGGGCTCAATGATCTTGGCGAATTCGCCGGACTCCTTCAGCTTGGCCAATTCGACGTCATAGGCGTCGCGCAGTGCCTCATCGCCCTTCTTGAACGCCGCGCCGTCGCAATAGACCGGCGCGCCGACCACCGGGGCGACGACTTCGAGGTTCGGATCGTTGGCCTTCTTGACCAGGTCGTTGATCGACAGCACCGGCAGCGAATAGGCGTCGATGCGGCCGTCCTGCAGCATCTTCAGGCCGCTCTGGCCATCCGGCACGACGATGACGCGGTCACGCGGCACGCCGGCAGTGAGCGCCAGCTTCTCCTCGGTGCCGCCGCCCGGCGCCCCGATCGTTGCGGTGGCATCCTTGGCGACATCCTCATAGCTCTTGAAGCCCTTCGGGTTGCCCTTCTTGACCAGCATTGCCTCGGCGTCGCACAGCACCGGCTCCGAATAAGCGACCGCCGCGCAGCGCTCCGGTTTCATGAACAGGCCGGCGGTGACGACGTCGAAACGGCCGGCCTGCAGGCCGGGGATCATCGCGCCATATTCCGAGATCGAGGCGACGATGTCGTTGACACCAAGACGCTTGAAGATTTCACGGGCCACATCGGGCGCCGCACCCGAGACCTTGCCGTCGGCAGCAACCGCCGTATAGGGCGGCTCGTTGGCGATGGCGACACGGGCGAAGCCCTGTGCCTTGAGCTCTTCGAGCTTGCTGTCGTCGGCCGATCCCGCGGTCGAAGCGGCCAGGATTGCGGTCAGCGCAACACCGGCGACGCCGGCCAGAATGCCAAGTTTCTTCATTGTTCCCAACTCCTTGTTTCTCTTTTGGTTTGGTCGTTCCACGGGACGGATTCGCCGCCCTGGGAGGACGGCGCTGCCGCCCGGGGCATGGCAGTCAGACGCGATGTCCGGCCGCGATGATCTTCTTCAGGAAAGCTTGCGTACGCTCCTGCTTGGGGTTGCGGAAAATCTCGTCCGGCTTGCCTTCCTCGACGATCTTGCCGCGGTCGAAGAACAGAACCCGGTCGGCGAAATCATGGGCAAAACCCATTTCGTGTGTGACCAGCAGCATGGTCATGTCGGTCTCCGAGCAGAGCCGCCACAACACGTTCAGCACCTCCTCGACCAGTTCCGGATCGAGCGCCGATGTCACCTCGTCGAACAGCATGATCCTGGGCTGCAGCGCCAAGGCGCGAGCGATGGCAACGCGCTGCTTCTGGCCGCCGGAAAGCTGCGCCGGCATCGCTTTCGCCTTGTCGGCCATGCCGACCATGTCGAGCAGTTCCATCGCCCGTTTTTCGGCGGCGGCGCGCGGCATGCCCTTGGTCAGGATCGGCGCCAGCGTGACGTTGTCGATGACGCTCTTGTGCGGAAACAAGTTGAACAGTTGGAAGACCATGCCGATCTTCTGGCGCATTCTTGCCAGATGCCGTTCGTCGGCCGGCAGCAACTGGCCGTTGCGCTCCATGTGGTAAAGCTGCTCGCCGTCGATCTGGATGTGGCCGCTGTCGATCCTCTCCAGCGTCATCAGGATGCGCAGGATCGTCGTCTTGCCGGAGCCGGATGGGCCGATCAGCGCCAGCTTCTCGCGCGGCATGACCTGCATCGACAGTCCGTCCAGCACCTTGAAGGTGCCGAAGCTTTTCGAAATGGCGTCGATCTTGATGATGGGCGCGGACAAAGAATTTCCCCCGTGCTGGAGAAGCTGTGCCTTAACGATGCGGAACGCGCCAAATCATGTCAATCAGGAAAATAAACTCATGACAATGTTTCTGACTCCGCAGAATTTCGCGGCAATGCTTGCCTAGATCGCCAGCAGCAGATGCTCCGGGTCGCCGAGCAGAAGCTTGGTGACAACACTGAGGCCGGCGCGCAGTTCCCCCTCGGTTGTCGAGCCCAGCGAGATGCGCACTGCCGGTTGCCAGGGCGCCGCCGAGATGCGGAACGATGTGCCCGGTGCGATCGCCACGCCCTGCAGGCGGGCCTGTGAGACGAAGCCCTCCTCGGCGCGGTCGCCGGGCAGTTCCAGCCACAGATGCAGCCCGTCTCGATGAACGCGGTAGTCGACCCCCGCAAGCACCTGGGCGGCAATCTCCTGCCGCCGCCGCAGCGCCGACCGTTGCCAGCGGACGAGTTCCATCGCCGTGCCGTCGGTCACCCATTTTGTCGCGATCTCTGCCACCATCGGCGTCGCCATCCAGTTGGAGACGAGATGCCGGTTGGCGACGGCAGCGACATAGCGGTCGGGCGCCGCGAGATAACCGATGCGCAGGCCTGGCAGCACGATCTTGGTGAAGGAGGTGACGTAGAGCGTGCGCTCGGGCGCGAAGGCGGCGACCGGCGGCGGACGGCCCTCGACCAGCGGCCCGAGCACGTCGTTCTCGATGATGGCGATGTCGTGCCTGCGCGCCACCGCAGCGATCTGCTCGCGCCGCGCGGCATTCATCAATGTTGCAGTCGGATTGATCACCGAGGGCTGCACGAATACGGCGCGGATGTCGGAAAGCCGGCACGCCTCGTCGAGCGCCTCCGGGATCAGGCCGTTGTCGTCGATCGGCAGGCCCTCGAGGTTGAAGCCGAGATAGCGCGCCAGCGGGATCAGCGTGTGATGGCCGATCGCCTCGGTGGCGACGGTCGAACCCGGCGGCGCCACGCTCATCAGCGCCACCGTCATGCCGGCCGTGGCGCCGTTGGTCAGGCTGACATTCTGCGCCGACACGTCGAGACCGCACAGCCGCAGCCATTCGACCGCCACTGCACGGTGGCGCGGAAACACCATGTTCGGCCGGAACGACAGCGCCGAGGTCGACGGCAGGTTCTCGGCGAGCCAGCCCAGCGCCTGCTTCAGCCGCTCCAGATGCATCGGCTCGCAGACCGGCTTCAGGATCGACAGGTCGATGACCTCGCCAAGGCGCTCCGGCAGATAGGGCGGTTCCGGCTCGCGGCGCTGCGTCTGCACGAAGCTGCCGCGGCCGATCTCGCCGGAGACCAGGCCCCGGCGGATCAGTTCCTCATAGGCGCGGCTGACTGTCTGCACCGAAAGCTTCAAATCGTCGGCCAGCCGGCGATGCGTCGGCAGCCGCGCGCCGTTGGCCAGCCGTCCGTCATGAATGGCGCGCGCGAACTGGTCGGCGAGCGATTGATAGGCCGGCCGCCGGATAAGCGCGGGATCTGGACGCCACAATGTCATGACATATTAGAGATCGAAATCAGTGCAATTGACAATCGAAATAATGCGCCGTCATGGTGTCGCGGAAAAAAGTGGACGCTCATGGCCGCATTGAAACTGGATCAGATCGACCTGAAAATCCTCGACGCGGTTCAGCGCGACGGGCGCATCACCAAGCTGGCGCTCGCCGACAAGGTCGGCCTGTCGCCGACGCCGTGCTGGATGCGGTTGCGCAAGCTGGAAAAGGCCGGCATCGTCTCCGGCTATCACGCCAGGGTTGCAATGCGCGCCGTCGCGCCGGTCGCCACCGTCCTGATGGAGGTGACGCTGGCCAGCCACCGCCAGGCCGATTTCGACCGTTTTGAGCGCGTCATCCGCGACGTCCCCGAAATCGTCGCCTGCTGGTCGGTGGGCGGCGGCGTCGACTATCTGCTGAAAGTGATGGCGCGCGACATCGACGCCTACCAGCGGCTGGTCGACGCCCTGCTCGAACGCGAGATCGGCATCGACCGTTATTTCACCTACATCGTCACCAAGACGGTGAAGGAGGAGGTCGCCTTGCCGGTGGCCGACCTGCTGCCGGCGCCGTCGTGAGGTCTGGCAAATCGCAAAGAGCCCCCTCATCGGCCGCTTCGCGGCCACCTTCTCCCCGGCGGGGAGAAGAGAAAGGTGCCAGCGCTGCGATCTCCTCTCCCCTCGGGGGAGAGGTCGGATTGCCCCGAATTGCCCTTTGCAATTCGGTTGGCAATCCGGGTGAGGGGGCACTTCCTCGATGAGATAGCCCAGCCTATAAGCTGAACAGATTGTCTGCCCGAGCAGCCCAATAGAGACAATCTCTCTACGCGTGCGCTCCGAAACAGACTCTCTGTCTGCGCCGCGCGCATAGTCTCTCCGCATCACTCCGAAACCGGGAGACCTCGAACATGTCCGCGCATTTTGCCCGCCCACAACGCCACGAAGCGCTTGACCGGCTCGCCGACCGGCGGCTGCTGCGCCAACTCGCCTATGTCGATGGCCACTGGACGGCGAGTGAAGCCGCCGAGAGTTTTGGGGTGACCGACCCTGCCACAGGCGCCACCGTTGCCTGGGTTGCCGCGCTCGACGCCAGGCAGACGAGCAAGGCGATCGACGCGGCGTCGCGCGCCTTTCCCGCCTGGCGCGCGGCTCTCCCACAGGAGCGGGCAAGAATCCTGCGAAAATGGTTCGATCTGATCATCGCCGCGAAAGAGGATCTGGCGCTGTTGATGACGCTCGAACAGGGCAAGCCTCTCAAGGAATCGCTTGGCGAGATCGACTACGCCGCCTCCTTCGTCGAGTGGTATGCCGAAGAGGCAAAGCGCCTCAACGCCGAAAGCGTCACCAGTCATTTGCCAAACGCCGAGATGATGGTGCGGCGCGAACCGCTCGGCGTCGTCGGCGTCGTCACGCCGTGGAATTTTCCCGCAGCCATGCTGACCCGCAAGGCGGCGGCCGCCCTTGCCGCCGGCTGCACCATCGTCGCGCATCCTTCGTCGGAAACGCCGCTGTCGGCACTGGCGCTGGCCGAGCTCGGCGAACGCGCCGGCCTGCCGGCTGGCGTCTTCAACGTTCTCACCGGCAAGGCCTCGACCATCGTTGGGCGGATGTGCGAAGATCCGCGCGTCCGCGCCATGAGCTTCACCGGCTCGACCGAGATCGGCAGGCTTATCGCCGCGCAAAGTGCGCCGACGATGAAGCGGCTGGTCATGGAGCTTGGCGGCCACGCGCCGCTGATCGTCTTTGCCGACGCCGATCTCGACAAGGCGGTGACCATCGCCGTCGACGCCAAATTCGCCACTTCCGGCCAGGATTGCCTTGCCGCCAACCGCATCTATGTCCAGCGCCCGATTTATGATCGTTTCTGCGCCGCCTTCGCCAGGCGCATCGAGGCACTGCGGACCGGCAATGGCCTGGCCGATGACATCGACATCGGGCCGTTGATGCACGAGCGCGGCGTCAAGAAGGTCGAGGAGCAGGTCGCCGATGCGCTCGCCCATGGCGCGCGCTGCCTAACCGGCGGCGGCAGACATCCGGCCGGACCGCTGTTCTACCGGCCGACCCTGCTCGCCGATGTCACCGACGATGCGCTGATCGTGCGCGAGGAAACTTTTGGTCCGGTCGCCGCGGTGACGCCCTTCGACAGCGAGGACGAGGTCATCGCCCGCGCCAACGCCACCGAATACGGGCTCGTCGCCTATGTCGTCACCGAGAACGGCGGCCGCCAATTGCGCATGGGCCGTGCACTCGACTACGGTATGGTCGCCATCAACCGCGTCAAGATCACCGGCGCGCCGATTCCGTTCGGCGGCGTCAAGCAGTCCGGCATCGGTCGCGAGGGCTCGCGCCACGGGCTCGAAGCCTTTACCGATCTTAAGTATCTCTGCCTGGACGTAGCGTAAGCCGCGCCGGAGACATTTCCTTAGGAGTAAAAAAATGCTCGACCAGTCCAACGAACTCGCCGCCTGGGACCGCGACCACTTCTTCCACCCCTCGACCCATATGGGCACGCATGCACGGGGTGAATCGCCGACCCGCGTCATCGCCGGCGGCGAAGGCGTCACCATCTGGGACAATAACGGCCGCAAGAGCATCGATGCCTTCGCCGGGCTCTATTGCGTCAATGTCGGCTATGGCCGCCAGAAGATATCAGACGCCATCGCCGCCCAGGCCAGGAACCTTGCCTATTACCACGCCTATGTCGGCCACGGCACCGAGGCGTCGATCACGCTTTCCAAGATGATCATCGACCGCGCCCCGCAAGGCATGTCGAGGGTCTATTTCGGCCTCTCCGGCTCCGACGCCAACGAAACCAACATCAAGCTGATCTGGTACTGCAACAACGTGCTCGGCCGTCCCGAGAAGAAGAAGATCATCTCGCGCTGGCGCGGCTATCACGGCTCTGGTGTCATGACCGGATCGCTGACCGGGCTCGACCTGTTCCACAACGCCTTCGACCTGCCGCGTGCGCCGATCCTGCACACCGAGGCGCCCTACTATTTCCGCCGCGCCGACCGCTCGATGAGCGAGGAACAGTTTTCCCAACACTGCGCCGACAAGCTCGAAGAGATGATCCTGGCCGAGGGCCCGGACACGGTCGCCGCCTTCATCGGCGAGCCGATCCTCGGCACCGGCGGCATCGTGCCGCCGCCCGCTCTGTACTGGGAAAAGATCCAGGCGGTTCTGAACAAATATGATGTGCTGCTGGTCGCCGACGAAGTGGTCACCGGCTTCGGCCGGCTGGGCACCATGTTCGGCTCCGACCACTACGGCATCAAGCCCGACCTGATCACCATCGCCAAGGGACTGACCTCGGCCTATGCGCCGCTGTCGGGCGTCATCGTCTCGGATAAGGTCTGGCAGGTGCTGGTGCAGGGCTCCGACAAACTCGGCAGCTTGGGCCATGGCTGGACCTATTCGGCGCATCCGATCTGCGTTGCCGCCGGTGTCGCCAACCTGGAACTGATCGACGAGATGGATCTGGTGACCAACGCCGGTGAGACCGGCGCCTATTTCCGCGCCGAACTGGCGAAAGCCGTCGGCGGCCACAAGAATGTCGGCGAGGTGCGCGGCGACGGCATGCTGGCGGCAATCGAATTCGTCGCCGACCGGGACGACCGCGTGTTCTTCGACGCCGCGCAAAAAATCGGGCCTCAGGTCGCGACCGCGCTTGCCGAGCTTGGCGTCATCGGCCGCGCCATGCCGCAGGGCGACATCCTCGGCTTCGCGCCGCCGCTGTGCCTCACCCGCGAAGAGGCCGACATCGTCGTGTCGAAGACGGCCGATGCGGTGAATGGCGTGTTTGCCAGCATCTAATTATCGACCTTGGTGCCGCCCCTCATCCGCCTGCCGGCACCTTCTCCCCGTGAACGACGGGGAGAAGGGACAAGCTCCAGCGCTGGCGACCCCCTCCCCGTTTTTCACGGGGAGAGGGTAAGGGTGAGGGGCAGCGCCAACCTGGAATATCTGGAAGCAAACATCAATGACCTCCAAAGCCCTCCCCGCCACCATGGCCGCCGTGCTTCTGACCGGTCACGGCGGGCCGGAAAAGCTCGTCTATCGCACCGATGTCAAAGTGCCCTCGCCCGCCCCGGGCGAGGTTCTGGTCAAGGTCACCGCGTGCGGCATGAACAACACCGATGTCTGGGTGCGCCAGGGCGCCTACGGCACGGAGGAAGATGCTGCCGCCGTGTCGACCTGGCGGCGTCAGGGCAATACGCTGACCTTCCCGCGTATCCAGGGCACCGACACGGTCGGCAACATCGTTGCCGTCGGCGAGGGTGTTTCTTCGGCCCGCATCGGTGAGCGGGTGATGGTCGATTTCTCGATCTACAACCGCGACGATGATTCGCTCGCCGACATCGACTATATGGGCCATGGCCGCGACGGCGGCTATGCCGAGTACCAGACCGTGCCGGCCGAGAATGCCCATGTCGTCGCCACCGACCTGACCGACGTCGAACTCGCCACCTTCTGCTGCGCTTATCTTACCGGCGAACAGATGCTCGAACGCGCCGCATTGAAGGCCGGCGAGCGTGTGCTGGTCACCGGCGCGTCGGGCGGCGCCGGCTCCGGCATCGTGCAGTTGGCGCGGGCGCGCGGCGCCATTCCCTATGCCGTCGTCGGCAAGGGCAAGGAACAGGCGGTGCTCGACATCGGCGCCGAGGCGGTGATCACCCGTGGCGTCGCCGATCTGCCCGCCGCCGTGAATAACGCGACCGGCGGCCAGCCGATCGACGTGGTTGCCGACCTCGTCGGCGGCGGCATCTTCAATGACCTGTTGCGCATCCTTCGGGCCGAAGGCCGCTACACCACCGCCGGCGCGATTGCCGGCCCGGTCGTGCAGCTCGATCTGCGCACCATGTATCTCAAGCAATTGCAGCTGCACGGCTCCAGCCAGGGCACGCGACACGACTTCCGCCGTATCGTCCGCTACATCGAGGAGAAGAAAATCCGGCCGCTGGTCGGCGGTGTCTACAAGCTCTCCGATTTCCACCGCGCCCAGGCGGATTTCATCGCCAAGGATTTTGTCGGCAAACTGGTGGTCGTTCCGGATGCCGTTGCGGACCTCGCTGCAACGCGTTGACAATCAAGGCTAACAAGGCATGGCGTCGCCAGCGAAGCTGCCAATCTCCCCCCTTGCGGGGGAGATGCCCGGCAGGGCAGAGGGGGGTGCTGTCCCGGGGTGCTGTCCCTCCGACCTGTCAATCGATCGCAGCCACGCCCAAGCTGATTCGGGTTGGCAAGGCTGAAGTCGAAGTTGCGATCCTTCCCACCCCCCTCTGTCCTGCCGGACATCTCCCCCGCAAGGGGGGAGATTGGACGTCGCTACGACCTTCGCCAATCACCAACGCCCATTCAGCCTCTGCCTTCGGACGACCTATTCAGATCTATGATCCGACCTGCTTGACCGCGGCTTCAAGCGATCTTTCAAACGCGTCGATCACCTGATCGACCTGGGGCTCGGTGATGATCAGCGGCGGGCAGAAGGCCAGTGCATCGCCCATGTTGCGCGAGATGACGCCGTTCTGCTGCATGAAACCGTTGACGAGCCCGCCCAGCGCGCCGGACGTCTCCCACGGCGTCTTGTTCGCCTTGTCGCCGACCAGTTCGACCGCCGCGATCAGGCCGACGCCGCGCACCTCGCCGACAAGCGGGTGCGAAGCGAGCTTGCGCAACCGCTTCTGCATATGCGCGCCGACCGTGCGCGCATTGCCGACGAGATCGCGCTCCTCGATCAGCTTCAGGTTCTCCAGCGCGACCGCCGCCGCAACGGGATGGCCGCCACCGGTGAAGCCGTGGCCGAAGGTGCCGATGCGATTGCTTTCGTCGGCAATCGGCTCGAAAACCTTCTCGTTGATCAGCAAGGCCGAGATCGGCAGGTAGGACGAAGAGATCTGCTTCGACAGCACCATGATGTCGGGCCTGATGCCGAAGGTCTGCGAGCCGAACATTTCGCCGGTTCGGCCAAAGCCGCAGATCACCTCGTCGGCGACGAGCAGGATGTCGTATTTCGACAGCACCGCCTGGATCTTCTCCCAGTAGCCGGCCGGCGGCACGATGACGCCGCCAGCGCCCATGATCGGCTCGCCGAAGAAGGCAGCGATGGTTTCCGGTCCTTCGGCCAGGATCAGCTTTTCCAGATCGTCGGCAAGCCGGCTCGAAAACTCTCCTTCGCTCTCATTTGGCAGCGCCTCGCGCCAGTGATGCGGCGTCGAGGTGTGCAGCACATTGGCGATCGGCAGGTCGAAGGAAGTGTGGTTGTTGGGCAGCCCGGTCAGGCTCGCCGAGGCAATGGTGACGCCGTGATAGCCGCGAATGCGGCTGATGATCTTCTTGCGCGCAGGCTGGCCGAGCGCATTCGACCGGTACCAGATCATCTTCATGGCCGTATCGTTGGCCTCGGAGCCGGAATTGGTGAAGTACGCCTTGCTCATCGGCACCGGCGCCATCTGCACCAGCTTCTCGGCGAGATCGATCAGCGGCGAATGCGATTTGGAACCGAAGTCGTGATAGTAAGGCAACCTGGACATCTGGCGCACCGCAGCGTCGACCAGCCGCTTCTCGGAGAAGCCGA
This sequence comes from Mesorhizobium sp. WSM4814, assembly GCF_055811595.1. Lineage (NCBI taxonomy): Bacteria > Pseudomonadati > Pseudomonadota > Alphaproteobacteria > Hyphomicrobiales > Phyllobacteriaceae > Mesorhizobium > Mesorhizobium sp. WSM4814. The sequence continues at coordinate 83,392 of NZ_JBVVQT010000012.1, forward strand.
CCGCGACACTCCAAAGCCCGGCCATCGCCTCGATATAGCGGTTGCCGGCGAGATCCTCGACATAGATGCCGTCGCCCTTCTCGATGACCAGCGGCCCTGCCTCTTCATGCTTGCGGGCATTGGTGTAGCCGTGCATGTGGTAGCTGATGTCGCGGGCTTCGGGGGAATTCGGTCGAGCGTCCATGATGGCTCCTGTGCTGCATGCCGGGACGTGCGTCCTGCCGCCGTTCGGCGCGCGCATCGGCCTCTGGATTAATGCTGTTTGCTGCATCCGTTTCTTGTAAGGGTGTCAAGCCCTTTCGGAAGGGCCGGCGGATGGGCGAAAGACATGCAGAATTTCAGCTTCGAGGCTGCTGAACGCGGGAACCTGCGCCAAGCCGGCTGTGCGCATGGCCAAGACTTGATCCCCGAACGGCTCACCAGCAGGCACAACAACAAGGCTGAGGTGGCCTGATCGTGGACCATGTCGACTGCATCGTCGCCGGCGCCGGCGTCATTGGCCTCGCGATCGCGCGAGAGATGGCGCAGCGCGGCATGGACACCCTGATCCTCGAGGCCGAGAACGCCATCGGCACCGGGACGAGTTCGCGTAATTCCGAGGTCATCCATGCCGGCATCTACTATCCGGCCGGATCGCTGAAGGCCCGGCTCTGCGTGGCAGGCCGCGAAAGGCTCTACCGTTATTGCCAGGAGCGGGCGGTGCCGCATGCGCGCTGCGGCAAGCTCATCGTCGCCACGGATGCCGAACAGGAGCCGATGCTCATTTCGATCCTGACCAACGCCGCTGCTTGCGGCGCGGGCGATTTGACGCTCTTGACCGCAGCAGAGGCGCGCAGGCTGGAGCCCAAGCTGCGCTGCACGGCCGCGCTTTTGTCTCCCGCCACCGGCATCATCGACAGCCACGCGCTGATGCTTGCGCTGCTGGGCGACGCCGAGGAGCACGGGGCGGCGCTCAGCCTCAACACCCGCATCGCCTCGGGCCGCATTGAAAATGGACGCATCGTGCTCGACACGATCGACAGCACCAGCGGCGAGCGCTTTGAAATCGCCACCGCGCGCTTCGTCAACGCCGCCGGGCTTGGCGCCACGGCACTTGCCGGCTCGCTTGACGGGTTCGACCAGCAATTCCTGCCAGAACTTCGCTACGCCAAGGGCAATTATTTTTCGGTCGCCGGCCGGGCGCCGTTCTCGCGGCTGGTCTATCCCGTGCCCGAGCCCGGCGGGCTCGGCGTCCATCTGACGCTCGACCTCGACGGCGTCGCCCGCTTCGGGCCTGACGTCGAATGGACCGATCAACTCGACTATCGCGTCGATCCAATACGTGGCGAGCGCTTCTACGACGAGATCCGCAAATACTGGCCGGACCTGGCCGATGGCAGCCTGCGGCCGGCCTATAGCGGCATACGGCCGAAGCTCTCCGGTCCCGGCGAAGCCAATGCCGACTTCGTCATTCAGGACGCGGCGGTGCATGGCGTGGAAGGCCTGGTCAATCTGTTCGGCATCGAGAGCCCTGGCCTGACCTCAAGCCTGGCGATCGCCGACCATGTCGCGCAGCGCCTCGCGCCGAAGGCCAGCTAGTCGAGGGCGACCCGCGCGAGCGCGCCCGCTGCCAAAAGCATAATCCAAACGCCCGTAAGCCATCCGTAAGCCGGGGTCGCAGAACCTCGGTCCGACGATCACCGGGGCCATCGATATGAAGATCCGTTTCGAAGCCATACCGAACCCAAGCTGCCGGTTCGAGATCTGGGACAATGAGACCGGCGAGCCTGTCGTCCATCACGATCGGCTGCTCACCTTCGCCTCGGCGAAATCGGCGGCAAGAATCGCCGACTTCCTCAACGACAGCCACCGGCGCCGCGCCGGCGCCGCCGAATGGCGCGTTGCGGATCGCGATCTCGGCTGGGGAGGATGATCGCCAGGCTGCTCCACCTTGCGATCAGCATGGCGGAGCTTCCACGGCTCGTCTTCCAACGAAACTTGGCGCAGGATCGAACGCTTTGCTACCGAGCGTCGGAGGAGTTTCGCCATGACCGATGAAGCAAGCCGCGAGCCGGCGCGTGATCCCCAGGATCTGGAGCGCCTGCTGATCTCCCGGCAGTGGGTGGGAGACATCGACGGCATGGCCGCGCTTTTTGAGCCGCATGCCGTCGTCGACAGCGGTGACGGGCCACTGACGCGTGGCCGCGAAGCGATCCGGGCACTCTTCGCCGACATCACCGCAACGGGCCAAAAATTTGCCGCCGGAAATCAGGCCCCGGCCGTTGTCAGCGGAGATCTGGCACTGACGTCAACCCGTCTTCCCGATGGCACCGTAACCACCGAGGTCGCCCGCCGCCAGGGCGACGGGACATGGCTGTGGGTCATCGATCGATTCTCCGTTGCGCAGCGTCGGCCCGGGTGACCCCGGAAATCGATTTTCGCTGGGAATCATGCCCAAACCAAGTGCTCGCGCCTCCGGGCGTGCGGCCCTGTAGCGCAAAGGGGTGATCCCAGTACGGTTGTGGGTTCGAAGTTCCTGAACGCCGATGCCGTCGATCGAGCAGGAACTTCAAATCTGTTTATGATGCATCAATGCGCCGTCTGCGAATGGTCGCCGCCCGGCTGCGAGATGCCGCCCAGCGCTTCGCCGGCCCATGCGGGTTCGCCATTCGTGGCGAGGTCGCCGAGCGAGACAATGCCAACCAGCCGCCGGTCGCGGCTGATCACCGGCATTCGCCGCACTTTGAGTTCGCGCATATTCTGAAGAACATCGCCGACTTCCTGGTCGTCATAGCAGCACTGTACCTCCGCGCTCATCACATCCCTGATCCTGGTGTCGGGACCTCTGCCCTCCGCGATGCCACGGACGGCAATGTCGCGGTCCGTGATCATGCCGACCAGCCGCTCATTCTCACCCACGGGCAGAACACCGGCGTCAAGATCGGCCATGACTCGTGCGGCATCCCGCAAGGACTGGTCCGGACTGGCGACCTGAACTTTCCGTGTCATGCACTCGCTGATTCTCATGGCTTTCTCCTCAAGCTGCAGCGCCCCGCCGATCCTGTGATGAAGGTGTGATCAGGGGAGAATGAACGCCTATCGGAATCGTTCCATCGTTCGACCACGCGCAGCGGGCCATATCCGTGACGGGCGGGAACTATTATCCGGCACGATGGTTGAGTGGTCACCAAGTGATCCTCCTCGAGCCAAACGAAAAACGGAAGGAACGATCATGCGCATGTTGACGACAATTGCCGCCCTTTCGGGATTGGCCCTGGCGCAGCCGATTCACGCGCAATCCACCGACCCGCAGCTTCCCCAGATCGCACCTCCGGCTCCGGAAGCCCTGCCCGATCCAAGCTTGCCCAACCAAACGCCTGACCAGGCCCTGCCTGACCAAGCCCTGCCTGATCAAGGTTTCACCGACCAGAATTTTACTGGCATTGCCATTGTCGCCCTCGAGGATTTGCCGCCGGAACTCAAGACGCAAGCCGAGGCCGTGATCACCCAGACCAGCGTTGAAGATCTGCTTACTCTGCAGAGCTCGATCGATGCCTCGCCACAGGCGGCATCGGTGCTGGCCGCGAACGGGCTGGATTCGTCGCAGGTTGTTGCCGCCAACATCGACGGCGACGGCATGCTGACTCTGATCATCCAGACAACCACGTGATTGGCGGGCACGTGATTGGCGGGCACGTGATTGGCGGGCACCTGATCGGTGGTCCGGGCGTGGCGGGCCGGAGCACTCGGCTTCGGCCCTGAAACCCGGTACAGCGGAGCAGCGTCATGGTCGAAGCCGCAGTTCGCAACTTCACCCTCAACTTCGGACCGCAGCATCCCTCTGCTCACGGCGTGCTGCGGCTGGTGCTGGAACTGGACGGCGAGGTCGTCGATCGCGCCGATCCCCATATCGGCCTGCTCCACCGCGGCACCGAAAAACTGATCGAGTACAAGAACTATCTGCAGGCCCTGCCCTATTTCGACCGGCTCGACTATGTCGCGCCGATGAACCAGGAGCATGCGTTCTGCCTCGCCGCCGAGAAGTTGTTGGAAATCTCGGTCCCGAAGCGCGGACAGCTCATCCGTGTTCTGTTTTGCGAAATCGGCCGGCTCTTGTCGCATCTCCTCAACGTCACGACACAGGCCATGGATATCGGCGCGCTGACGCCGCCGCTCTGGGGTTTTGCCGAGCGCGAGAAGCTGATGGTGTTTTACGAGCGCGCCTCCGGCGCCCGCATGCATGCGAATTATTTCAGGGTCGGCGGCGTGCACCAGGACCTGCCTGAGAAGCTGCTGGACGACATCTGGGCTTTCTGCGATCCGTTCCTCAAGGTCTGCGGCAATCTCGACGAGCTGCTCACCGAAAACCGTATCTTCAAGCAGCGCAACGTCGATGTCGGCGTGATCGGCCTCGACGACGCCTGGGCCTGGGGCTTCTCCGGCCCCATGGTGCGCGGGTCGGGCGCTCCGTGGGATTTGCGCAAGGCACAGCCCTATGAATGCTACCCGGAGATGGATTTCGACATTCCCATCGGCAAGAACGGCGACTGCTATGACCGCTACCTCGTCCGCATGGAGGAAATGCGCCAGTCGGTGCGGATCATGAAGCAATGCCTGGAGAAATTGCGATCGCCGGAAGGCCAGGGGCCGGTGGCAATTCCGAACCACAAGATCACGCCGCCGCCGCGGGCGACGATGAAACGCTCGATGGAAGCGACCATCCACCATTTCAAACTCTACACGGAGGGTATTCGCGTGCCCGCCGGAGAAGTCTACGCCGCGGTGGAGGCGCCGAAGGGCGAGTTCGGCGTCTATCTGGTTTCGAACGGCGGCAATACTCCCTATCGGTGCAAGATCCGCGCGCCGTCCTTTGCCCATCTGCAGGCGATGGATTTTCTGTCGCGCGGGCACATGCTCGCCGATGTCGCCGCGATCATCGGATCGCTCGATATCGTGTTCGGCGAGATCGATCGCTGACGAGGCGCGGGGTGTTTCAGATTTCGAGCAGGGCGTAGGGACGGCCGGTCGGCTTCGCCACGTGCATGGCGACGTTGTAGACCGGGGCACCGCCGGGCGTGCGACCTTCATAGATGCCGCGATGCGCGTGGCCATGCACCACGGCGCTGACCTTGAACCGATCGATCGTCTCCGCCAGCCGCGACGAGCCCAGGAACGGAAAAATCTCCAATGGCTCGCCAGCGACCGTCTCGACCACCGGAGCGTAGTGCAGGACGACAAGCGTACGATTGGTGCGAACCTGCCGCATTGCGTTTTCGAGCCGCATCGATTCGCTGACGCTTTCGGCGACCATCGCCTTGATCGCCGGCTCGCCGAAGGAGCCGAGCATGCGTGATCCAAAACCGCCAATGAACCCCTTCACGCCGACAAAGCCGACATCCTTGATTTCCGTGGTCTGGCCGTCAAGAAGATGGACGCCCGCCTGCCGAAGGATGTGGGCGACGTCCTCGACCGCGCCGGATTCATAGTCATGGTTGCCGAGCACGGCGACGACCGGGATTGCGCAGGCGCGCAAATCCTCCGCAAGGATTTCGGCCTCACGCGGCTTGCCGAGATTGGTGAGGTCGCCAGTGAGCACGAGGACGTCCGCTTCGCGCGAAACTTCGCCGAAGAGATCACGGCAGGAGGCCTGGGCGTCTTCCCGCACATGCAGGTCGCCGATAGCCGCAATCCTCACGGTGCCGCCGTTCCCAACCCTTGCCGTAGCAGCCTCGTTCCTCTCAGCCATCACGAAATTCTCCTGTTCCGCCGACGCCGGCAAAACCCCACTCCTTGACGTCGATCTCGTAGTCGGTCGGCGAAAGCAGGCGCCCGCGGCAGATTTTCATTCGGGGCGTAGGCAACTCCCGCTGCTTGGCGAGCCGGTCAAGCAATTCGTCGAGCAGCCAGGCGGGAATGTGATCGCGCTCGCTTGGATAGATCCATCGAAAATTCAGAAGCTGCATCAACAACACCTCCCAGTGGACTTCGAGGTAGGAAAGCAGCCGGTGCCAATCGATCTGATCCTGCGCCTTGAGGATGGTATGAGCGATGTCGGCGCCGTCATGGCGGCCTCTGTCCTGGATGAAGCACTTGGACCAGATAAGCTCCGTCGGACCGACGATCCGCACCCGGCTGCCTAGCAAATCGATTTGCCTTGCGTGCTCCAGCCACTCGTCGCTGACAGGCATGGTTCCGTTCGCCGACGCGAATATGACGTCAAAGAAATGCGTGCCCTTGAAGACCTTGCCGAGCCACCGGTCATCCAATATCTCGACCGCATAACCGGCCTGCTTGAAATGGGCGAGGATGCGGGCGTAATCGCCGGCCTTGCAGAAAATGTCGAGATCCTTGGTCTGGCGCGTGACGCCGGTGTAGGCGCTCACCGCGTAGGTGCCGGCGACAAGAAAGGGAATGTCCGTCGCGCTGAGTTCGCGGATCGCCTCGGTGTAAAAGACCTCGGCCTCGGCGTAGCGAAGCGTCGGCTCCGCTTTTGCGTCGATCGTCGGAACGGATGCCGGGATGGGGCCTCCCTTTGGAGAATCGTTGGTCATGAAATCGTGGCTCCGGGACCCCAGCAACCTGCAGCTGTCCGTCTTTTAAACAAAGCCGCCGCCGCATGGTTCCGTTGCCGATATAATGCGTCAAATGTGATGGCGGAGCCTTTTTCGCCGCTGGTGAGTTGAAGGTGAACAAACCAACTGCACGGAGTTGACGATGGAGGACGGGCGCAAGGCGGTACGCGTCAGACTGAGGGGAAGGGTGCAAGGCGTCTCGTTTCGCGTGTGGACACGGACCGAGGCCGAGAGGCTCGGTCTGTCCGGGTGGGTTCGCAATGAGGAGGATGGATCCGTAACGGCACTGATCGTCGGAGCCGAAGGCGCGGTTTCGACCATGATGGACCGGTTCTGGAAAGGGCCGACCGGAGCGTCGGTCGCCAGCGTGACATCCCAAGACGTCGATGCCGGCCTGGAGCCGAACGGATTCAGGATCATCGGCTAGAAGTGTGTACCGGCTTGAGGAAAACCGATGCTCGACCGAAGGCCAAGCCACCTTGCCTTGCGCGGGGAACAATCGACAGCCAGCGGTTCCGCAACCAGGTCAAGGACAAGGCTTGCGGAGGCAGCGGCTGTCATCGAGAATGACGGTAGTCTCGATCATCGCCGCGACACGGCGCCCGCCGACTGAGATCCGCGCATCCTGTGGTATCGAGCCTATTGTTCGAGCTTCGCCGATGGCGGATCGCCGCCGAAACGGCCTATCCGCTCATCAACGACCACTGATGCGAGGCGTGGAAATTACTTCGCCGCCCCCATCACCCGAACATGCCGGCGCCTGGCATAAGTGCCGGCAGCGTGAATGCCCGTAGCGTCAGTGCATGAATATTCCTCGCAGCCAGGCGAAGAAACCAAACCTCTCGGACATTGCCGCGCGAACGCGAGAGGCAGCCCATCGCGCTCGTATCGTGGCGCCGACATGGCAATGGCAGACGATTTCGTGCAGCTGCCAGTCGGTCAGCTCGAAGAAGCGCCTGGCTTCGCCGTAGGTGTCATCTTTCAAGCCTTGCGCGCGAAAGATCGGGTCCTCGAAGGCAACCGTGAGAGGCGAGTCATTGTAACGCATTTTCTCGCGTATCTCAGGGGACTTGTATTCGGTGCCCGTCAACGCTTCGAGACGTCGATCGGGATTTTTCTCCAGCAGTTTCGCCCAACGTTCGAGACGCTGGCTTCGGGTCGCTACGAGGTCTGTTGCTTCAGCGTGAACGTCGGCAACGGTATGCAGTTGGTCAAGTGTTTGGTGCTTCACGGCCGCCTCCTATTCAGCAGGTGAGTTCGTCCCACCCTGAAATGGAAATTATGGCGCTCCACGACGCCGGCAAGGCCTTCATGCGCGAACCTTTCGATCACTTTTCTGACGACCCCGTCCGGCCACGAATGCCGATGCCTGCGGGATCATCGCAGGCTCGCGTCGGAACCATAGGCATGCGTGGTCGTTCTGCGTGCGTCAGCTCGAGCGAAAACCGATCGAAACGGGTGGCTTCAAGAATCCCAGCCGACGTCGGCGACCCGCCAAGGCAGAGTGCGAGCGGAAGGAAATCACACAATGGCCATTCTTCCCACTCCCGAACCAACGCCCACTCCCGCGCCCACACCGCCGCCGTTTCCTGAACCGAAGCCGGTGCGTGAGCCGGACCCGGACAGACTTCCCGACGAAGCTCCTGTCCCCAATCCGGATGAAAATGATGCGCCGCTGAAAATCGGCCCCAAAAATCCCGGCATTTGACGGAGCGGAGACGCTCGTTCCAGATCGGCCAGTCCCGCATGGATGCCGGATGGCGTCAGCGCATTGGCTCACTGAGCGGCCAGCATGCGGGCTGCGGTCGCCGTCGTCTCGGTGCTGTCAGCGGTGATCAGGCGGCGCGGAAAATGACGACGGAAATGCTCACCGTCGCGGACATCGCAGGCATCAGATCGAGCGCTGCGGCGAAGCGAACTCGGATGCCTGCCTTAGATGCTGGCGCAGCAGCGCCTCGGCCCATTCGATCTCGCCCGCCTCGACGGCATCGAGGATGGCCAGATGTTCCCGGCAGGACTGCTCGATGCGTTCCGCCGGCAGTTCCTCGAAACCCGCCGACTCCTGCAACCGGCGCAGATTGTTCTGCTGGCGCACCGCATCCGCCAGGAACCGGTTGCCGGAACAGGCCGCAAGCCCTTCGTGAAAGGATGCGTTGATCCGGAACCATTCGTCGCCGCCGATCAGCGTCTTGCCCGTCGACACGATCGCCAGGATGCGCTGGTGAGCGCGGCGGACCGGCGCCAGCTGCTGAGGATCCGCATTGAACATGGGCGACCGCAGCGCCGCGCATTCGACGGCCGTCCGGAATTCATAGCTTTCCCGGTAGGCGTCCTCGCCGACCAGTGTGTCGGCGAAACGCCAGCCATGCCCCGGCAGGCGCTGCACCAGCCCTTCGGCGGCAAAGCGGAGCAAAAGCTTGCGCACGACGCCGCGCGACACCTGATAGCGCGGCATCAGTTCCGCCTCGGACACCTCCTGCGGCAGCTGGCCGAGCGCGCGCTCGCGCATCATCCTGCGGTAAAGCTCCTCGAGCGGTGAACTGGGCAGGATATCTTCAGGGTCGAGATCGGCGACCTCGCGCGCCAATTGCAGCCCCCTCGTCTCGAAGGGACTCAAGATGCCCTGGGCGACCAGCAGCTCCAACGCCGCGCTGATGGGAGAACGCGAGACGCCGAAGGTGCGGGCAAGGTCGGGCACCGAGACGCGGGTTCCAACCGTCCAGCCCGAATCCCTGATCCGCTCCAGGATCCGCCGCGCCAGATCGATCTGCAGCGGACTGGCCGCCTCGCCGCGTACCGGCCGGTCGATGGTCGTTTCGTTCATAAGCACTTCCTCAGGCGTTCGCATTTTCGCATTATAGATATGCGCCACGCAGTTCGAACTGGCAATCTATCGAATTTTCCTGCTTTTCATTCAATCAAAATGCATTAGTATCCGAACTCAACAAGTTGAGGCTTCCCTTGATGACAACAATCGCACCTTTTCCGCTTGTCGAGATCGATGGAGCGCCGAGAGCCCGCGGCATGGCCTATGGCGAACAGGCGCGCGGGCGCATCGGCGCTTCGGTGGCGCTCTACGCCGGCCAGCTCGACCGGTTCGGCTTCGGGCGGGACGATGTCGCGCGGTTTTCCCAAATCTTCCTGGCTCGCTTGCGGCAATGGGCGCCCGATCTCGTCGAGGAAATGCAAGGGATCGCGTCAGGCGCCAATCTCGACCTGTCCTCGATCGTCCTGGTCAACGCGCGCACCGAAATCCTGCAGCTCGCCCGGCGCGAGAAAGGCATTTCAGACGACGAGCCCGACGGCTGCACGGGCGCTGTGATTTTGCCGGAGGCAACCCGCGACGGCAGGCTCATCCATGGCCAGAACTGGGACTGGAAGGCCGAATGCGCCGAGACCTCGGTGGTGCTGCGCATCCGGCGAACGGACGGGCCGGACCTCCTGACCTTCACCGAAGCCGGCGGACTGGCGCGCAGCGGCTTCAACGCGGCCGGCATCGGCATCACCGCGAACTATCTCGAATCGGACCGCGACTACCGCGACATCGGAATTCCGCTGCCCTTCATCCGGCGCCGGGCGCTTGAAGCGCAGCATTTCGCCGACGCCATCAAGGTGGTGGCGACGACACCGAAATCCGGCTCCAACAACATGATGCTCAGCACCGCCGAGGGCTTCACGGTCGATTTCGAATGCGCGCCGGACGAGGCCTTCGCCATCTATCCGGACGACGACATGATCGTCCATGCCAATCACTGGCAGAGCCCGGTGGCGTTGTCGAAGCTGCGCGAAACCGGGCTTCGCGACGTGCCGGACAGTCTCTACCGGGACCACCGCGTGCGCCGTCGCCTGTCGGCGCGGCATGGGGACGTCACGGGCGACGATTTGAAGGAAGCCCTGTTCGACGATTTCGCTTCGCCGTTCAGCGTCTGTCGTCCGCGGATCAGGAAGAAAGGCGGCAATCTCTCGGCGACGGTGGCGATGATCGTCTTCGAACCAGCCGCCGGCGTCATGGAGATCGCACCATTGCCGGCCGAGAACCGCGAATTCACCCGCTACGAACTCACCCTCGACGACGAGGTCCGCGAGCGCGCCGAGAAGGCGATGCCGGCACGGGGGAGACCTTCGATATCAGCACAGGAGAAACGATGGTCCGCTTTGTCCTGACCCGCATCGCCAGCGCCATACCGACCCTGATCCTGGTGTCGGTTGCGGTCTTCGTGATGATGCGCTTCATCCCGGGTGACCCTGCGACGCTGATGCTGGGAGACCTCGCACAGCCCGGACAGGTCGAAGCCATGCGGCATCGGATGGGGCTCGACCAGCCCGTGGTGGTGCAATATCTGATCTGGGCCGGCAACGTCCTTACTGGCGATTTCGGGCGCTCGATCGGCAGCGGGCAAGAGGTGCTGCCGCTGATCCTCGACCGTTTTGCCGTCTCCTCGATCATCGTCCTCCTGGCCGTGCTTGTCGCCTCCGCCATCGCCGTGCCGGCCGGCATGCTGGCCGCCTGGAGACAGGACAGTCTTGGCGACATCACCGTCGTCGCCACCTCGACCATCCTGCTCTCGATCCCCAGTTTCTGGCTGGGGTTGATGCTGATGCTGATCTTCGGCCTCTATCTCGGCTGGCTGCCGATCGTCGGCTACGTGCCCTTCAGCCGCGACTTCGCGCAAGCCGCTCTCTATGTGATCCTGCCCGTGGTCACCCTGGTGCTCGTCGAGTCCGGCCCGATCGCGCGCATGGCCAGGGCCAGCACGATCGAGGTGGCGCGGCTGGAATACATCACCCATGCGCGGGCAAAGGGACTTTCCGAAAGCGCTGTGATGTGGCGCCATGCTTTCAAGAACGCCTTCGCGCCCACCTTGACCCTGATCGGCCTGGTGCTCGGCGGCCTGCTGTCCAGCATCGTCGTCATCGAGACCGTCTTCACCATTCCCGGCCTCGGCCGGCTGCTGGTCGACGCAATTTATGCCCGCGACTATCCGGTGATTCAGGGAACGATGCTGTTCGTCGCCTTCATCTATGTCGTGCTCAACCTTCTCGTCGACCTCGTCTATCCGCTGCTCGATCCGAGGGTCGCCGCATGATCGCCCGTGCGCTCGGCCGGCCCGGCCTGAAATTCAATGCGACCTTCGGGATCGCCGTCACCGGGGCATTGATCCTTCTGGCTGTGTTCGGCCCGTGGATCGCGCCCTACGATCCGCTTAAGCTCGATCTGCCGTCGCGGCTCAGCGGGCCGTCGCCCCAGCACCTGCTCGGCGCCGACGAGTTCGGGCGCGACGTGCTCAGCCGCCTCGCCAGCGGCGCGCGGACCAGCGCCTGGATCGCTTTTGCGACAGTCGCCTTCGCCTTGATCCTCGGCATCGTGTTCGGCGTTCTCGCCGGTTTCCTGCGCGGCTGGGTCGATCGCGTCGTCATGATGGTCAACGACGCCTTCCTCGCCTTCCCCGGCCTGCTTCTGGCGCTCGGCCTGATGGCGGTGATCGGCGCCAGCCGCGAGGGTATCATCGTTGCGCTCGGCCTTGCCTACATGCCGATCGTGGTGCGCGTGGTGCGGGCTTCGGTGATGTCCATTCGCGAGCGGGAATATGTCGAGGCCTCGCGGGTGATGGGCAACAGCAAGATCATCACCATGGCGCGGCACGTGCTGCCCAACTGCGTCGCCCCGATCATCGTGCTCGCCACCACCATGTTCGGCTGGATCATCCTGTCGGAAAGCGCGCTGAGCTTTCTTGGACTGGGCGTCCCACCTCCAGCGCCGAGCTGGGGCAACATGCTGTCGACGGCTCGGCCCTATATCGGCCAGGCGCCGCATCTGATCATCCTGCCGGGTCTCTGCATCTCGATCACGCTGCTCGGCATCAACATGCTGGGCGACGCGGTGCGCGACTGGCTCGACCCGAAAATGTAGGTCCTGGAACATGCTCGTGCCGACCGCGGACAACAACACGATGCTTTCAGTGCGCAACCTGTCGATCTCGGTCGGGCCATCGGGAAAGCGGATCGTTGACGGGCTGAATTTCGACCTCGCCCCCAGTGACATGCTGGCGCTGGTCGGCGAATCCGGTTCGGGCAAGACGATGGCGGCCCGCTCGATCGTGAGCTTGCTCCCTGCCCCGCTGGTCACGACGCCGGACAGCAGCATCCACTTCGAAGGACAAGAGCTCACCCGCCTCGCTCCAAAGGCGCTGCGCCGGATACGCGGTGCGCGGATCGGCATGGTTTTCCAGGAGCCGATGGTCTCGCTCAATCCCGCCGTCACCATCGGCGAGCAGATGGCGGAGGGTCTACGCCTGCATAGCGCCATGCCGCGCGCCGAGATAAAGGACCGCTCGCTGGCAATGCTGGAGAGGATCCAGATCAAGGATCCCGGCAAATGCCTTGCGGCCTATCCGCACGAATTCTCCGGCGGCATGCGCCAACGCATCATGCTCGCATCGGTCATGCTGCTCAAGCCGCGCCTGCTGATCGCCGACGAGCCGACCACCGCGCTCGACACGCTGGTGCAGCGCGACGTGCTTGACCTGATGGTCGAGCTGACGCGGGAGAACGGAACCGCCGTCCTGCTGATCAGCCACGACCTCGGCATGGTGTCGCACTATGTGAACAACGTGACGGTGATGTGCGAAGGCAAGGCGGTCGAACAGGGAAGCAGCACCCAGGTGCTTCACGCACCGCAGCACGATTACACGAAGCGGTTGGTGGATGCGCTTCCCAAGCGCAGCGCCGGTGGATCGAGAAAAACCGTCGACGGCCCGCCCCTGATCGAGATCAGCAATGTCGTCATCGACTATCCGGGCCGTCCCAGGCTGTTTGGGCGCGCGCAGCCGAAGCGCGCCGTCGACGGCGTCGACCTGACCATCCGGCGCGGCGAGACCCTGGCGCTGGTCGGCGCGTCGGGCTCCGGCAAGACGACCCTCGGGCGCGCCATTGTCGGTCTCGTCAGGCCGGCCAGTGGTACGATCTCGTTTCTTGGCACCGCGATTGCAAACGATCGATCCGCTGACGCGCGTGCGCAGCGTCGTGACATGCAGATCGTCTTCCAGGACCCCTATTCGTCGCTCGACCCTCGCCAGTCGATTGCCGAGATCATCACCGAGCCGCTGAAGCTCGACACCGAATTGGACCGCAAGCGGCGGACCGCGCGCATGAATGAGGTCATCGAGGAAGTGGGGCTGACGCGCGACCTTCTCGAGCGTTTCCCGCATCAGCTTTCGGGTGGCCAGCGCCAGCGCGTCGCGATCGCCCGGGCGATCGTCAGGCGACCGGCCTTCGTCGTCGCCGACGAGCCGGTCTCGGCGCTCGACATGACGGTGCAGAAACAGATCCTGCTTCTGATCCGGTCGTTGCAGGAACGCTACGGGTTCGCCTGCCTGTTCGTCTCGCATGATCTGGGTGCGGTGGAGCAGGTTGCCGATCGGGTCGCCGTCATGCAGGACGGAAGGATTGTCGAGATCGGCGACCGCGACGACGTCTTCGATCGACCGGGCCACGCCTACACACGCGCCCTTCTCGATGCGGCGATGCTGATCGATCGCCATTTCGCCGATGGCGCGGGCGCACGCAATGCAGTGGCTCGATGAGGACGGCATGGCTCGTCGCCGCATCATGACAGCGTTTGGCCGTATCACGGAGATCTGGCGATACCCCATCAGTTCGATGCGCGGCGAACGGCTGGACGGGACCGAGCTTGCGGAGGGCGGGATTCCGGGCGATCGGATCTGGGGCATCATCGACCGGCGCGACGGCGCTGTTGCCGCGCCGGAGAAGGGAAAATACTGGCGACCGCTGCCCAACCTTGTTGCAAGGCTGAAGGGTGACCGGCCGGAAATCGGCTTGAACGGCTCGTGGATCGATGCCGGCTCCAGCCTCGCAGGCGAGCTGGTTTCGGCCTTCCTCGATTTCCCGGCGGCGCTGCACCCACATGTCCGCTTCGGCTCGGAAGCCCGGGATCATATCGCGCCACGCTATCAGCGCGCCGACATCCACATCGTCACGTCAGCCTCGATGAACAGGCTTGCCGGCCTGCTTGAGGATCCTTCGCAAGTGGATTCCAGGCGATTCCGGCCCAACATCGTGATCGAAACCGACGCCTCGCGGGAAGGTTTCGTCGAGCAGCAGATCATCGGGAAAGTGCTGGCGATCGGGAAGGCGCGGATCCTGAGCTCGGAACCGTGCGCGCGCTCGGCGCTGGCGCAAGGCGATCTCGCCTTCGAGCCGGCAGTGCTGCAAACCATAGCGCGCCATGGCGAAGGCGGCTTCGGCGCGCTCTGCCAAATCATCGAACCGGGCAAGAGCGGGCTGGGCGACCAGGTCACCTTGAACGAAGCCTGACCTTTGTCCAGCTTTCGACGCCGGACGGCGGCACGTCGTGACGCTAGAGGTGAACATCCAACGCTTGGCGCCGGGGGCGAATACAGCTCACGACCACTTTTCTCACCTTCCGCGGGAGAGTCCGAAGGGGAAGCGGTGACCCGAAGCAGACGGTCGTGATGCCATAAAAGATGTCGGCCTCGCGCCGATCTCGGACGCTGCGATCGGTTTGGCCGCTTCCTGAAGCCGACGTCCCAGCGACCACAGTGACAGCCGCGGTTGTGCCCAATTGTGGACCTTGGCAAAATCACCGCCTTGAAGATCAGCTTAACCATCATCGGAGCATTGCCATGATGAGCTCGGACCAGAGACCAGCGTCAGCCTAGCGAACTGCCCCCTCCCTGCGCAATTTCGAGCGCCTTTACGCTTAGTCGGAAGCCGTCTACTATTCAGCTGAAGGCAGGGTCTTAGACATGGACCGCAAGCTTGCTGCCATTCTGGCTGCTGATGTGGTCGGCTATTCCGCTCAAATGGAGCGTGATGAAGCGGGGACTTTTGCACGGCTGAAAGCTGGTCGCGCAGAGCTTTTCGAGCCAGAGATTGCGCGGCACCACGGTCGCATTTTCAAGCTCATGGGCGACGGCTTGCTGGCCGAGTTTGCCAGCGTGGTCGATGCGGTGGAATGTGCAGTCTCGCTGCAGCGTGGCCTAACCGAGCGCAATGCGTCGCTTCCCGAGGCCGAGCAGATTTTGGTCAGGATCGGAATAAATCTTGGCGAGGTGATAATCGACGGTGACGACCGTTACGGCGACGGGGTCAATATTGCCGCCCGCCTCCAACAATTGGCGGAATCCGGCGGCATCTGTGTCTCCGGTAAGGTGGCCAAGGAGGTCGAGAAAAAGCTTGCCTTCGGTTTCGAACCTTTGGGCGAGAAGAAGGTCAAGAACGTCACCGAACCCGTGCAGGTTTTCCGCATAACGCTTGAAAAACAGGGCATCCGCCATCGCTCAATACGGTCTCCTCCGCGGTGGGCGCTAGAGGGGATGGCGGTGGCCGTGGCCCTTCTGCTTGCCGCCGCAGCGGCTTGGCAATTCTGGCCGGCGGCGCCGGTGAGTGCCAGGCCATCGGTAGCGGTGCTGCCGTTTGAAAATTATGGCGGCGACGAGGCTACTGGACGGCTGGCCGACGGCCTCACAGAGGACATCATCACTGACCTTGCACGCTTCCCGGAATTGGAGGTGGTGGCTCGCAATTCGACGCAAGTCTACAAGGGCAAGCCGGTGGAAGTGCGCGAAGTCGCTAAAGCGCTCCATGTCGGCTACGTGCTCGAAGGCTCGATCCAGCACCAGGGCGGCCGCGTCCGGATCACCGCGCAACTGATCGATGCCCAATCCGGCAATCATCTGTGGTCGGAGCGCTGGGACCGGCCCACCGAAGATGTGTTCGCAGTCCAGACTGAGATATCTGAGCAAGTCACCAACCGGCTAGGCGGCGGCGAGGGGCTGATCCAGAAAGCTGGCCGAGCTGCGGCCAAGCGCAAGCCGCCAGAGAACCTTAGCGCATACGAGCTTTATCTGCTTGGCACCGAGAAGCTTGCGCGGATCACCAAAGACGATATTCAGCAGGCCATCGTGCTGCTCAACCGCGCCGTCGAGCTGGATCCCGGCTTGGCCCGCGCCTGGGTCGAACTTTACCACTCTCACTCGCTATTGGCGAACTTCGGCGTCAATCCCGAGACAGAAGCAAAGGCGGCTGCCGATGCAGCCGAACGCGCCGTGCGACTTGATCCGAGCGACGCTGAAGCTCACGCCGCGCTGGGCATGAGCTTAGGCGAGCGGGGCGAGCTTTCGCGCGCGAAAGCTGAGCTGCAAATAGCCCTGAGCCTCGCGCCCGGTTCGGCTGAAATCCTGACCTTCTATGCCGGCTGGGCCGCGTCCTTCGGTGAACCAGAACGAGGTGCCGAATTGGTCGATCGGGTGATCCGGCTCGATCCTAACTACCCGATGTGGGCCACCGGCCTCTTCTCTAACGCTTACTTTATGGTGGGGCGATACGACGATGCGCTGAAAATGATGGAAGGCCTGACACCTGACAACTACAACCAGTGGAGATGGATGGTGCGCAGCGGTTCGCTCGCAGGCGCGGGCCGGATGGAAGAAGCGCAAGCCTCAGTCAAGGAGGCGCTCAAGCACTACCCGGACATGACCGTCGAAGGTATGGTCAACGCGCCGGGGATCAGCCCCACCGAGCGCGAGCGCTACTTGGAAACCTTGGTCCTGACCGGTTTCCCGCTGTGTGCATCCGACGAGCAACTGGCTAAGATGACTGTTCCAAAACGTCTTCCAGAGTGCCTGAAGTAGCCCTTCAGCAGCTTCCCTGACGACCGAAATAGCTCGTGTCGCAGTGGCGTAAATTTCAGATGTATCTGCTCAACACCGCAACCGGCCCATTGCCGTCATGTCCGAAGTGTGTCTGATTGGCCGCTTCTGGCGCTGGTTGCTCGTTCTAATTGCGAAGATACCTTCAATCGAACGATCGGAGAGCAACACGCCTCCGATCTTTCGGCGACAGATGAACCGCCGGCCTATTCGCTTTTCCAGACACCCCATACATGGGGGTTTGCCGCGGGCCATACCGAATAGCCCTTTACTTTCGGCGACACGGCATCGAGGGACGGCTCGTAATAGAGGCCAAGGATCGGCACATCCTTTGCCATCAGTGCATGGAGCTGCTTGAACAGTGCCTTGCGTTGCCCGGCGTCGGTCGTGGCCATCGACTTCGTGTAGAGATCGAGGGCCTCCTTGCTGTCCCACTGCGCCATCGGGTCGGTCGCCTTGTCGCCATGTTACTCAGCCCGCTTGGGCGCGGTGAACGTCCATAGGGGGCGATGCTGACGTCGCGACTTTGCCAAGCTGGAAGACCTCCGTCGCCTCGCCGCGGCCGCGCAGCCGGTGCTTGCCCGCCGGGATCCTTTCGAACCTTTCGTCGAGCTGCGACGCGGTCTCGCCGGAAATGGCGATTGCGGCGGTGGCGCCCGGTTCGAGCTGCTTGCCGAGGTCCTGCAGCCGCTGGCTGACGTTCACGGTGTCGCCGACGATCGTATAGTTGACGCGGTCGGATGCGCCGATATTGCCGACGATGACGGAGCCCGTGTGGATGCCGATGCGGACATGAAGCGGAGGCCGGCCTTCGCCAGCCGCTTCCAGATTGTCCTTGTCCAGCTCCTCGCGGATGGCCGCGGCTGCGCGGACGGCCGCGGCGGCATGGCCCTTCAAACGATCCGGCGCGCCGAAGAACGCCAGCATGCCGTCGCCCAGGAACTTGTCGACAGTACCGCCATGTGCATCGACCGCGCCGCACAGGATCGCGAAGTGGTGGTTCAGCAGCCTGGCCGCGGCGGCGGCGTCCATCTGTTCCGACAGCGTGGTGAAGCCGGCGATGTCGGTGAACATGACGGTGACGACCGCTTCGCGCGGTTCGGCGATGCCGATCTCTCCGGTGCGCACCAGCTTGGCCACCAGCGAGCGCGGAATATACGTCGAGAATGCACGCAGACCGATCAGCATGGCATTGAAGGCCGAAGCCTGGTTGTCCAACTCCAGCACACTGCTGCGCGGCAGGGGGGTCACGCCGTCGAGATCGAAATCGGCGACGCGCGTGGCCTGGCCGGCAATCGCCTGGATCGGGCGCGACAGGCGCTTGCCGAGAAGAATCGCGACGATGACCGCCACCGCCATCGCGCCAAGTCCAAGCATGGCCGATCCCATGACGCGCTCGATTTCGTCACCGATCTGACTGGTCTTGAAATATGCGCCGAGCGTCCAGGGCCGGTCGCCATAGCCGGTGATCTCACGGGTAATAGCGACGTAAGTGTTCTCTCCGTCCCATGACGTCGAACCGTCCTTGTCGTCAACCTGGATTTCGGCAACCTCGATATCGCGGGTACGCTGCGTGCTGAACTCCGCTTCCGGTTTGCGCGCCTCATATCCGGCGAGAACCGGATCGCCGAAATTGGCGAGCGGCGTCAGCGGCAGGATGCCGTTCTTCAGCGCATCCGGGGAAGCCAGCCGCTGGTCCGCCAGGATGGATCCGTCGCCATCCAAAATGAAGGCATGCGTGCCGAAGCGCGACGACAGTTCCTGCGTGATTTTGGACAAGTTCTGCAGTTCCACCGCGGCGATCACCCAGGCCTTCGTGGCGCCATCGCGTGACAGCGGCGCCGAGACGTTGGCGAACAAGCCATATTCGTTGGCCACGAAGGCGCCCCACCGGCGTCCGTCGACCTGCTGGCGCTCTTCAAGAACGGCGCGCACTTGCGGCGATTTCTCGGTCTCGGCGGGGAGTTTCCGGATCGTTCCGGCAGGATATTTGGCGTCGTTGTCCCCGGTCACCGCCGCCCCCCTGCAAATCAGGTCGGGTGTGCAGATCAACATTGCGTTCACCCCCGGCGCTGCCGCCAGCGCACTGGCAAGTGCCGCCGACATCGCCTCGTCGTCGATCTGGAACTCGCCCTGCTTGTAGAGCTGCGCGACGCCGTCCACGGCGCTCTCGGCGCGCCCCATCTCGGCGCGCAGCAAATCCTCCATCGCATCGATCAGGAGCGTCGACTGGGCGCCGAGCAGGTCGAAAGTGTTGCGAAGGTTGGCGCCGACCGACAATGCGAGCACGCCGCCGACCGACAGGAGCACGAGGCTGCCGAAACTCATCGCCATGATGACTGCAATGGGGATGCGACGCCGCTTCTTTTCGGGGCGGACCAGACGCACTGGTTGTGCGGACATGCTCATGCAGCCAATGTCATAATGCGCCACCGCATTGCAAGCCCGGTGACGGCTTTAAGGAGAGGACGCGCCGAAGCATTCGCACCAATGTGGCGCCGATGTTTCCAGCGCCGATGATTCCGATCCTCATAGGGGTGTTCCTTTCGTAAACATGGAAGAGCGCCCGCCTCAGTCGCGGACGCGGGCGCCTGGAAGATGCGCCCCTTTCTCGCGCAGTGTCGAGAGTGTCAACTCCCGGAAAGGCGCATGCACGCCATGATCGTCGCCGCCATGCAGGAGAACCGGGCGATCATCAAGTCGCATATCGAGCGAAATGGTGACGATCTTTGAGCCGATCATTCGCGAGGGGACCGAGGCGGGCGAACTCAAGGTCGAGGACCGGCAGAAGCGGCCTGTGCGGTCAACACCGCGTTCACGCCGTTCTTCCACCCGATTCTGATCGAGCACTGCGTCCAACACGGCGAAGACACCGACGCGGCCCTGCGTGAGCAGATTCGGTTTATCCTGCAAAGCTCTCGGCAAGTCGGCCTAAGGCGCAGCGTGCCATATATGCAGGCACTGTGGTTCCGGAGAAGGGCGCGCGAACACAAGGTTTGCGTCGAAGGCCAACTCATCTTCAAAACCACGGCGCAAACGTTCACGCGGCGCTGGCCGAACAGGGATAACCTATGTGCAGGAAGAGATGGCAAAAACCCTACCTCATGCATATGATCTGACCAGGCGGATCCGGGCAGCCATACCGTCCGACAGTCGGCTCAGGATCGCCGGCAGCCGTAGCGCGAACGTCAGGTTTGGAGGAGGGCTACGAATGACTGGAATTGGCGCTGGTTGCTCGTTCTAATTGCGAACGTGAACGCAAAATCCTACCCAGGGAGGTCTTCCATGACGGGTACCGACCGTCAGGTTTCACCACCAGGTACCTTCAAGCGAAAGATCGGAGGGCAACACGCCTCCGATCTTTTGGCGACAGGAGAACCGCCGGCCTATTCGCTTTTCCAGACACCCCATACATGGGGGTTTGCCGCGGGCCATACCGAATAGCCCTTTACTTTCGGCGACACGGCATCGAGGGACGGCTCGTAATAGAGGCCAAGGATCGGCACATCCTTTGCCATCAGTGCATGGAGCTGCTTGAACAGTGCCTTGCGTTGCCCGGCGTCGGTCGTGGCCATCGACTTCGTGTAGAGATCGAGGGCCTCCTTGCTGTCCCACTGCGCCGTCGGGTCGGTCGCCTTGTCGCCAAGGATGACGCCATACATCAACGACGGATCGAGACGAGCCGAATAGCCAAAGGACTGGATCTGGAATTTGCCGACAAGGTAGTTGTCGAGCTGTGCCGCCCAATCCAGCACTTCGAGCTGGGCGTGGAAGCCTGCGGCCGTCAGCATCGCCTGCAGCAGCACGGCGTTCTCGTACATGCCCTGGTAGCGGGTGTTGGTCTGGATCTTGATCGGCTCGCCCTTGTAACCGGCTTCGTCCAGCAGGGCCTTGGCCTTGGCCGGGTCGTATTCCGGCCATTTGAGGAAGTCGTCGTCGAAGAACGAGCTCGCCTGGGCGACGGCCGAGGGACCTCCCGTGGCGGCACCGCTGGTGCTGGCGGCAGCGATCTGGTTGATGTCGGCGGCATGCGCCAGCGCCTCGCGTATTTTGACGTTCGACAGCAACGGGTCCTTGGTCTGCAGCAGGATCACCGTCCACGACAGGCCTTGCGTCGACAGCACCGTCATGCCGCGCGACTTGGCTTCCTCGGCACGCGATGATTCAAGATCGGGCAGGACATCGAGTTCGCCGGCAAACAGCGCGGTTTCCGCCGCCGCCGTGTCGGGGACGACCATGAAGCGCACCTCGTCAACATAGGCCTCACGGCTGCCGGCAAAGCCGCTCGGCGCCTCCTTCACCGGCTTGTAGTCGGCAAAGCGCTCGAGCGCCAAATACTGGCCCTTGACCCACTCCTTCAGCGTGAACGGGCCGCTGCCGATGGCGGAATCGGCGAGCCACTTGCCGTCGGCGCCGACATTCTTCGGGCTGGCGACCCAGCCATTGCATTGGACACTGGCGAGTTGCGCCAGAAAGAGCGCATTCGGCGCCTTGAGCGTGAAGACCACGGTGCGTGGATCAGGCGTCGCCACTTGCTCGACCTTGAGGCCTTGGCTGCCGTTGAAGAACGGAATGCAGAACCACTGATTGGCCGGGTCCATGCGGCGGTCCCAGTTCCATTTGACGTCGGATGAGGTCACGGCGTCGCCATTGTGGAAAACCGCGCCGTCGCGCAATGTGAAGGCATAGATCTTGCCGTCGTCCGATACCGTCCAGGATTCGGCCAATGCCGGGCCCACCGTGAGATCGGCGCGATAAGCCACCAGCGTCTCAAAGATATGGTGCAGCACGGTGTCGGTGTTTGCGTCGCGATTAAGACCGTCGGTGGCGCGGATGTCTGCGTTGATGCGGACCTTGAGCGTGCCGCCGGTTTTCGGCTGCTCCTGCGCCATCGCCGGCAGTGCACAAATCATCACCGCGATTGTCGCCAGCAGCTGGAGCAATCGTCTTCCCATCATCAATCCTGTTCCCATTTTTTATCTCCAGTTTGACTGCAGTTTTTCAGGCGGGCGCCGCATTCAATGTCCGCGCAAAGAACTCCTTGACCTTGACGATGAGCGCGCCGTCGTTGTGAGCGATGCCAGGCACGACATCCAACTGCACCTCGACGCCCTGTCTCTCCAGGCTGCCCTTCAACGATCTGATCCGGTCGTTGCGGGTCGCGCCGGCGAGATCGGCGCCGGGCATCCACCAGTCATCCTCCGGCTTGATGGTGATCTCCCAGGTTTGGAGATCGTCACCACCGATCACCATCTGCACGGCAACCTTGCGCATGGCGTCGAGGTCGATCGCCTTGCCGAACACTTTCTCGAAGTCGCGCACCCCGACCCAGAAATCGTGATCGAAATCGAGCAGGGTCACGACGCCCGGCGCACCGATCGATGCCGCCATAAGACGTTCGGGATGGAGGAACAGGAAACGATGGGTGAAATGGCCGCCGCCGGAGAAGCCGTACATCAGCACGCGGTCGCCGCGGATGCGATAGCGCTCGCGCATCTCCTCGACCATGTCGAGCAGCACGGAATCGTAATGCAGGTCGCCCTGGCGCAGCATCTTGTAAGAGGAAAGATCGCCCGGAAAACAGATATTCGCCGGGAACAGCGGGGCGAGCACGATCACGCCGTTCTGTTCGGCGAAGTCGGCGAAGGCGTCCCGGTAGGCGAGCATGCCTCGCTCGGTGCCATGCACGATCACCGCCAGCGGATAGGTCTTGTCGCCGTCCTCGTCATAGTCGTCGGGGACATAGGCGCAATAGGGGAAGCGCTGGTCGAAGCGGGAAGCGTACACCGTCGTGTGCCCGAAATCGTAATAGGACAGGCGCTTGCCATGTCCGCTGACGTTGCGCATCGAATTTTCCCCGATCTCAATTTCATTGTTTCATCATTTTGTGCGACTGAAAAGCATTTGTTTATTCACATCGTCAGGAAAGTACGTATTTTACATCGCGTAACGCCCGACATCATCGGGCAAGCGTGAGAAGCTATCCGGGCCGTCGCGCGTCAAGTCCAGCCGAGCGGCACGACCAACGACATCGTGAAGTTGTGCAGGTTGACTCGGTTGTCTGCTCGCCTAACTTCGCGGTCACATGATATTTTCCCCCATCCGCAAGCTTGTCCCTCTTGTTCTCCTGGCCGGCAGTTCGATCGTGTCCTCCTGCGTCGCGCCTGACGACACGTCGAACCTTCCGAAGGAAGACGCCACAACGTCGGCAGCCCGCAAAGAGATGGTCGGTCTCAGCGAGGCGGACGTTCGAATGTGCGCCGGCTTTCCGACTGCCACCGCTGATGCGGGGGGAAGCCAGATCTGGACCTATCAGCGTACCGTTCAACGCGGCAATCTCAACGTGGTGATCCCAACTTTGGCCGTGGGCGCGATCCCGACGGTCGGAGGATCGCTCAATGTCGATCCCGGCGGCTATTGCAACACGCAAATCCGAATGGTCGATGGCCGTGTTGCCGAGGTTGCCTACGCCGGCGACAACAACACGCCGAACCACCGCGATGCGCTCTGCGTCAGCACGGTAGACGGCTGCGTGGCCTATGCCCGCCAGCGCCATCAAGTCAGGACAGGAGCCAGCCCCAGGTAGCTGGCCAGGTAACCCGGCCAGCTAATCGGGTTCCAGGTAATCGGGCTGGCTGGCGCAACCCAGGCCCTGCAGCATTCGTTCCTGTTTCAGGCAGACGTTCCATATCCGAACCGTCGCCAGAGACGACCGCCGGCTCCCCGCCGATCCGCCTTGCGGAAAGCCGGTCGGCCGGAACCATTCTTGGGGTCGGGAGTACAAGAGGTCGAAAGGACAGGGATGGCAGACGATGATCATCACCCGCAGGACATTCGTTAAGGCTGCCGCCGCTTCCGGAGCGGCTCTGGTGTTGCCGGCAGCCGCGCCCGGCGCGCCGCCTGCGCCGGCGATGCGCGCTGTCCCCTCCTCGGGAGAGATGCTTCCCGCAGTCGGCCTGGGCACCTGGATCACCTTCAATGTCGGCGACGATCCGGTGCTGCGCGACGAGTGCGCCGAGGTGATGGCGGCCTTCTTCGCGGCGGGCGGCCGCATGATCGATTCCTCGCCCATGTACGGCTCCTCGCAGCCCGTGATCGGCTATGGCCTCGAAAAGCTCGGTCGGCCCGAAGCGCTGTTTTCCGCCGAAAAGGTCTGGACTTCCTCCGCCGACGGACCCGCGCAGATCGAGCAGTCGCGCCGCTTCTGGGGTGTGCCGCGCTTCGACCTCGTGCAGGTCCACAACCTCGTCGCCTGGGAGACGCATCTCGAAACCCTGTTCGCCATGAAGGCGGACGGGCGGATCCGCTATGTCGGCATCACGACGTCCGAAGGACGGCGGCACGATTTGTTCGAAGAGATCATGCGCGCGCATCCGCTCGACTTCGTGCAGCTCACCTATAACGTCGTCGACCGACAAGCGGAGCAACGGCTGCTGCCGCTGGCGGCCGAGCGCGGCATGGCTGTCATCGTCAACCGGCCGTTTCGGCAAGGAACGCTGACGCGCCAGCTCCAGGGCGAGACGCTGCCGGACTGGGCGGCCGGGATCGGTGCCGCGACCTGGGCGCAGTTCATACTGAAATTCATCGTTTCGCATCCCGCCGTCACCGTCGCCATCCCCGCCACCACCCGCGTCGACCACGTGCGCGAGAACCTGTTGGCAGCGGCCGGACCCCTCCCCGACGCGGCCATGCGCGAGCGGATGGCGGCCTACGTCCGGGACCTCTAGGCAGGCATTCGTCGGCTGGCCCACGAAAGCCTGCCTGGATTCTGTTGTTTGTCGCAGGTTCTTGTCGCAAAACCGTGGGAGGCTTTTGTGGAACCTGCTTGGATGTCGGAATGGTGGACCTACCGGCTGGAGGATTTCCTGCTCTTCTCGCCGCGCGTCTATTGGCGCATGTTCGAATTGGCCAATGCCGCGTTCTGGCCGCTGCATCTCCTGACGCTCGCCGCCGGCCTCGCCATTGTCCTGCTCGTGCTTAAGCGGCCGCGTCGCCATGGTCTGTGGATAACGCTCGTCCTCGCCGCGCTCTTTGCCTTCGTCGGCTGGTCCTTGCTGTGGAGCCGCTATGCCGCGATCAACTGGGCGATCGCCTATGTCGCGCCGGCCTTCGGCCTGCAGGCGCTGTTGCTGGTGATCGGCGGTGCGCGCGGCGGCCTCGCCTTTGACCGGCGGGACCTCGCAGAGCGGCTCGGGCTGCTGATCGCGGTCGCTGGCCTCGTCGTCTATCCCCTGCTGCCGCCGCTCTTCGGGCGGCCATCGGCGAGCGCCGAGGTCTTCGGCATCGCGCCGGACCCGACGGCGATCGCAGCGCTCGGCGTCCTGCTTGCCGCGAGCGGCGGGCTTGTGCCGCTGCTGTTGGCGATCCCGCTGCTGTGGCTGCTGCTCAGCGGCCTGACGCTGCATGCCATGGGCGATCCGCAAGCCTGGCTGCCGCTTCTGGCAGCGGCCACCATTTTAGCTGCCTTGACCCTGCGCCGCATCGCCCCGTGATGCCGGCACGATCGAGAAAATCAGCCGGCTCCGGCCAGATAATACAAGTTTCAGATGTAACCGAATTTTCTCCTTCTGAAATCGTCGCGTAACGCCGTACCGCCAGGTTCGCACTTCAGCAGACCGCAGCCACACGCTCGCCGCGTGGATTGTCACAAGCCAGCCGGTTGCGCCAGCCGGTTGCGGATGTGACTTGCTCTGAAAGAGAGGTAATCATGGTCAATCCAACCGTCCAACCAATAGCCGCCACGCCGGAACTTCCTTCCGCCGTCCCGCTGATGGCGCTGTCGACCGGTTTCTGGGCCTTCAAGACCTTGGCGGCTGCGCATGAGCTGGACCTGTTCAGCCGCCTTGCCGGCGGCGCCGGCACCACGGTTGCCGAGCTGGCGGAAGCGCTCAGCCTGCATCAACGCCCGGCCGAGATGCTGTTGACCGGCTGCGCTGCACTCGGGCTGCTGGAGAAAACCGGCGGCCGCTATCGCAACACGCCGTTAAGCGAAACCTATCTCGTGCGCGGAAAACCGTATTACTTCGGCGGCTTTGTGCAGATGCTCGACAAGCGGCTCTATCCCGGTTGGGGCAGATTGACTGAGGCGCTGCGCACGAACCGGCCGACCACGTGGGATCCGGCGGTGCGATCCTCGGCGTTCGACGGCGAAGATCCGATGATGCTGGCGCTGTTCTGGGAGGCGATGCATTCGGTCTCCACGATGACCGCGCGCAAGCTCGGCGAAGCCCTGGATTTCGGACATTTCCGCCGCCTCCTCGACATCGGCGGCGGATCGGGGGCGTACGACATCGAGCTTTGCAAACAGTATGGGGCGCTGCGTTCGACCGTGTTCGACTTGCCGCATGTCGCCGCGATCGCCGCGGGAAAGATTGCCGAGGCCGGCTTGACCGACCGCATCGAGACCGCAGGCGGCAACTTCTTCGAGCAGCTTCCCGGGGATCACGATTTGCATCTCCTGTCGATGATCCTGCACGATTGGGACGAGGCGAAGAACCGCGCCCTGCTGCGCCGGTCGTTCGGGGCTTTGCCGAGCGGCGGCGCAGTCGTCATCAGCGAGCTTCTCGTCAATGACGAAAAGACCGGACCGGCGCCGGCGGCGCTGATGAGCCTCAACATGCTGATCGAGACGGAAGGACGAAACTACACGCAGGCCGAATATTCGGCGTGGCTCGAGGAAGCCGGATTCCGGCACATCGAGACGGTCTGGTTCGAGGCACCCGGCGCGAACGGCGCCGTGATCGGCCGCAAGCCGTAAGGCGCAAAGCGCAGTGTAACAGGCGCCCCGCAGTTCAATCCTGCCGACAATGATGATGGAGGCCGAAATGGCTCACACGCAAACTCGCGTCGATCTTCACCGTCTGCTTGGACTTGTGCTGAAAACCACAGCAACCGCAATCGCGGCTCTCAAGACCTGGCAACGGACCGTCTCAAGACGTCGGGCAATCGCTGGTTTGACGCCCGATCGGTTGCGGGACATCGGTCATGCCGAGGCGCCCGCGCCGGTGCTTGAGGTCAAGGCAGGTCTGGTCACGAACTTGATATCGATGAGGTAAGCGAATTCGGCCGTCATAGCAGGTACAAGGCCAGCGGCCGTCATGCATTTTTGCTCCTTCTCACAAGCTCAGGCAACCGGGCGCTTTGCCAGCAGCAGCCCACATCCAAGCATGATCATGGCACCGCCCGAGCCTTCACGAAGACGGCGAACGAGATTCGCACGCGACGCCGCGCCGTCGCGAAGCCTTCCGGCTGCAAACGCCACGACAATATCGGCGAGCGTGTTGAGGGCAACCGAGATGGCGCCGAGGATCAGGAACTGCAGAACGACGTGATCCGACGATGTATCGACAAACTGGGGAATGAAGGCGAGGAAGAATGCGGCCGTCTTCGGGTTCATCACTTCGACAAGAACGCCATCCCTGAAGGCCCGCATCGTGCCGACGGGCGGCTCCGAATGACCCAGCGACTTGTAGTCGAGCCTGGCATGGCGAACGGTTTGGTATCCCATCCAGACCAGATAGAGCGCGCCGACCACCTTGAGTGCCGTGAACAATTCGGCGCTTGCCAGCACGATCGCCGAGACGCCAAGGCTGCCGGCCACGACATGAAACAGCCCGCCGAGACCATTGCCAAGGCTCGAAGCGATTCCTTCCGAGCGACCGCCGGAAAGGGTTCGGGCGGCGACATAAAAAATCCCCGGACCCGGAGTAATCGCCAGCAGGAATGCCGTGAACAGGTAGATGGTGAAGGCGTTGGATTCCAGCATGGCAATATCCTGATGAAAGACTGTCTATCGAGCTTGCACATAAGCGGAGAAAACCGCATCGAGATGGTCGAGAGCGGCGGCGACGCGCTGCCGTGCCTGGTCCTTCAGAGGGAGGACGGGGCGTGGCGGATCGACGTCGCAGAGGTTCAGAAGACTGGCGACGACATACATCACCCTGAAACTGCCGAATTCCTTGAACAGCGCCCAAAGCGGTCCGAAGGCGGCGTCAAGTCGCTCGACGGCCGCAGCGTCCCCGGCTTGCGCCGCTCGCGTCAGGGCCAGGGCCGGTGACGGCAGAAGTCCTGCGACGACGGAATACCAGGCGTCGCTCCCGGCGAGCAGCGCAGGCGCGCCGCCCCAGTCGCCGCTGTAGCCGATCCTGAATGCCGACCCGGTCGCAGACCGGAGGGAGGCAAGTTCGGACGCGAAGTCACCACCGGACGGCAAAGGCATCTTCACGGCTTCGATGTTGACCACCTTCGACAAGCGGGAAATGAGGTCCAGGCTGAAGGTGAACCTGGTCGTGCCGGGATTGTTGTAGATGCAAAGCGGGAGTTGCCCCGCGTCGGCGACTGCGGTGAAGTGTTCGAAGACCTCGTCGTCGACAAGCGGCGTATAGGAAACCGGAGCGAGAAGCAGGCCGTCGACGCCCGCAGCCTTCGCGTCACGGGCAAGGTCCACGGCATCGCTGGTCCGGATCGCTCCGACGCCGACAATAACCGGGATTTTGCCGCCGACCGTGTCCATTGCCGTTTCTACCGCCCGTCGACGCTCTTGTCGCGTGAGGAAAGCATAGGCGCCGGTACTGCCGAGCAGTCCGATGGAGTCCGCTCTCGCCTCCTCGATGTTCCTCAGAAGGCGCGCGAGGGCGGCGGTGTCGAGCCTGCCGGAAGCGTCCGCCGGGGTGATCGGGAATGCTGAAAGGCCTTGGAAGAGTGACATGAAGGAACCTTTTCAGATGCGGGTCAGGAGAAGCTTTAGCCCGGCAAATCCGAAGAATACCGCCAGCGTGCCTTCGATCCAGCGCCGCGCCCGCCGATACAGGACGATCATGGGAGCGGTCGAAAAGACGATCGCGTAGCCGCAGAAGATGGTGACGCTCAGCACCGCGCAGCCCGCGAGGATCACCAGAACCGTATGCGACGACGACCCGGGCCCGAGTCCCAGCGTCATCAGCGCGATCCATGCCAGGATCGATTTCGGATTGGTGAGATGCATCAGCAGTCCGCGCTTGTAGAGAGTGGCCGCCGTCGCCTTCCGTTCGTTGGTCGGGCGAAGCTGACCCTTGCCTGAAGAAAGCGCAGCCTTGCCCGCCTTGAAGGCGAGATAGAGAAGATACAGGCCTCCAACCAGCTGCAGGACCACGAGTGCCTGCGCGTATCGGCTGAGGATCGCCGAGACACCTGACGCCGCCATCAGGCCCCAAAAGATCGAGCCGCTGACGACGCCGAATGCGATTGCCAGCGCGGCCCCGCGGCCGTCGTTCATGGCAACGGCCATGATACGCATATTGCTCGGCCCGGGACTGCCGGCAGCGATGACGTAGGCGGTAAAGACGATGATGAATTGGTGGAACTCGGCCAGCATTTTACTTCCCAGGAGATGCAATCTGGCGTCATCAATACAAGCACAACTGGCCCTAACCTAGAACCAGTTTTGAATAAAAAGCGCTGGTCCAGTTGGCCTCAGGCCTTTGTCTTGCTGATTTTCCCGGTAATGTCTGGATCAACGAAACGTCTTCATTTGGGTAATCGCGAATGATCCAGTCCCGCAAGCAGAATTCGTCGTCGGGAAGTTCGTCGTCGGGATTGGGCGCCCGCGGGATCTATGAGAACCTGCGGGAACAGATCGTGGCAGAAGTATACGGCCGTGGGGACGTGCTCCCGTCGGCTCGTGCGCTGGCGGTCGAGCTTGGCGTCTCACGAACGACTGTGACGTCCGCTTACGAACAGCTCGCCGCCGAGGGGTTCGTGGTCATTCGACATGGCGCGCGGCCACGGGTGGCCATCACGGTCACGCACAGCGAGCCGGGAGACCTCGTTGATACAGCCGCAGAGCCACACAGCCTCTCCGCTTTCGCAGAAAGGCTTCGATCCCGGACCATCCCGATGCGGGTTGCGTCGGAGAAGCTCGTAGCCGACTTCCGCTACGGCGACATGTCGGCCTCTGACTTCCCGACCCTTGCCTGGCGAAAGGCCATGAACGATGCTGCGCTGGGACGGCCGCTCAAGCTGTCCTATGGCGACCCCTGTGGCTTGATCCGCCTGCGTGCCGCCCTGCAGGGCTATCTATGGCGAGCGCGCAGCATCCGCTGCGAGGTGGGTGAGATCGTCGTCGTCAACGGCTCTCAGCAGGGACTGGATCTCTGCGCCCGCCTGCTTCTCGATGAGGGCGACGGCTTCGCCATCGAAGAGCCCTGCTACCCGATGGCACGGAGCGTCTTCGAGATGACCGGAGCCATCGCCGCCCCGGTGGAGGTCGACGCCGAAGGCATCAGGGCGGACCTGTTGGCGGATGTTGGCGCGCGGCTGGCTTACGTCACGCCTTCACATCAGTTTCCCCTGGGAAGCGTAATGTCGATGGGGCGACGCCAGCAACTGCTAGGATGGGCGAAAGAGAAGAGGGCCTACATCGTCGAGGACGACTACGACAGCGAATATCGTTTCGACATGAACCCGATACCGCCGCTTCGCGCGCTGGGAGGCGCGTCGAACGTCATCTATATCGGTACGGTTTCGAAGACACTGTCGCCGTTGCTGCGGATCGGCTACGTCGTCGTTCCGCGTGAGTTGCAGGAGGTTTTTGTCCATGCCAAGCGCCTGACGGACAGGCATGCCCCCAGCCTCGAACAGGAGGCGCTTGCGACCCTGCTGGAATCCGGCGCCTACGAAAGCCACGTGCGCAAGGCCCGGCGTCAAAATGCCCGCCGACGTGCAGCGCTCCTCGACGCTCTGCAGGCGGAATTCCGCGATCTTGTTCGGGTCGAAGGCGCAGAGGCCGGTCTGCACGTCGTCGTCTGGTTTCACGACACGCCGCCCTCCATGGCGACATCATTCATCGAGAAAGCCGCCTCGCTTGGGGTCGGCATCTATTCCATATCGCCGCATTATTTCGACCAGACATTGGATCGCAGCTGCCTCGGCCTGGTGATGGGATACGCAAGTCTGACCGAGAGCCAGATCCACAGAGGACTAAAGCTCCTTCGACGCGCTTACGAGGAGGCAACAGGCAGCGGCGACGTATCGTAGGTGCTTTACGGCCTGCCTGAGGGAACAGGCGCGCGCGACCCCGAAGGCAGCCTCGGCATCGCGCGGGTGGTGATCTGCCGCTAGAGCGCTTTGCGTTTTGGTGGACTAAAACCGCGCTCTAACTCCTTGTTTTACGCATTTTGTCGGACGCCAAACCAAGATTTTTGGCTGCAAAATGCCCTAGAACCACCGCCGTTCAGGCTCGGAGCTCTTTGCAATCACAATTCCCAAGAGAACGCCGAGCACGCCGCCAAGCATCATCGCCGTAGAGATCGTGCCTGGATTCTGCTGGACGGTTTCGGTCACGGTGTGTGCCTGGCTACGCAATTGCCGGGCTGCGCGCGAGGCTCGTTCGGCGGCGCTCTCGTACCAGCCCTGTGCCTCCTCGGCACGGTCGGAAAGGGTCCGGTTTATTTTGGCGATTTCGCGACGAAGCTCGGCGATCTGTTTCTTCATCACTTCCTGCGCGTCGTTTGCCGCCTTTGAGGTGCCTGCCATATTGGTGGTCTCCGCCATTGGATTTCTCCCTTTGGTAATCATATCCCCCAAGGTCATCAGATAGCGGAAACGGTCGCGGACGCGCAGGGTTCCTTGCCCCAGAAAACGCGCCGCTGATTGCGTTATCAAGCATCCCCTTGCACCCGCGCGTGGCGGGCAATGATGCTCTCCTCGTCGGTCGCGACGACGCGTATTTCGACCTTGCTGTCGGGTCGGCTTATGATCCCGGCATGGGCGGCATTGGATGGCTCGTCGATCGCCACGCCAAGCCAATCAAGCCTTTCGCATATTGCCTTGCGGACCGGCGCCGAGCGCTCGCCGATGCCGGCGGTGAACACCAGGCATTCGAGGCCGCCCAGCGTGTTGGCGAGCGCGGCAGCTTCCCGTGCCGCCCTGAAGGCAAAAAGCTCTACCGCTTCGCGGGCGTGGGGGCCGTCGCTCGCTTCCAGCGTGCGCATGTCGCCCGAGATGCCGGATATTCCAAGCAGCCCGGATTGCTCATAGAGCATATGCTGCAGAGCCTCTCCGGCGATGCCTCGTTCCAGGACGAAGTACAAAAGCACGCCCGGATCGATGGCGCCGCAACGCGTGCCCATGACCAGCCCGTCGAGCGCGGAAAAGCCCATCGTCGTGTCGAAGCTTCTCCCGTCGCGCATGGCGCACAGGCTCGCCCCGTTGCCGAGATGGGCGACGATCGTCCGCTTCGCTGCAAGCGCCGGCGACATCGCCTTGAGCCGCCCGGCGATGTACTCGTAGGAAAGTCCGTGAAACCCGTAGCGGCGGATTCCGTCCGCATCGTATTTGCGCGGCAGCGCGAAGCGGCTGACGATCGGATCGATCGTCTGATGGAAGGCTGTGTCGAAGCAGCCGACCTGCGGCAGATCCGGCCGCAGCGCCGCAAGTGTGCGGATCGGCGCGAGACTGCGGGGCTGGTGCAGCGGCGCAAGCGGCGTCAGCCTGTCCAGGGCCTCGATCACGACCGGCGTCAGGCGGACGGGTTCGACGAACTCGCGCCCACCATGCACGATGCGGTGACCGGCGCAGACCAGTTTCCTGCCGCCAAGTTCGCTCTCGATCCAGCGCAGCAAGTCGCCGATGCCCGTATCGCGTGCGTCTGCGGCAAGCCGCCGATCACACTGCACTGTTCCGTCGGCCGCTTTCGCGCTGAGCCTCGGCGCATCGCCCAGATCCAGCGTGCCACGCGAGACAAGCTGCAGTTCGGCGGAGGGTTCCAGATCGTATAGTCCGAACTTGATGCTGGAGGAGCCGGCGTTCAGTGCCAGAATTGCCTGTCGCATCAATCGCCAGCCTTCGCCGCGCTGTTCTCGGGCCAGTTCCACTCCTGGATCTCGGGCATGTCTTCGCCGTGCTTGCGAACATAGGCCTTGTGTTCGGCAAGCTTCCCGTGAAGTTCGGCGGCAAGGTCTTTCGCCCGTTCGGCGAGCCCAGGCACGCGTTCGATCGCGGCGAGCGCCAGGTGGTAGCGGTCGAGCTCATTGAGCACGACCATGTCGAACGGCGTCGTCGTGGTGCCTTCCTCACGAAAGCCGTGCACGTGCATGTTGTCATGGTTGGCGCGTCGGTAGGTCAGGCGGTGGATGAGATAGGGATAGCCATGATAGGCGAAGATGACCGGCCTGGCCTTCGTGAACAGCGCGTCGAAATCCTCGTCCGCCAAGCCATGCGGATGCTCTGAATTCGACTGCAGCGTCATCAGGTCGACCACGTTGACGACGCGAACCTTCAGGTCAGGAAGCGCCGAACGCAGAATATCGGCGGCCGCGAGCGTCTCCAGTGTCGGCACGTCGCCGGCGCAGGCCATGACCACATCCGGATCCTCGCGCTCCGCAACCGTCCCGGCCCACCCCCAGATTCCCGCCCCCGCCCTGCAGTGGGCCTCCGCGGCGTCGACGGACAGCCATTGCGGCGCCGGCTGCTTGCCGGCGGTGATGACGTTGATGCGGTTATAGGTTCTCAGGCAATGGTCGGTGATCCACAGCAGCGTGTTGGCATCCGGCGGGAAATAGAGCCTGACCGTGTCGGCCTTCTTGTTGGCGACGAAATCGGCAAAGCCCGGATCCTGGTGGCTGAAGCCATTGTGATCCTGCCGCCAGACATGCGAGGTCAGCAGGTAATTGAGGGAACCGATCGGCTCGCGCCAGGCAAGCTCGCGGGATGTCTTCAGCCATTTCGCATGCTGGTTGACCATGGAATCGACGATGTGGATGAACGCCTCGTAACAGGAGAACAGGCCATGGCGGCCGGTCAGCAAATAGCCCTCCAGCCATCCCTGGCAGAGATGCTCGCTGAGCACTTCCATGACGCGGCCGTCCCGGGAGAGTTTTGCGTCATAGGGCTCTATCCGCTGCATCCAGACCCGGTCGGTAACCTCGAATACCTCGTCAAGCCGGTTGGAGGATGTCTCGTCCGGCCCCATCAGCCGGAAATTCCCGGCCTGCGCATTCAGGCTCATGACGTCGCGAAGATAGCCCCCGAGAACCCGCGTCGCCTCGGCCTTGGCGCCACCCGGACGCGGCACATCAAGCGCCAGGCTTTTCCAATCGGGAAGCACGAGGTCGCGCTTCAGCAGTCCGCCGTTGGCATACGGGGTTGCGCCCATGCGCTTGGATCCGGTTGGCGCAAGCGCCGCCAGCTCTGGAAGAAGATGCCCGCTGTCGTCGAACAGCTTTTCCGGTTCGTAGCTCCGCATCCAGTCTTCGAGGATCTTGCGGTGTCCCGCATTGCTGCGGGCGTTCGACACCGGCACTTGATGCGAGCGCCAGAAATCCTCGACCTTCTCGCCATCGACCTCCTTCGGGCCGGTCCACCCCTTCGGGCTGCGCAGCACGATCATCGGCCACAGCGGACGCTCTCCTTGCCAGAACGGCGTACGGGCGCGCTCCTGGATCGAGCGGATTCTGTCGAGCACGGTGTCCAGCTTGATGGCCATCAACCGATGCATGGGAACCGGCTCGTGACCTTCGACGAAAAAAGGTTCGTAGCCATAGCCGGCGAACAGGGCTCGCAATTCCACGTCATCCATGCGGGCAAGGATCGTCGGGTTGGCGATCTTGTAGCCGTTGAGATGCAGGATCGGCAGGACAGCGCCGTCGGATGACGGGTTGAGGAACTTGTTGGAGTGCCATGCCGCCGCGAGCGGACCGGTTTCCGCTTCGCCGTCGCCGACGACGCAGGCGACCACCAGATCGGGATTGTCGAAGGCCGCGCCGAAAGCATGGACCAGCGCATATCCCAGTTCCCCGCCTTCATGGATCGAGCCGGGCGTTTCCGGAGCAGCGTGGCTCGGCACTCCGCCGGGGAACGAGAATTGCCGAAAAAGTTTCCTCAGGCCGTCTTCGCCCTGGCCGATTTCGGGATAGATTTCGCTGTAGCTGCCCTCAAGCCAGGTGTTCGCCACCATCGCCGGGCCGCCATGACCCGGGCCGCAGATAAACAGAACGTCGAGACCGCGTTGACGGATGACGCGGTTCAGGTGGACGTAGATGAAGTTGAGGCCAGGCGTCGTGCCCCAATGGCCAAGCAGCCGCGGCTTGACGTGTTCGGCTTTCAGCGGCTCGCGCAGCAGCGGATTATCCATCAGATAGATCTGGCCAACCGAAATGTAGTTCGCGGCCCGCCAATAGCGGTCCATGAGATCGACCTGATAAAGGCCCGTTGTGGTCGCAGCTTTCTGAGCCTCGTCGTTCATCGAAAATTCTCCAGAATGCGTTCGCCCGTCGATATCTGGAGTGACATCGCTCTGGAGAAAGGATTTCACGGAAATAAGTTCGGCTGGAGCCGCCATTTGCGCCCGCCAATCGCTCTTTTGCAGGAACCTGGAAGCTCGCCAGCGGTTAAGGAGACTAGCCGCCCGATATGAGTTGCCGAGGCCGAGCGCCTACCCGAGAAGCCGTCGGGCACGATCAGGGGACAATCGGGGGCTGTCAGTTCGCAAGAGGAGCAAAAAGATGCTCGATCTTTCCCGCGCACGCAACCGAATGGTCGAAATCCATCTCAGCCGCCGTGGCATCCATGACCGCGAGGTGCTGGAAGCGATGCGCGAGGTTCCGCGCGAGGCATTCGTCGCTCCCGGCTTTGAAGAATTCGCCTATGAGGACGGGCCGCTGCCGATTGCCGAGGGTCAGACGATATCGCAGCCCTACATCGTAGCCTTGATGATCGAGATGGCGGAAATCGGACCGGGCGACCATGTCCTCGAGGTTGGCACCGGTTCGGGCTACGCGGCTGCCGTGATGAGCCGGCTCGTCGAACGCGTCTACACGATCGAGCGCCACGCCGGGTTGGCCGAAACGGCGAGACAGCGGTTCCAAGAGCTTGGCTACGACAATATCGAAGTCCGCACCGGCGATGGCACCAAAGGCTGGCCCGACGCGGCGCCCTTCGACACCATTCTGGTCGCCGCCGGCGGACCCGGTGCGCCGCTTGCGCTTCAGGAACAGCTCGACGTCGGCGGCAGGCTCGTCATCCCGGTCGGCGACGATCCGCATGATCAGCGCCTTCTCAAGGTCACCCGAACCGGCGCTGCGACTTACAGCGAGGAGGATTTCGGCGGCGTGCGGTTTGTCCCGCTCATCGGCGAGCAGGGCTGGCCCGAGAGCGGCAACCGTATCGCGAATGATCGTCCGTCCGGACGCGCACGCACGCGCAGCCTGCCCGAGATGATCGCGGCGGCGGCCGAACCGCTGCCGGACTTCGACGATCCGGCGTTCGGCGCATTGTTCGACCGGTTTGGCGACCGGCGCGTCGTCCTGCTCGGTGAAGCGAGCCACGGCACGTCGGAGTTCTACCGGGCCCGCGCCGCGATCACCCGCAGGCTCATCGAGAAGCACGGCTTCACCATCGTCGCCGTCGAGGCCGACTGGCCTGATGCAGCGGCGATCGATCGCTACGTCCGCCATCGGCCGCCACGCGCCAACGCCGATCCGCCGTTCCAGCGGTTTCCCACCTGGATGTGGCGCAACACCGACGTTGCGGCGTTCGTCGACTGGATGCGACATCACAATGAACGCATCAGGCTATCGTCCCGACTGGCGGGGTTCTATGGCCTCGACATCTACAATATGAGCGGATCGATCGCCGCGGTTCTACAATATCTCGATCGGGTCGATCCGCAGGCAGCAAAGATCGCGCGTGAACGCTATGGCTGCCTGACGCCTTGGCAACATGAACCATCCACCTACGGCCGTGTCGCACTCACATCGGGTTTCGAGAAATGCGAGCAGGCCGTGCTCGAACAATGCCGCGAACTGCTTGCCAGGCAGCTCGACTATGCCCAGCAGGACGACGTCGATTTCATGGATGCGACCCAGAATGCCCGGCTGATCGCTTCCGCGGAACGCTACTACCGGATCATGTATTATGGCGGCGCGCAGTCCTGGAATTTACGCGACACCCATATGTTCGAGACGCTCGAGCATCTGCTGGAAGCTCGCGGGCCGAACGCCAAGGCGGTCGTGTGGGCGCATAATTCCCATATCGGCGATGCCCGCTACACCGAAATGGGGAATGTCAGGGACGAAGTGAATATCGGCCAGTTCTGCCGCCAGCGCTTCGGCGACGAGGCAGCCTTGATCGGGCTCGGCACGCATTCCGGGACAGTCGCCGCGGCCTCCGACTGGGACAGCGAGATGGAAATCAAGCGGGTGCGGCCTTCCCATAGCGATAGTTACGAGCGGCTTTGCCATGATAGCGGCGTCTCGCGTTTCCTGCTCGATATCAAGCGCGACGATACGTTGCGCGAGCGGCTTCTGGAGCGTCGGCTGGAGCGCTTCATCGGCGTGATCTATCGGCCGGAAACCGAACTGCGCAGCCATTACGCGGATGCCTCTCTTGCCCAGCAGTTTGACGCGTTCGTCTGGTTTGACGAAACCGTCGCGGTGACGCCGCTTGGGCCGGAGCATGTCGGAACCGGCGTTCCCGACACCTATCCGTTCGGGCTTTAGCCGCCTCTCGGACAAGGCCGCGTCGAGGTGAGTTTCGGCGGAACATTCATCGCGCCGTGCTGTTTCTAGTGCATGTCGCCCAAAAGTGCGCAG
Organism: Mesorhizobium sp. WSM4814; assembly: GCF_055811595.1. Lineage (NCBI taxonomy): Bacteria > Pseudomonadati > Pseudomonadota > Alphaproteobacteria > Hyphomicrobiales > Phyllobacteriaceae > Mesorhizobium > Mesorhizobium sp. WSM4814. The sequence goes on from NZ_JBVVQT010000012.1 coordinate 121,201, forward strand.
CGGTTTTGGGACAACGACATGCATAAAAACAAAGATTTAAAGCGCGTCGATTGAATCCGTTTCAACGCGATGCGCTTTAGAACAGGAACCCTTTTCGAAGGAGCTATGCCATGAGCGGAACCAAACATCCAAAGTGGAAAAAACCGAGCGATGCCGATCTGAGGAACAATCCCGGTATCGGGAGCTCCAAAGGCACGATCAAGGAAGGCGACGAAGTCTTGCTCGAAGGCGAAAACACCATCGAAGGCGACGTCGAGAACGACACCAACGCCCTTGGCGGCATCAATCCAAGGCAAAAGATGCGGACGAACAAGTAGCGCCGCTGCGCATCCCTGCGCGTTGTTCACTCCCCAGCAAAAAACGTCGCGGCAGCGGCAATTGAGACCAGGCTTAGCATCGCCAGGCCTGCCCTGGCGATGTGCGAGGCTTCCCAAACGTCGCGCAGGTCTGTCCAGTCGCCGCTTTGCTTCCGACGGAGCATTGAAAAAAACGTCGCGGCTGGCTTAGAGACAGCGACATCCTGCACCCAGAAATTGTTGACGGGATGCGTGACCAGCCAATAGACCGCATGTTCCGCCACGAGGAAGACAAGGGCCGCCAAGGTCCACCAGAATCTAGCGCCAGGATAAGGCGTGAGGTAAAGCAGGGTGGCGAGTGCAACGATGCCGCCGATCTCGGCAAACCCGCCGATCGTGAAACCGGGATAGTAGATGGTCTGCACAGATTTGTAGGTGGCCTCCTTGAGGCGCAACTTGCCGGGCAACTCCAAAGCGTGCGCAAGCGACAGCGCCATCGTGGTTGCGACCAGAAGAAGGGTGACAATCATGAACGCGCGCATGCTGTTCCTCCCTGAACCGTCTTGGCAATACGCGGCGTACATAGCGTGCTCGCCGACACGGTAAAGGTGACGAAGGTGGAGCCGCCGCTCCATTATTCAACGCCGCTGGCATAGAGCCCCACCGCCAAGGCATGGAACCATCGTTCGGCGCGATGGTTGTCACCCTGGATGATCCTCCTCCGAGCAAATGGAAGGAGACACATGCCGCTGTGAACGACCCACGTCTAGGCCGGGGTCGACAGCGAGAAACGAGCTATTCATTGGCGCCGGAGCTGTTGAGTGGAAACACATTGGCGCCGAGGAGATGTGAAGCAAGCTTCGGGGAGTCTCCGATGACCGATCCTGATCCAGACCCGAACAATCCCGTGCCGATACCGGATAATCCCAATCCTGAGCCGGCCCGGCCGCCTGCTCCGCCGGAGACTCCGCCTGGTGAGCCTCCGGGCGTTCCTCCGCCTTCGCCTGATCCCGTTCCCAGCCCCGAAAGGCAGCCCGTCGAAATTCCTCCCGATATACCACCGGAGATCCCCACGGAACCGACCTTCCCGGGTCCGACCGCCAGGGCATTGGACCCGGAGCATTGGACCCAGGAGTAAAAACCCGGCGGTAGAACGACGCCGTCGCCGGCCATTCCGGTTTTGGTCATTCCCCGATTTGGCTGGTCGAACGTTCGTTGAGCGTCGCGCCGGTTTGCGCATCGATCGCCGCCAGGCTGACCTCATAGCCCCACAGGGTCCGGATATGGCGCAGCGTCGCGTCGCGACCGCCCTCCTCCAGCATGATGCCGTTCTTCACCTTGTGCTCCAGTCGCAACTGCCGGTCGCCGAGCAGATCGACATCCACAACCTGGATATCCGGCCGGCTCGCGCCGATGTCGTAGCTCTGGGCGAGCCCGGCGCGTATCTTTTCGTAGCCACGCTCATTGTGTATCGACGCGACTTCGTAATGCGGCTCGCTGGCGGCGTCGGCGAGGACAAAGAACCGCCATTTCCGCATCAGAGCGGGGCTCAGATACTGGCGGATGAAAGATTCGTCGCGATGGTTCGCCCACGCGTCGAGCAGGGTTTCGCGCCAATCGCCGTTGCCGGCGATATCGGGGAACCAGTCACGATCCTCGGCAGTCGGCTCGGTCGCTATGCGCTGGATGTCCTGCATCATGTCGAGGCCCAACGCATAAGGATTGATGCCGGAAAACCGCGGGTCGTCGAAGCCCGGCTGAAAGATCACGTTCGAATGGTTGCGCAGGATTTCCAGCATCGCGCCTTCGCTGATCAGGCCACGATCGAACAGCATGTTCATCAGCGTGTAGTGCACGAAGGTGGCGCAGCCTTCGTTCATCACCTGCGTTTGCCGCTGCGGATAAAAGTATTGCGCGACGACGCGGACGATCCTGACGATTTCACGCTGCCAGGGCTCCAGGACCAGGCTGTTTTTTTCCAGGAAGTAAAGCAGGTTCTCCTCGGGCAACTTGAGCGTTTTCTTTCGCTCCGCGATGTCGGAATTCTTTTCCCCAACATTGTCTCCACCCTTCGAAGGCGGCAGCGTGCGCCACAGATCGTTGTAAGAACGCTCTTCGTACTCCAGGCGCTCACGAACGCCTACACGCTGCCGCTCCGACGACAGCTTCGGCGGCCGGCGATATCTGAAGACCCCCTGTTCCATCAGCGCGTGGGCCGCATCGAGGATCGCCTCCACCGCGGCAACGCCGTGCCGCTCCTCGCAACGGGCAATGTAACCCTTGGCAAAGTCCAGATAACTCAGGATCGCGCTGGCGTCCGTCCATTGCCGGAACAGATGATTGTTCTTGAAAAAATGATTATGGCCAAGCGCTGCATGAGCTGTCACCAGGGCCTGCAGGGCCATGGTGTTTTCCTCCATCAGGTAGACGATGCAAGGATTGGAATTGATCACCAGCTCATAGGCGAGCCCCCGCCCGCCCTTGCGGTAGAGCAATTCCTGGTAGAGAAAATGCTTGCCGAAGGACCAGTGGCGATACATCAGCGGCATGCCGACCGAGGAATAGGCGTCGAGCATCTGCTGGGACGAGATGATCTCCATCTGCACCGGATAGATGTCGAGATGAAGCTCTTCGATGGCGATCGCCTCGATCGCTTCGTAGGCGCGCGACAGTGTCTTGAAATCCCAGTCGGACCCCGAAAAGAGCAAACCTGATTTGCTGGTTTGGCCTGGTTTGCCGGTTTGGCCTGATTTGCTGGTTTGGCCCGACTTGCTGGTCTGGCCCGACTTGATGGTCTGGTTCGCCATCGGCTCCCCTCAAGCGCTTTTCTGCAAGACCGGCTGCCTGGCAAAGAGCTGGCGAAAGACCGGATAGATGTCGGCTGCGTTGGCGATACGGCTCATCTGGAAATTCGGCCATCGCTGGTTGACAACGCTGTAGGCGCGCCAGAGCGAGGTTCCATTGTCGGTGGTGCCGAAAATATGGCTCTCACGTTCGTCGATGATCTCGACATAGGCGAAATACTGGCACAGGCGCATGATCTGGCCGTCCATCAGGCCGATGCAGCGCTCAGAATCGGTGACGAAATTGTCGCCGTCCGACGCCTGGGCGGCATAGATGTTCCACTCGTTGCTGGGATAGCGTTGCGCGATGATGCGGTGCATTTCCTCGAGTGCCGTGGAAACAACCGTGCCGCCGCTTTGCGTATTGTAGAAGAAGGTTTCCTCGTCCACCTCCTGCGCCTCGTGCGTATGGCGGATGAAGACGATTTCGGTGCGGTCGTAGCGCCGTTTCAGGAACAGGTGCAGCAGCACGAAGAAGCGCTTGGCCAGATCCTTCTCGCGTTCGCCCATCGAGCCGGATACGTCCATGAGACAGAACATGACCGCATTGGCGTTCGGTACGGGCTGGGCGTCGAAACGGTTGAAGCGGATGTCGACGGGATCGACATAGGCGATCCGCTTGCGGCGGCGCTCAAGTCGCTCAAGCTCCTCCCGCAGCGCTGCAATGCGCTGGCGTGCCGGCGCCGCGATCTGCGGCTCGGCCTCCAGCATTGCGAGTTGCTCCGCAATCGCATCGAGTTCCTCCTGCTTGGGGCGCCTTAGCGCAATCCGGCGACCATGGCTGTTTCGCATCGTGCGCCCGACATTGATGTTGGTCGGCGAACCGGTCGCCGCGAACCCGGCGCGGCGCGGTTTGAAGGATAGTATCTCCTTGAGGTTGAGCTTGACCATGTCGGGAAGTTCGAGATCCTCGAAAAAGAGGTCGAGCACCTCCTCGCGCGAGAGCACGAAACGAAAATCGTCCTCCGAGACCGTTTTCCCGGGAGATGAGCCGCCGCCGCCCTGGCCGGGCTTCGGAACCCGGTCGCCCGGGGCGAAATGCTTGTTGCCCGGCAGGATGTGCTGCCGCCTGCCGCTGTCCTTGGCATCGCTGAAGCTCGGCTCTGCTGTGCCCCTCGCCGGCATCGAGACGGTGTGCTCGCTGTCGACATCGGCGATCTTGCCGGTACGGATCCGATCCCGGATGCTTCGCTTCAGCTCTTCGCGCGCACGCTTCAGGAAGCGCTGGCGGTTGCCGAGGCTCTTGTCCTTTGGGTTCAGTCGGCGATCGACAAAGATCGGCATGGAACCATCCCGGCCGGACTCAGCCCGCCTTGTTCACCCGCATGTACCAGTCCACCAGCCGGCGGACCTGGCGTTCGGTGTAACCGCGTCCGACCATCCGATGCACGAACTCGGTATGCCGCTTCTCCGTTACGCTGTCCTGCTTGGAGCCGAAGCTGATCACCGGGAGCAGATCCTCGACCTGGCCGAACATCCGCTTCTCGATAACTTCGCGCAGCTTTTCATAGCTCGTCCACGACGGGTTGCGGCCATGGTTCCTCGCCCTTGCGCGCAACGTGAACTTCACGACCTCGTTGCGGAAGTCCTTGGGGTTGGCAATGCCGGCCGGCTTTTCGACTTGCGACAGTTCGTTGTCCAGCACCTCGCGATTGAGGATCTGGCCGGTATCGGGGTCTTTGTAGTCCTGGTCCTCGATCCAGGCATCGGCATAGGCGATGTAGCGGTCGAACAGGTTCTGGCCGTATTCGCTGTAGGACTCCAGATAGGCCTTCTGAATTTCATGGCCGATGAACTCGGCATAGCGCGTGGCCAGTTCCGACTTTATGAAGTCGAGATAGGCGGCTTCCGTTTCCTTGGGGAACTGCTCGCGCTTGATCGCCTCCTCCAGAATGTACATCAGGTGCACGGGATCGGCGGCCACTTCCTTGGTGTCGTAGTTGAAGGTCTGCGACAGGATCTTGAAGGCAAAGCGCGTGCTGACGCCGGTCATGCCTTCATCGACCCCGGCGGCATCGCGGTATTCCTGAACCGACTTCGCCTTGGGATCTATGTCCTTGAGGTTCTCGCCGTCATAAACGCGCATCTTGGTGTAGAGCGGCGAATTGTCGTGCTCGGCCAGACGGGTCGAAACGGTGAACCGGCTGAGAATGTCGAGAACCTCCGGTGCACAGGAACTGGAGGCCAATTCGCTTTCGCGCAGCAGCTTTTCGTAGATCTGCCTTTCTTCGGTGACCCGCAGGCAATACGGCACCTTGACCACCAGGATACGGTCGAGGAATGCCTCGTTGTTCTTGTTGTTCTTGAACTGCAGCCATTCCGATTCGTTGGAGTGGGCTACGACGATGCCCTGATACGGGAAAGATCCGAAGTTTTCCGTACCGTTGTAGCTGCCTTCCTGGGTAGCGGTCAGCAACGGATGCAGGACCTTGATCGGCGCTTTGAACATCTCGACGAACTCGAGCAGCCCCTGCGTGGTCCGGTTCAGGCCGCCGCTGTAGGAATAGGCGTCCGGATCGGATTGGCTGAAATGCTCGAGCTGTCTTATGTCGACCTTGCCGACCAGGGCCGAAACGTCCTGGTTGTTCTCATCGCCTGGCTCGGTCTTGGAGATGCCTATCTGGCGTAGCCGCGAAGGCATGAGCTTGACGACGCTGAACTTGGAGATGTCGCCGGACAGTTCGTCGAGGCGCTTGGCCGCCCATGGCGAGATAAGACCGTTCAGCCGGCGCCGCGCGATGCCGTATTTGTCCTCCAAAAGGTCGCCCATGCGGTCAGGATTGAAAAGCCCGAGCGGCGATTCGAAAACCGGACTGATCTGGTCGCCGACCTTCAGCGTATAGATCGGACGCTCCTCCATCAGCTTCTTCAGCCGTTCGGCGAGCGAGGACTTGCCGCCGCCGACAGGGCCAAGCAGATAGAGAATCTGCTTGCGCTCCTCGAGCCCCTGAGAGGCATAGCGGAAATAGCCGGCTATGCGCTCGATCGTGTCCTCCATGCCATAGAACTCGGCGAAGGTGGGATAGACCTTGATTGTCCTGTTCGAGAAAATGCGGCCGAGCCGCTCATCCATGCTGGTGTCGATCAGGGTGGGCTCGCCGATCGCCTCGACCATCCGCTCGGGCGCCGAAGCATACATCGATTTATCCTCGCGGCAGGCAAGGAGATATTGCTGGATGCTTATCTCCTCCTGCGCCGCATTGGTGTAAATCTCCGAAAACAGATCGAAGACGTCGGAGTGGTTCTCGCGCATGGTATTCCTCGCCCCGGCCGGTCTGGTTGCTGTCGCCTCTTCACTCAACTGTCGGAAAGCCTTTGTGGTTCCCTATTACACGTAGTGCGTCTGCGACCGGATGTTAGGGGTCCAGACAGATATCGTGAACGCCTGGAAGTCAGCCAGCGAATGGCTCGCACAATGGAACGTTTCCGAGGGAAGTCCATTCTTCCACCAGCGCTTGCCGAGCGCAACAGCCCGCTGGGTACAAGTTGCCTTTCTGAAGCAATAAACCGCCCGCGCTCAGCAGTTGCCCGCGCTCAACGGTTGCCCGCGCTCAACAGTTGCCCGCGCTCAGCAGTTGCCCGCGTTCAGCAGTTGCCCGCGTTCAGCACTTGAATGGCGAATCACTGGCCATTCGGCGAAGAGAGCTGCACTGCGGTGTCCAACCCTGCACCGGGAGCAACGGTTTCGCTCCTGATAGGTAACGAGGGAAAGGAGATGTTCCATGTTCGAGAACAGCATGTGGTTGATCGTCGTTGCTGGAGGCCCGCTACTGCTGGCAATCCTGCTCGCCTACGCACTCCTTACGTGGCGACGCCGGGGGCCTGCAGAGCGCAGAGAAAGCGATCGGGCCACCGAGCGACTGTATCGCGAGGAAAACGGCCCGGGCAGAGGCGGTAAAACAACGTAAAACACGTCGCATGAAGTCGGTCGAACGCGACTCGCTTTAGACTCCATCACTTTCGGGCCAAAGCGCCCGGATCTGCTTCGGCAACGCGTCCCGCACCTTGGCCGACTGGCCGAGGTCGACATGCCTGGCGAGTACCTTGAACACGGATCTCAAGCCGGTTGCGCTCATCGTCGCCTCCTCTGGGCAATCCAACACCCGCCCAAAATGCCCGTCATGACGCGCAAACGGCGATCGAGCGCAATTGTTTCGTCACTCGTTGAAAATTGTCCAAGAGGTCTTTACGCGTACAGTTACGAACGGGCACCCCAAGGAGGCGGCCATGAAGAGCGATACCGAATATCTACGTCTCGCCGTGGAGATCGCCACCGAGAGCCGGGCGAGTGGCAATCATCCTTTCGGGGCGCTCCTGGTCGGGCCGGAAGGCGACGTGCTGCTTTCGTCGGGCAACACCTACGCGCGGGATCGCGGCGTTGGCCACGCAGAGGCAAACGTGGCCCGCGCGGCTGCGCAGCAATACGACCCGACCTTTCTCGAGCGATGCACGCTGGTGACCTCGGTCGAGCCGTGCTGCATGTGCGCCGGGGCCTGTTACTGGGCCGGCATCGGCACCGTGGTCTACGGACTCAGCGAAAGGCGGCTGGCCGAGCTGACCGGAGACAATTCGGAGAATCTGACCCTCGATCTGAGCTGTCATCAGGTGTTCGCCGCCGGACGGCGCCATGTAGCAATCCGTGGCCCATTCCCTGAACTCGAAGAACAGATCGTAACCGACCACAAGGATTTCTGGTGACAGAACCAGTCATAAAAGGACTGCTGTCGGTGAAGAATCCGTAGCCTCTGCGGCGCCACGAGCTCCGGCCACTTCTGGCCCAAAGGTTTCACACGCGAGGCCCGCGTCTTGTTGCAGAAAGCCATCGACTCGCGCGCAAAACCGCCGACACGCAAAACCGTCCACTGACTCGACCGACACGTTCATTCCACCAGTTCGAACGCTCAGTTGCCCGGAACCTTCCGCCCCTCTCGCCGGTTTACCGCGGAGGGGTTGCAAATGGGTCGATATTTCAGCCTGTCAGCTGCGTCATTATTGCTCGCGAGCGGCTCTGCCGGCGCCCAGACGAGCACTCAGTCGGCACTTGAGTCCGCGGGAGCGGAAGCGCAGCAGGTAGAAATGCTGTTTTGGGTCATGCTAAGCGGCGGCGCCGTCATCTGGCTGGGCGTGGTCGGCCTGCTTCTTCATTCAGCCCTCGTCAATCGCCGCAGGCTGGCCGAAAAGTCTGCCAGCAGCATCATCCTTTGGGGCGGCGTAGTCTTCCCCTCGGTCACGCTTTGTGCGCTGCTCGCCTATGCGCTGTGGCTGATGCCTGGCCTTCGGCCCTTCGCCCAGGCGAGCCCCGCCGCCCTGCGGATCGAAGTCACCGGCAGGCAGTTCTGGTGGGAAGTTGTCTATCACCCTCCTCTGGGACCGCCGGTCGCGTCTGCCAACGAGATCAGGCTGCCGGTCGGCGAGCGGGTCGAATTGACCCTGAAAAGCGCCGATGTGATCCATTCCTTCTGGATCCCACCGCTCGGCGGCAAGATGGACATGATCCCCGGCCGCACCAACAGGCTTTCGATCATGGCCACCAAAGCTGGTCTATTCCGCGGCCCGTGCGCGGAATATTGCGGCACGTCTCACGCGCTGATGGCGCTCTCGGCCGTCGCCATGGCGCCCGAAGCCTTCCGGTCCTGGCTTGCCGCCCAGGCAATTCCCGCGGAAGGGGCCGGCGCAAGCGGCGGCGCGCTGTTCCTGCGCCATGGCTGCGGGTCCTGCCATGTCGTCGCGGGCACCGATGCGCGCGGCCTGATCGGCCCGGATCTTTCGCATATCGGTTCCCGCGCCACCGTCGCAGCCGGAATCCTGCCCAACACCGAAGACGCCGTCGCCAGCTTCATCGCCCGGCCCGAGCTGATCAAGCCCGGCTCCAGGATGCCGGCCTTCGACATGTTGCCGCCGGACGACATTCGCGCCATAGCCGCCTGGCTGAGAGGCCTGCGATGAGCGCTGCGGTCAAGGAGCGTTCGCCGGAAGAATACAAGGCGCAGGAACAGCGGCTGCGCGCTGTGTGGGCCAATCCGACCGGTTGGCGCTACTGGACCTCGGTGAACAATTACCAGATCGGCCTCTGGTACGGCTCGGCCGCCTTCGCCTTCATGCTGTTTGCCGGCGTGCTCGCGCTGCTGATGCGACTGCAGCTCGCCGTGCCCGACAACGACTTCCTCTCGGCCGATTTATTCAACCAGGCTTTCACCCTGCACGGCACGGTGATGATGTTCCTGTTCGCGGTGCCGATCTTCGAGGCGGTCGCGATCTTCCTGCTGCCGCCGATGCTGGGCGCCCGCGAAATGCCGTTTCCGCGCCTCGGAGCCTTCAGTTTTTGGAGCTTTTTGCTCGGCGGTATCTTCGTCTGCGGCTCGATCTTCTTCAATGCGGCGCCGTCGGCAGGCTGGTTCATGTATCCGCCGCTCGCCACCGACAAGGAGTTCTCCGGCATTGGCGCCGACATCTGGCTGCTCGGCCTTTCCTTCATCGAAGTCGCCTCGATCGCGGCCGCCGTCGAGCTCATCGTCGGCATCATGAAATGCCGCGCGCCGGGCATGCGCATCAATCTGATGCCGCTCTTCGCCTGGTACCTGCTGATCGTTGCCGGAATGATCCTGTTCGCCTTCCCGCCGCTGATCGCCGGCGACCTCCTGTTCGAGATGGAACGGATGTTCGATTGGCCGTTCTTCGACGCAGCGCGCGGCGGCGACCCGCTGCTGTGGCAGCATCTGTTCTGGATATTCGGCCATCCGGAAGTCTACATCATCTTCCTGCCGGCGATCGCGCTGATGGCCATGATCGTGCCGACTTTTTCCCAGCGTCCGATCGTCGGTTACTCCTGGATCGTGCTCGCGGCAGTGGGGACAGGGTTCCTTTCCTTCGGCCTGTGGGTGCACCATATGTTTGCCACAGGCCTGCCGCAGATCTCGCTGGCCTTCTTCTCGGCGGCCTCCGAGGCGGTGGCGATCCCGACGGGCGTGCAGATCTTCGTCTTCATCGCCACCATGCTGGCCGGCCGGGTGATCTTCTCGACCCCGATGCTGTTCGGCACCGGAGGGCTGGCCATCTTCGTCATTGGTGGCCTGACGGGCGTCATGGTGGCGCTCGCACCCTTCGACTGGCAGGCCCACGACACGTATTTTGTCGTTGCGCATCTCCATTATGTGCTGATCGGCGGCATGCTTTTCCCGGTCGTGGCCGGGCTCTATTACTATTACCCGCTGATCGACGCGAAGAAGCTCTCAGACGGGTTGGGGCGGCTCGCCTTCTGGCTGATGTTCTGCGGCTTCAACATTGCCTTTTTCCCCATGCATCTGAGCGGCTTGCGCGGCATGCCCCGTCGCGTCTTCACCTATCCAGCCGAAATCGGCTGGGACTGGCTGAACCTGATCTCGACGGCCGGAGCCTTCATTTTCGCCGCGGGCGTGCTGGTGGTCGTCTTCGACGTGCTCAGGCCAAAGCACCGGCAGCCGCGCGGCGAATTCAACCCGTGGAATGCCGGCACGCTGGAATGGATTTCCGAGCCGGAGGAGAACTGGGGCGTCCGCTCGATACCCATCGTGCGCAGCCGCTACCCCTTGTGGGACCAGAAGGACCTTGCCCGCAAAGTCAATGAAGGCCGCTATTATCTGCCCGACGCGGAAGAGGGATGGCGCGAGGGACTGGTCACCACCGTGCTCGACGCCGAACCCGTCCAGGTGCTGCGGGTCGGCGGCACCTCCCATGTCACCATCGTCTCGGCTCTTTCGCTCGGAGGCGCCTTCATCGCGCTTACCTTCCACTGGTGGATCGCGACGGCGCTGGCCGCAATCATCTGCTTTTGCGCAGTCATCTACTGGCTCTGGACGGGCACTGGCGAAATCCCCGAGAAGCCGGAAAAGGATGTCGGCCTGGGCCTCAGCCTGCCGCTTTATGCCTCCGGCTCCGATTCGGTCGGCTGGTGGGCGATGTTCATCACCATGGTGGGCGATGGCACCGCGTTCGCCAGCCTCGTCTTCGGCTATTTCTTCTACTGGACGATCCATGCCAACTTCACCGCGGGGATTGCCGGGCCCGATGCGGTCTGGTCGCTGGTCGCTGCCAGCCTGTTCGCTGCGGCGTGGGGCCTGATGGTGGCGGCACGCACGGTCAACAGGCGCGGCGCTACGGCCACTATGCGCGGCTTGCTGGTGCTGTCCCTGCTAACGACTGTTGCTGCGTCCGCCACAGGCCTGGCCGCGCCATTGTCTCCAGGCATGGACCCGACGCGCCACGTCTATCCCGCAATCGTCTGGATCCTGGTGATCTGGGTGCTCGCCCATGCAGCGCTCGGCACAGTCATGCAGGCCTATTGCCTGGCCCGCTCGCTGGCCGGCCGACTGACGCCGAAGCATGACCTGGATCTAGGCAATGTGGTGCTCTACTGGCATTTCCTGCTGATTGCCGCCGTCACCACCTTCGCCATCATCGGCCTCTTTCCGGCAGCGATGTGAGGCGCCGATGTGGCTTGTCCCAAAACAGATCGAGACACTGTGGACGCTGTTCACTGCGCCGGTGGTGTGGGCTGCGCATTTCCTTGTTTGCTACATCGGCGCAGCGATCTATTGCGCCAAGCCCGAGCTTGTCGGGCTGAGTTTCAGCGCTGTGCGCGCCGGCATCGCCGCCGCCACCGTGATCGCCCTCTCGCTGATCGCGCTGTCAGCATGGCTCGCCTGGCGGCAATGGGGCTTCGGCACAGACGATCCGCCGCACGACGATCCGACGAGACGCGACCGGACCCTGTTCCAGGGCTTTGCGACGCTGCTGCTCTCGGGTCTCAGCTTCATCGCCGTGATCTTCACCGCGATGCCTGCATTGTTCCTGACGGAGTGTATCCGGTGAGACGCGCCTGCCTCATCCTCGGCATCCTCGTCCTTGCCCTGGTCTGGCTCGGGCCGCTGCTCGATGGCTTGCGGGATTCGTTTTCGGCGCACATGCTGGCGCATATGGGAGTGGTGGCGATCGCCGCGCCGCTGATGGCGATTGGGGTCCCGCTCGGCCCGACACCAGGTGCGAGCCGGGCGTTCACCCTCGCCCTCCCCGCCTCCCTCGTCGAACTCATCGTCGTCTGGTCCTGGCACGCACCGGCCTTGCGGGCTCTGGCGCAAAGCTCGCTGTTTGTCACCGCTGTCGAGCAGGTCACGTTCCTTGCCGCCGGGCTGTTCCTGTGGCTGGCCTGCCTGCCGCGCCGCGGCTCGGACACCACAGGCTATGCCGCCGGCGCCTTCGCCCTGCTTCTGACGTCCATCCACATGACCTTGCTCGGCGCGCTGCTGGCGCTGACCCCGCGGCCGCTTTATGGGACCGGCGAGACAAGCTGCTTCGGCATCGCGCTTTCCGCCCAGCAGGATCAGGAACTTGGCGGCGTCATCATGCTTCTGGTCGGCGCCGCGGTCTACCTGGCCGGCGGCGTGACGCTTTTCGCGCGCATCCTCGCCACACCACCGCGGAAGACGGTCTGATGCATATCAGCTGGAAGAAGCTCGCCATAGCGCTTACCATTCTGCCCTTCGTCGTGGTGCTGGGGGCCTGGATCGGCTTTTTCAATGTCGGTGCCTCGAGCGGCCACTGGAAGATCACGGAATGGTTCCTCCATTTCGCCATGCGATCGGCTGTGCGCACCTATGCCCTGGCGGTCGACGCTCCAGAGGCTCTGCCGCGCCATGCGATTCAGCCGGCCGCCGGGCATTTCGCACGCGGCTGCGCCATCTGTCACGGCGCGCCGGGCGAGCCGCGATCTCCTGTCGTCATGAGAATACTGCCGCAGCCGCCTGACCTTGCCGGGGCCGTCGGCGAATGGTCGGACGCGGAGCTTTTTCGTATCGTCAAGCACGGCGTGCGTTTCACCGGCATGCCGGCCTGGCCGACGCAGGAACGCGACGACGAGGTCTGGGCGATGGTCGCCTTCCTGCGCGAACTGCCGTCGCTGGACGAGGCCGCCTATCGCGATCTCGCCTATGGCGAAAGGCTTGCGCCTCCCGCAGGCGCTGCCGAAACCCTGCCGCAAGCGCTGGCGGATTGCGCCCGCTGCCACGGCGAGGACGGTTTTGGACGCGGTCCCGCGATACCCGTTCTGGCCGGGCAGAGCGAGGCGTATCTGCTTGAAAGCCTGCGTGCCTATGCCGAGGAAGGCCGGGCAAGTGGGTTGATGAGCCTGCCCGCCATTGCGGCAGGGCCTCAACTCTGGCCGGACCTGGCCAGGCATTTCGCTGCCCTGCCGGCGATGCACCCCGGCGGCGGCGGCGATCCAGCACTTGTCCGGCGCGGCAAGGAAATCGCCGAGAGCGGCGTCAGGCAGGCCAATGTGCCCGCCTGTCTCGGCTGTCACGGAAGACAGGACCGCAGCCCGCTCTATCCCTCGATCGCCGGCCAGCCGGCGCCCTACATCGAGACGCAGCTTGGGTTGTTCAGGGCGGGAAAGCGGGGTGGAACGCGCTTCGGCCATCTCATGGCAAATGCCGCGAAGGGTCTGACGGACGACGACGTCCGCGCGCTTGCGGCCTACTTCTCCCGATCGGCCGCTGCGTCGGCAACCGCAACGCGATAAGCGCGTTTGCGTTCTTTCGACGTTTTTCGAGGTTCTGGTGAAAAACTTGGCCACCGCCCTTCTCATACTGATCATTGTTCTCGTAACCGCCGCAGGAGCGATCTTCTTCCTGTCGCGCGAAGAGGCGACCGTTCCGATCGCCGAGACCTATGGCCCCAACCCGACCCTGCCGGAGCCCAATCCGACCTGGCTGCCGACCGTCCATGTCGCTAAGGCCATGCCATGGCCGCAGGGCACCAAGCCGACAGCGGCCCAGGGATTTGCAGTCAACGAATATGCCCGCGGGCTCGACCATCCGCGCTGGCTGTATGTGTTGCCAAACGGCGACGTGCTGGTGGCCGAGAGCAATGCGCCGCCCAGGCCGGAGGAGGGCTTCAGCATACGGCGCTTCTTCGTCAATTTCTTCCAGAGCCAGGCCGGCGCGGGGACGCATAGCGCCAATCGCATCACGCTGCTGCGCGATCAGGACGGCGACGGGGTGGCAGAAACCAGAACCGCCTTTCTCACCGGGCTGTTCTCGCCATTCGGCATGACCCTGCTCAACGGCAAGCTCTACGTCGCCAACGCCAATGCAATCGTGGCCTTTCCCTACCAGGAGGGTGCGACCGAGATCACCGCACCGGCGGAGAAGATCGTCGACCTGCCTGCGGGGAGGAACCACCACTGGACCAAGGACGTGACCGCCTCGCAAGACGGGAAGAAGCTCTATGCGACGGTCGGATCCAATTCCAATGTCGGCGAGAACGGCCTGGAGGCAGAGCAAAACCGCGCCGCCGTGCTGGAGATCGATCTCGCCTCGAAGCAGACGCGTCTCTTCGCCTCCGGCCTGCGCAATCCGAACGGCCTGTCGTGGCATCCGCAAAGCGGTGAGCTCTGGGTCGTCGTCAACGAGCGCGACGAGATCGGCAGCGACCTGGTGCCGGATTACATGACTTCGGTGAAGGATGGCGGCTTCTATGGCTGGCCTTACAGCTATTTTGGCCAGCACGTCGATAATCGCGTCAAGCCGCAGCGGCCCGACCTCGTCGCCCAGGCGATCAAGCCGGACTATGCGCTCGGGGCGCACACGGCTTCATTGGGACTGACCTTCAACACAGGCGACCTGTTCGGTCCTCAATACAGGAATGGCGCTTTCGTCGGGCAGCATGGCTCGTGGAACCGCAGCCCGCACAGCGGCTACAAGGTGATTTTCGTGCCGTTTTCAGGCGGCAGGCCCTCCGGCCCGCCCCAGGACATCCTCACCGGCTTCCTGAGCGAGGACGACAAGGCTTTTGGCCGTCCCGTGGGCGTGGCGATAGACCGGCGCGGCGCCCTGCTGGTGGCGGATGATGTCGGCAACAAGATCTGGCGGGTCGTTCCAGCTCAGACGCAATCGGCACTTTGAGCAGTTCGTGCTGCCGGCGGCCCGGAAGCGATATGGCACCGCTTGCCATTGCCGGTCGGACACGGCGTTCCGGCGCCGATCAAAGCCGAAAATCAAGCTGTCGTTGCCAATCCGCGCCCGCGTGCGTGCCGGACCCTTTGACGCATACGATCGGCAAGGGAAGCGAGCGAGCCTTGCGCCGTGCGCGTCCCAAGGACGGATTGCAGGACAACGCCCTGCGTTGCGAATTTATGCTTGAACGCCTCTGCGCCGCACAGGAAATCGACCGTGCTCAAGCCGTGATCGAACGACCACTGTATGTAGTCCATCATCAGGATCATGCCCGGCGACGCTTGGCTGAAATCCGGATCGAAAGTGGTCACGAACGCCATCATGGTGTGGTGCTGGACGAAGTTGATGGAAACCGCGACCATTGCGCCATTGCATTCAAGTACGAAAATGTGCAGCACGCCGGCACGCGCCAGCGCGTCAACAAGTGCGGCCAGTACCGGCGCTCCCTCTTCGAAAAGTTGCGATTCACGCTTGCGCTCGACCAGCCATCTGCGCTTCAGGGCAGAGAGCCGGTCGAGTACCGGCTGCAGTGGCTCGTCTGGCGCAAGCAGGCGAAATTTCATTTCGCCGGCTTCTTCCAACGTCTTGACGCCGCGCCGATAATTCTGCCGTGTCTTTTTCGACTGCTCCGCGAACCACGCCCCTCCGCTCGCCCACTGTCCGGCGACGCGATAACTGACTTCCTCCCTGTGATTGGGGCGAAGTCTGATCCCGCTGGAGGTATCCGGAGTGAGAATTTTGCGGGCCGCCGCACCCGGCAAGAGACGATTGAGAAAGGCAATATCGAAGCCACCGGCGTCACAGATCCGGGCCCATACTCCCTGCAGGGCCGATAACGAGCATTCCGGAGCAACGAGAATATCGCCGTAATCGGTATAGCTGCTGGCCGCCCATTCGAGAAACCGCAGGCCCTTGCGCTTGCGGATCGCCATGGGAACGACAGCAACGAGCCTGTCACCATTCCAGACCAGGCCGATCCGCAGCGCGCGCTGGTCACGGTCCGCTACGGTATTCCACCAGGCCGAAATCCAGGCATGACTCTGAAAGACCAGCCCATCGGTGCGATGCCAGAGATGCGCCCAATCGGCTTCGATCGCAGCCAGGCGATCCGCCGAACGGACAACTTCCAGGCGCTCTGCGCTCGAGGCGTCAATCGAAACAATGGTGTTCATGAAGGGGAACGATCCTCTGCGATGGCATCCGGACGCCTCTGGAACAGTCTGCGGACATGCCCTCCCATCTTCCTGAGCGGCAGGATGTAAAGCCCAAAGAGCGATTGATAGTCGCGCACATCGCGATCAATCAGGCCAAATTTGAGGTCTTCATCCGGATCCGGGACAAACTGCGTCCCGAAGAGGCGATCCCAGAACGAAAACAGCAGGCCAAAATTCTTGTCGTAGTGGCGAGGGTCGATGCTGTGGTGCACCTGGTGCCAGTGCGGACACAAGATGACGTTGTTCAATGGGCCGAAGGAAATCTTGAAATGGGTATGACGAACAAAGTCCATCATCAGGATGTTGCGGATGACATAGACGTTGATGCCGAAGATGGCGATCTCGACTGGATCGAGCGCGATCAGGCTCCAGATGCCGAAGCAGATCCCCGGGATGACGCCATCCCAGATACGGTTCATCAGGTCGTCCAGCGGGTGAACCCTATCCTTGGTGATTCCCACCATCACCTCGGCCGAATGATGCACTTTGTGCAATTCCCACAGGAACGGGAAGTGGTGCTGGGCGACATGGTAGAGATAGTATGAAATGTCGTAGGCGATCAGCATGGTTGCGGTGAAGACGACGATCGTCACCGGTCCGGCCGCGCCATCGATGAGCGGCGCCTGGATACCCAGCAGCCAGCCGATTGCGTGGTGCGTCCCATAGCCGACGGCGGCAACGAAGGTGACGCCGGCAGGGATGAGCAGGAATGGCATTATCGCCCGTTTGGTGACCCAAAATAGGACATCCGCTCGCGCCGACGGGTGCAGGATGACTTCCGCCGGGAAAGCGAAATCGAAAAAGTCCCTGAGGGATTTATGCTCGACAGTCCGCCAGTAAGCGACCACCGCGCTCCCCAGTGCGGTGAAAAGCAGGAGGCCGAGCGTCACCAGATCGACGTTCGAAAGCTTTTCCACAATCAATCCGGCGAATTCAGAAAACATCGGTGCGGTGGCTCCTGGGCCGTAAAATGGCCGTCCGGCGAATTGCGAAGCAAGAAACTTGCCAAACCCACTGCATGTTGCCGGCAACCAAATGGCTATTGCGGCTGCAACAAGCATAAGCATGCCGGATTTGCGCCAGACTAGCAGTTCAACCGTAACAAAACGCTAAAAGTTCGAACGCAATTAATCTCGAACATGCCGAAACACCGGAGAGGCCGCTCCGCTGCAGCGCCGGTCGCTATCATAGCGGCGGCGGGGCGATTGCTGCGAGCTGTATCTCAATTCCGTCTTCGCCCACTTCGCCACGCCAGGCGATGCGTTCGGCCGGCTGCCTGACGCCAAAACGCGGCGAAACCCAGCCGCCCTGCCCCGGTGCGTCGCCGCCGGCACGGATGTCGACCGCAGCGTCCGGAAAGCGCATGGCTATCAGCGGCTCATCGCCGCGCAATACCGTGACCGTGTTTTCGTCCCGGTCGGTGCCGAGGCCGGCTGCGAGTTGAAAGACGATCTCGGCCACACGCCTGCCGCCGAGCAGTTGGTCGGTCAGGACGATGCCGTCGGCCCGGTGCATCACGGTGCGCTGATGCATGACGCCGAAGCGGCTTTTATAGCCGTCATGGCGGGCGCGCAGCTTCCAGTGCGTTCCCGGCTCGCTCTCCACCAACTCCGCAACCGCCTTGTGCGACCAGTTGAACATCCCGGCGATGATGCTTTGGCTTTTGCCCTCGATATTCAGCGTGTTATGCGCCGGTGTCGAGCGAAACCAGTCGCGCCAGACGCCTCCCGAACCGTAGAGCCAGGTGCCGGGATCGACCAGCACCGGCTCGCCATCGATGCACAAGGTGAGCGACAGCGCGTCGGCATGGCCGTGAGCCGCTATCGAGAGATAGCCGAGCGGGCCGTGGTCGAATGTCAGATCGATGCTGCGGCCGTTCATCTCGCCGCGCCAGACCGAGAGCCCGCTCTGCGTGAACGTTTGCAGCCCACGCGACACCGGTGCCGGCTCCGACGGCGTGCCAAAGACAAGCGCCCGAAAATCGTCGGGCTCAGCAGCGTTGCCCGGCATCTGTAGAAAGCCATGGATGGCGGCGGCGACGGATCGGACATAGTCCGGCTCGTCACCGAGCGTCAGCACGCGACCTTCGTCATTGTCGCCAAAGCCGGCGGCTGGTGGCAGCCAGGCGACGAAATTGGCAAAAGCGGCCAGGCGCGCTTCAACGGGCGAGGCAAACGGCGTTCCGGCCTGGCGTGCCGCTGCGACGCACAGCAAGATCAGTTCGGCGGTGAAGGCCGCGTAAGTCGGGGTCTGCTCGGCACCGGCGCCATCGGCGAGAATCTGCTTGCGCGCCTCACCCAGGAGGGCTTCGCGTGCAGCGTCGGGTGCGGCCCCCAATGCCAGGCCGATCAGATACTCGCCAGCCAGTTCTGCGACGAGATGATTGTTGGCGGAGGAAAAACGGGAGGGGAACCGCGGCAGCCAATAGGCGCTTGCCGCCAGTATTTCGCCCACGTGCTGCCGTGTCGCCGCGCCAAGTCGGTCGCCGACCAGGTCCATGGTGACAATCAGGCTGATGGCTCGCAGCGCGACTTCGATGCCGGAGGCCCAGCCGACCCCCCGAAACGGCGGGTTGGCTGAATGCCAGCTGTCGATCGCCGCCTCTATGGCCCTCCGGGACTGGTCGTCGCCGGCGAGAAGCAGGTGGGCGGCCAGTGGCGGCAACTGCTGCAGCCGGTTGATCTCCCACACGTATTTTACATCGCCGCGGCCGCCGCCATGGCGAAAATCGATATCGAAAGTATGGGCCTCGGCACCCGGCCAAAGCCCGCCGGTCACCGGATCAAGGCGCCAAAGCTCGGGAGGAAACAGCCGATCGGGATCGCGCCGTGGCCATGTCCGCCCAAGTGCGGAAAACTCGCCGCCAAGCGCCTTTTGCGCCGCCGCCGCTATGGCTTGCCGTTGTGCCGGTGTCGCAGCCAGCACAGCATCGCGCAATCCACGCAGCACCGGATGCAACCGGGGCGAAGCATAACGCTGCCAACCGCCGTCGCGGCGGCGCGAAGCGATCCTTCGACGCTGCTCGCCCAGCCGGTGCAACACCTCAGCCGGCTCCATGCTGCGCAACCGGTTGATGTACCAGCCGATTCTCATACCGCCCCGCCAGGGTTTCGATTCTTGTATACCATGCTGTCGAAAAGCCGAGCGACCGCAATCCTCTTTTCCGATCCTGCGGTTAATATCTCCAATCATGAAACGGAAAGAGTGGCGATGAGAAGGACGGCGTTTGTTGCAGCGTGGATGCTCGGCATGGCGATAGCCGCCAGCGCTGCGCCGATCCCGCTGCAGCGCGGCGTTGGCGTGCATGAATGGCTCAACTGGTCGCCGGTGGAGGAGGATGGATCCTACCGTTGGCCGCCCTATCGCAGCGAGCAGGAGTGGCGCGCTGGACATAGGCCGCTCACCGATTGGCCCGGCGACGCGTTTACGCACATTCGGTCGATGGGCTTCGACTTCGTCCGGCTGAGCGTCGACCCCGGCCCTCTGCTTGCCAGCCGGGGCGCCAAACGCCAGCAGGCGCTCGACATACTTGCCGCCGCGGTCGAGCGGGTCACGTCGGCCGGCCTCAAGGTGGTTTTCGACCTGCACGGCGTCACCCAGGTTCCGGCCTACAGCATGGAGATGATCTATGACGGTGCCGACAGCGAAGGCGTCGCCAGCTATCGCCAAATGGTTGTGGCGGTCGCCGCCATGCTGGCCAGGGTTGGCACCGACAAGGTAGCCCTCGAGCCTTACAACGAGCCGGCATACTACCCCTGTAATTCGAGCGGCAGCGATGACTGGCAACGGATCATGGCAGACACGGTCCGCGATATTCGCGCAGTCAGCAGTGAACTCACCATCGTCGCAACAGGCGCCTGTGGCGGCAGCATTGCCGGACTGGTCAATCTCGCCCCCGGCTTTGACGATCCGAATGTCTACTACAGCTTCCATATGTACGAGCCGCACAGTTTCACGCACCAGCGGTCTGACGGGACAGGCGCTTTCGCCTCGGGGCTGCCTTGGCCGGCCGACAGCAGCACGCCCGAAAAGGTGACCGAAACCCTTAAGGCCCGGATGGACGCCGCCGGCTTGAGCCCGGTCGAGCAGGTGATGAACATGGTCGCGGCGCGTCAAGCAATCGCCCGGTATTTCGAGCAGAATTGGGGGCCGAGCCAACTCGAGGCGAGCTTCCGTCAAGCGGTCGACTGGGCCGAGGCGCATGGCATTCCAGGCCGGCGACTGTTCATGGGCGAATTCGGCGTCATCCTCATGTCGGCGGACGGCCGCATGGGCGCGTTCGACGCTGACCGTCTGCGCTATCTCGAATCGGTGCGCCAGCAGGCGGAACGCTTCGCGATACCTTGGTCCGTCTGGGAATTCGCCAATCCGCATGGGATGTCGCTGATCCTCCCCGACGGACCGCCCGTAGCTGATGGCGGACTGGTGCGAGCGCTGGGTCTTGCGCTTCAGTAACGCGACATGTCGAGTTGCTGGTTGATGAGCGCCCGCTTGCCGCCCCGCCCGGCGGCAATGCGGTCCACGGCTTTCAGGCAAAACCGGATACGACCGTTTGTGCGGTTGACCAACGTCTCGACGAGTCGCGCGGCGCAGGCAGGTGCCGCCCCGGCGGTCGGGATATAGCGAATCAATGCCTCGCCGGGCTGGTCCTGGTAGAATTGCAGCTCCTCTATGCCGTCGAAGAATGCGGGGCCGTCGGGCACCAGGTGCGTCGTCACCACCCGGCCGCCGTCGGCGGTCACCAGATAGTCGACGTTTCGGCGCGGCATGACAGCCTCGACTCTAAGCCGCTGGCCGTTTGCCTCATTCGGCAATTCCACCAACCGGGCAGAGTCGCCGGTATCGTAGCGGATGAAAGGCATGCCGGTCGACAGGAAGCCAGTGCCGACGAGCCTTCCCTCCTTGCCTGTCTCTGTTACCGGCTCGCCTGCCGCGTCGACCAATTCGGCGAGGCCGTAGAGAGGATTGAACTCGTAGCTGCCGGGGGCTCCGGGCGTTTCTTCGGCGAACAGCACCTTTTCGCTGAGCCCATAGAAGCAGGACAGCGGCACGTTGCCAAGAACGCTTCGGATGATCTCCCGTTGATGGGGATGGACTGGCTCCGAGATCATCATCATGCCCTTGACGGGCCGTTTTGGTACTCGGTCAAGCACGCGCATATGCCGGCAAAACAGCTCTATGGCCGAGGGATAGCCATAAAAATACGTGATGCCCCGTGCGTCGATCAGGTCGAGATAGGCATCGGCGTCGTCGACCGTCATTGGAAAGACAGAGAGCCTTAGCTCGCGAAGTGCCGGGTCCCATTCATGCAGTCGCTTGCCGGTGGCATCGAGGCTGAACCCGCGGAAGCAGACGCGCGCCGTGTCTTCATCGTAACCGATCCGCGACCAGACGTGGTAGACAAACGCCATCTCGCGGGCGCTCCGATCCTTGTCGAGATAGAAGCGAAATGGCTTGTCGGTGCTGGAGCCGTTGCCGGAGGCCTCATCCAGTTGGGCAATCGGCACCGCCAACGCTGCAGTTCCAGCCGCCCGCAGGATGTCCTTGGACAGGACCGGGAGGCGGCGCAGGTCGGCAAGTCCCAGCGTCGACAGATCGAAGCCAGGACCGAGGGCCCGGTCGATCGACTCGCGATAGAACGGACTGCCGGCATGGGCTTTCCGCAACAGCGCGCGCAGCGCGGCCAGATGAAATTGCCCGGCATAGACAGGATCCTCGGCGGCCATGGCGATCCGGCTCCGCCACGACCGATAGGTCGCACCAAATTTTACCCGCGTTGGCGCCAGCGCCAGCATGGGCGCCAGCAGCCGCCTGACCGCTGGCGGGCTTCGCACATAGGCACCGCGCGCTACGTCAAGAAAATTCATGATTTTGCACCGGACCTGCCGTTTGCCGCCTCATGCCACACACGGCATATCGATGCCGCGAACGAAGAAAGCTCCAGCCGTTCCCGGTGCACCGCCATGGCAGCCGAGCCAAGACGGGCGCGCAACGCCGTGTCGTCAACCAGTTCTGTCAGTGCCTCGGTCAGCGCCGCCACATCGCCGGGAGGCACCAGCAACCCGGTTTTCCTGTCGATGATGATGTCCTCTACCGCGCCGACAGGCGTGGTGACCACTGCGAGGCCGGAGGCCATTCCCTCGATGACCGAGACCGGGAGGTTTTCGGCGAATGAGGGGAGCGCCAGAATGTCGGCCGAAGCGATCAGCGATGCAACCTCGTTCGGACCCACCCAGCCTGGAAAGGCGATACATCCGGCAAGCCCCAGCCCGGCCGATCTTGCCCGTACGGCCTCGACGTCACCATCGCCGGCGATTGTGGCGCGCCACTGCCTGACAGGCTTCATGCGATGCAGTGCGTCCAACAATTGCGGCACGCCCTTGCGGTCGCCGATACGGCCCAGGAACAGGATGTGAACGCTGTCTCCACCACCGACATGGGCCAGGGACGGGACTTCGGTGGCATTGGGCACAATCACGATGTTCGTGGCCGCGCCTGGCGCCCGTGCAGTGACGAAGTCGCGCCAGATACGGCCCAGAACCACGATCCGATCGGCATGCTCGAACATATGCCGGATGCGGCGGCTCATGAAGCTGCGGTTTTCCTTCCAGAACGTCTGGTATTGAGCTCCATGCAAATGCAGCACATAGGGGATGCCGAGCAATCGCGCGCACCTCGCGATGACCATCTTGCGGTAGGTACTGCCAAAGCTCGATACGTTGATGTGAACGACGTCGGCACGGCCGGCAACACGCGCGACCACCATCCGAAGGCAAAAGCCAATCATGTAGAGGACCGACAGCGCGACCGAGCCCGAACCGCGACTGGGAAGGAACCGCGCTTCGACCTTTCCGTCTCCCTGCCGTTGGAGTTCTCGATCGAGCGCCGCCATGATGCGGTCGATGCCGCCCTGCCCCGACACACCCGACGGGGTCGCGACCAAGACATGTATTTTTCGATCGGGTAAGAGACTTTGCAGCATGGTATTCTCGATAGCACGGACCGCGTAACCACAAAGCAAACGTTCCCGGTAAGTTTACGGCAAATCTTTTAGTTCAAACTGAATCTGTTCACCCTTCGCCGCTGTCGCGCTGGATTTTCCGCCGGTCGACGGTTAGTCGATGCGGAATTTTCCGGGGACAACCCTTTGCTGCTGCGCTCCACGCTCATCTACGCCCCGGCGATCCTGCTGACGCGGATTTCCGCTCTGCTCCTGCTGGTCATCGTGACGCGGCTGGTCGACCAGACCGAGTATGGGCTGCTGACCCTGGTGGTGACCATCGGCGAAATGACCGACATTGCGGTCACCAACTGGCTGCGCATCGCTTTGCTCAGGCTTGGCGGCAAAGGCGACGTCAGCCGCGGCAGCCTGATGCTGGCCGGGCGGGTGTTGCTTGCCAGCACGGCACTGGCGCTGATCATATCCGTGGTCGCCTCTGCAGTGATCGTGCCGGAGCGCTGGGTCGAGTTCGCGATCGCCGTCTGCAGCTACCTGATCGCCGGTTCCATCGGCCGCTACGCGTTGACGGTGCTGCAGATGCAGCAGCGTCATTCGGTCTATTCGATGCTCGAGTTCCTGCGCGCCGTGCTGCAGCTGGCGCTGCCGATCGGCGCCATCGTCATGTTTCAAGATTCCTTTCTGACGGTATCGCTCGGCTCCAGCCTCGGTGTACTGATCGCCGGCATCGTGGCGGGCGTCATGGCATCCCGACGCGTCGTTGCCGGTCCGCCACGCTTCACCCAAAAGGAGTTCTTCGTCCTCGGCGTGCCCCTGGTCATCATGGCGCTGGTCGGCTTCGGCCTGCACAGCGCCGAGCGTGTGTTCCTCAAGATCTATTACGATGCCGGCGCGGTGGCGATCTTCGCCGCAGCCTATGCACTGGCCCGCCAGCCGATCGATATGGTCGCCAATTCCATCAACATGGGCGCCTTTCCCGAGGTGGTCAGCCGGTTCGACGACGACGGGCCCGCGGCATCGGGCCGGCTGCTGTCGCAATTGATGGCCTTGATGATGCGCCTTTGCCTGCCGGTTGCAGCGATGCTGGTCGCACTCAGCAGCGATATCACGCAACTCCTGCTGCCCGCCGAGTATCACGGCCGTTTCGGCCTGCTCTTTCCGATCATCGCCTTCAGCGTGCTGTGTGCCAATCTCGCCAGCTTCGTCTATGGCACCGTGGTGCACGCGCACAAGCGGCCGTGGCTGCTGATCATCGCCAATTCCTTCGGCTCGGTGGCGACAATCGCGCTGTCCGTCCTGTTGATCCCGCCGATGGCGGAGGTCGGCGCTGCCTTGGCGCTGGCGGGCGGATCGCTGGCAGGCCTTTTAGCCTGCATCATCATCAGCGAACGGCTGACGCCGGTGCCGGTGCCATGGCGCGACATCGGCATGTCGGTCGTCATCTCGCTCAGCACCGGGCTGGCCGCCAGCCTTGCCAGCGCTCTGCTCGGCAATATGCCGGCCATCTTCTCGCTCGTTGCCGGCGGTGCCGCTGGCGCAGTGGTTTTCTTCGGGCTGACCTGGCTGTTTTATCCCGCCGCCGCGATGCAATTCGTAGCCAAGCTGAGGGCGCGGCTGCGGCTCGCATAGGCCGCAACGGCATTTGCCGAATTGTCGTTCCATAGTCCTGGAAAAAGCGGCTCCGACTTCGGACTGATGCAGCAGCCCAGGGTCGTCGGCTGGTAAAGCTATTTATGGATCGACCTTCCGGCGTCCCCGACGGCCCCATAACTCCCGGCACAGCAGCGCCGCGTAGGCGGTGTTGGTGTCATAGTAGCGGCGCCACAAGCGTCGCGGCTCCTGTGCCACGCGAAACAACCACTCCAGACCGGCCGCTTGAACCAGTTTTGGCGCCCGCGCAACCTTGCCGCCATAGACATCGAAACTGCCGCCCACGCCCATGACGAAACTCGGGGTGAGTTCGTCACGATAGCGCTTGATAAAGCGCTCCTTGCGCGGCGTCGGCATCGCCACCAACAGGCAGTTGGCCCCCGAGGCGTTGATCGCCTCGACGATGCCGGCCTCGTCTTCCGGCTTGAAATAGCCATTGCGCATGCCGGCGACAACGAGACCCGGATAATCCCTGGCAAGTCGCATTCCAACGGCATCGAGAACGGATTGTTCGGCGCCCAGGAGGAAGGGCCTGAAGCCACGCTTCGCGCAGAGGCTCAGCAGATTGATCATGACGTCGACGCCCGCCACCCGCTCCGGCAGCGCGACGCCGCAAAGACGCGCCCCCCAAAGCACGCCGATGCCGTCGACGTTGATCACATCCGCCGTCGCCACATCCTCCCGCAACTCGCTATTGTTGCGCATGTTCACAAGCTTGGCGACATTCACCACCACATGATGCAGCGGCCGCCGCAGGGTCATCGCCTCATCGGCGATGGCCAGCGTCTCGGCCATGGTCAGCGCATGGATCGGCGCGCCGAGGAATTCCCGGCGCCGCGATGCCAACAGGCGATGCTGCGCCCATGCAGGGTCGTGCGCGTTCATGCGGCTTCCTCTGCACTTGCAGGAAGCGCCTCGAGCGCTGATTTCTTGCCTTCGATGCGGGCGTCGGGCTTGCGTGCCTTGCGCCAGGTCCACAAACCCCTGGTGTCGATGAGCTTCTTGTCCTTGAGCGCTTCGGGATCGACCAGATTGAACTGCCGATGGTCGACCAGCAGGACGACGATATCGCACTGGTCGATGGCGGAAAGCGCATCGGTGAAGACGATGCCCTTGCCCTCGAGCTCATGGGGCAGCCTGTGTGCGTTGGGTTCAGCCGCAATGATCCTCAGGTTGGGGATATCCGACAAAAGCTTCACCACCTCGACAGCCGGGCTCTCGCGCATATCGTCGATGTTGGGTTTGAAGCTGAGGCCAAGACAAGCGATCGTCTGCTTGCGGGACGGGTCGAGCAAGGCTTGTATATCCCTGACCACCGACAAGGGACGCTCGGAATTGATCCGGCGCGCCGAAGCCATCAGCCGCGTGCTATTGGGCGCGGCATCGATGATAAAATACGGATCGACGGCAATACAGTGGCCACCGACGCCAGGGCTCGGCTGCAGGATGTTCACGCGGGGGTGCCGGTTGGCGAGATCGATCACCTCCCAGACGTTGAGCGACAAATCCTGGCACACCGCCGCAAGCTCGTTGGCAAAGGCGATGTTGACGTCGCGGAACGCGTTCTCGGTCAGCTTCACCAGTTCCGCGCTTTCGGCCTGGGTCGTGAACAGGTCGCCGGCAACAAAGGTCGAATAGAGTGCGGCGGTGCGTTCGGCCGACTTGCGCGACAGGCCGCCGATCGAGCGATCGTTGTTGATCAGCTCGGTAAGGACCTTTCCCGGCAACACCCGCTCGGGCGAGTAGGCGACCAGGACATCGGCCTGTTCGCCATGCGCGAGAGGAAATTTGAGGTCGGGCCGCAACTCGGCAAGCAGTCCGGTCATGATGCGCGTCGTGCCGACCGGCGATGTCGACTCCAGCACCACAAGATCTCCCCGCTTCAGCACCGAGGCGATGCTTCGTGCCGCCGCGAGCACATAGCTCACGTCAGGCTTGTGGTCCTCGGTCATCGGGGTCGGCACGGCGATGACAAAGGCGTCCGCTGGCTGCGGCGTGCTGAAAGCCCTGAGCTTGCCGTTGGCTACGACCTTCTGGATCAAACCATCGAGGTCCGGCTCGACGATATGGATTTCGCCGCGATTGACCTTCTCGACCACCGCTTCGTTGACGTCGACGCCAATGACGTCGAGCCCGCGACTGGCGAAGATGGCACAGGTCGGAAGGCCGATATAGCCCATGCCGATAACGGAAACGGTCTTGATCTCAGCCATGATGCAGCAGTTCCTCAACGATCCGGTTACTGGCCCGGCCATCGCCATATGGGTTGTGTCGTTCTGCCATGCCGCGATAGGCCGCCTGATCGTCGAGCAGGCTGTTGGCATTCAACAGGATCTTTTGGATATCGGTGCCGACGAGACGGGCGGTGCCCGCCGCGATCCCCTCGGGCCGTTCGGTATTCTCACGCATCACCAGCACCGGCTTGCCGAGCGAAGGCGCTTCTTCCTGCACGCCGCCGCTATCGGTCAGCACCAGATAGCTCTGCTTCTGCAGGAACAGGAACGGCAGATAGTCCTGCGGGTCGACCAGGTGGATGTTGGGCACGCCGCCCAGTTCTGCGTTGACCACCGAGCGCACATTGGGGTTGGGATGGACCGGATAGACGATCTGCACGTCCTCGCGCATTGCCAGCCCCTTCAGCGCCGTGCAGATACGATGGATGCCGCCGTCGAAATTCTCACGACGATGACCGGTGACGAGCACCATTTTCTTGGCCGGATCGAGGAACGGGAAACCGGCGGCGAGTTTTGCGCTCATCAGACTGTCGGCGTCGATCGCGCCGGAAAAATGCAACAGCGTGTCTATCACCGTGTTGCCGGTCACGAAGATGGTGCTCGCAGCCTTTCCTTCGGCGATGAGATTGTCGCGCGCCTGGATGGTCGGCGCGAAATGCCAGGTCGCGATATCGCCGGCAATCTTGCGGTTCAGTTCCTCTGGAAACGGAGAGTTGATATTGTGGCTGCGCAATCCGGCCTCGATATGGGCGACCGGGATGCGCTTGTAGAAGGCAGCCAAAGCCGCAGTCATCGCCGTCGTCGTGTCGCCTTGCACGAGGACGATATCAGGCTTCGCCTGCTCCAGCACTTCGGCCATGCCCAGCAGCACGCGCGAGGTCACGTCGAACAATGTCTGGCCGGGCTGCATGATGTTGAGATCATGATGGACCGGCAGGCCGGTCAGTTCGATGACCTGGTCGACCATCTCGCGATGCTGGCCGGTGATGCATGTCTCGGTGATGAAACCTGGATGGGCAAGCGCGGCACGCACCACCGGAAAGCATTTGAGCGCCTCAGGCCTGGTGCCGAACACGATCAGCAGTTTTTGCCTGGACGGCAGTTTTGGATGTGAAAGGATGTTCATTGCTGATCCTGGTCGCCAGAAGGCGTCGCGACCTGCCGATTATTCGCCACGAGCTATAATAGCGGCAGAAGCCGCCTCCGTGACCTTAAATCTTAATATATGATTAACAGCCAAGCCCACGTCCTCACCGGTAACTCTTATGAAAGCCTGAACCGATAGGTATCCTGGCAGAGTAGTCTTGAAAAAGAATATATTCGATTGACTAATGTTTTAATTATCGGCCACACGGTCGGATCTCGGCGCTGGGAAAATGCGCTTCTGGTGCGGTTGAGCGCAGCCGGTCACGTGGTTTCGAGCGGCCGCGCGCCGACGCCTGCGCCGATTGCACGCGGCCTGGATGTTGTGCTGGCGATCGAGAGCCGGCGCTTCGGTCCCTCATTGGCAAGCCGCTCCGAGCCGTTGCCGTCTGGCGGTTCTGGTCCGGCCGACCTCATAATCGATCTCACCGGCACTGCCGCACGACGTGACGCGCCGGTTCTGACGCTCGAATTTTGCGGCCGCAGCACGTTCCCCGCCGGTGTGGCCGAGATGCTGGCGAGCGGGCGATTGCCCGAACTTGCCGTTCGCCTCGACGGCGTCACAGTTGCCCGGGGCCGACCGATGCTCGGCGACCGGCTCTGGCTGTCTCGCAGCTGCAACGACCTGCTCGCTGGGGCCATCTCGCTGGTCGCGCAAAGCGTCGCCCGTGTTGCCGCGGGCGAACTTGCGCCGATAGCCGATAGCCCGGCGCCGATGCTGAGGAACGGCAGATTTGTCCGACACTATCTGCCTTTTTTCTGCAAGGGGTTGGTCGATCGCGCCGTGCAAAAACTCAGGCTTGGACGGCGTCCCTTCTATTGGCAGGTTGCCTATCGGCTGATCGACGGGCCAGGTGTCGCCGAAACCGGGCGGCTCGACGGTAAGCCGTTCACCGTCCTGCCGGACGATGGCCAGCGATTCTATGCCGATCCGTTCGTCCTCGAGCGGGATGGCCGCCACTATCTGTTTGTCGAGGAATTTCCCTACGCTACGGGTCGCGGCGTGATTTCTGTCGCCGAACTGGGTGACGACGGCAGCTTCGGCGTGCCGAGGGTGGTGCTGGAGGAAAAGCACCACCTGTCGTATCCGCAGGTGTTCGCTCAGGCCGGCGAGATTTTCATGATTCCTGAAAGTGCGGCGGCGCGCGAGCTTGTGCTCTACCGCGCCGCGCAATTTCCAGATCGCTGGGTACGCGACACAGTGCTGTTGACGGACAAGGATTTCAATGATGCCACGCTGCTCGAATCGGACGGCCGCTTCTGGCTGTTGGGGACGGAGCGGTTCGGTTATGGCAGCGCGTCGGACACGATGGCGGTCTATTCCGCACCCTCGCTGCGCGGGCCGTGGGTTGCGCACGCGCTCAATCCCATCGCCGTCGATCACTCGGCCGCTCGCCCCGGCGGCGCCTTTATCCACCACGGTGGCGCCGTGGTGCTGCCGGTGCAAAACGGATCGAGAGCTTACGGCGGCGGTCTCGGGTTGATGCGTCTGGACCGGCTTGACGATTTCGACGTCGGTTTTGCGCCGCCCCGCCCGATCGGCCCGGGGCCGGCATGGGGCCGCGCGGGCATTCACACGCTCAACCGCGCAGGCAATCTCGAGGTTGTGGATAGCGCCGGCTGACGCGTCTGGAGCATGCGCTATCCACGCCGATTCAGTTTTGGCTCGGATGCCGCCGCGGCCGACAGTATGCTCGCCGGCCCGCTTCGAAACGGGGCGTTTCTATAGGCAAGCAGCAACACCACGATAATGGTGATCTCCGGCGATTTTGACGAGAGCGCGTTGTTCGACAGCGCAGCAAGCAGGAACGTCATGGTGCCGATCCATGCCGGCAGCGGCGCCCCGCGCAGCAACCGGAAAATGAACCAGAACACCAGCCCGATGAAGAGCACGGCTATCGGCAAGCCGAACAGCATGATGATGACCACCGGCGCGCTCTCGATATAGGGTAGATGCAACTTCTCGTTGACGATTGCCAACAGGTCGTCGACGTTCATGCCGAACAGGATGTCTTTCCAGCTGACAAGTCCGAATACCTGGTAGATCGTCACCCGCGCCATGAAGTTTTCGTCAAAGATCGTGTTGCCGAATCGGTTCAGCAGCCCGCCCGAAAACAGTAGGGCCACCAGCACTGCGCCGCCCGCCACGGCGAACAGCAGCACGACAGACTTGGCCTGCCGCTGATGCTTGAGCGACAGGCGCGGCCAGGGCACGAACATCAGCAGGATGAGGGTTTCTGCGGCAGCGAGCAACAGGGCGGCCCGGGCGCCTGATGCAGCACAGCCGACGAGCAATACGAAGATCGCCAGCACCCGCACCCATATGCGCCAGTTCGTCAGCGGTACGAACCCGATGACTGTGGCGCAGAGCGCGCCCAGGGCCAGCGGGTGCGCCGATAGGCCGATCGGCCTGAACTGCAGTTCGTTGAGACCGTAGGGCAGAAATCGATGTTGAGTCACCGCTTCGATCGTGCCCATCACAGCGCTGAGGACCACCATCCCAAGCACGAGGTCGCCCAAGGCACGCCGCACTTGCGCGTTCAGGGCCAGCATCAACAGGCCTGCGGCGCCCGCCACCAGATAGGTATCGATGATAAACCCGGAGGAGCCGGCACGGCCAGTGATGAACAGATACGGCACCAGCGCGAAAATCACTGCAGAATAGAGCAGCAAAGCCTTGAAGATTCCAATTTCGTCGCCTTGCAGCAGAAACGGTCGGCTGAAAAGGACGACAGGAAGCAGCAGGAAGATAGCATAGGTGCCGACATGCAGTTTCTCGTAGAACGAACCGCCGTCGGCGGTATAGTCGACGACCATGTTCATGATCTGCGGTGAGACCGTGAAGCGGAGCAAGAACGCCAACGCAGCGCACAGGAAAAACAGCAGCGACAGCGCGTTCTGACGGCGCGCCTGGCTGGATCGTTCCGATACGGCAGCGGGATAGCTCATGGCCGATCCAAGTGAAGGTATTCAAACGCCATTCTGGCCAACGAGATCCATTCAAGGGACGGCTGAACGGACGTGGTGCGTGACTCGGCAAAATATGCCAACTTGGAAAATGACATGTTAACGATCTTTCTGTAGTGCTGGTCCGCGTAGCGAATAACCAGAGTTAGCACCATGTCCGCCGCTTCCGGCACAACCCCTCCCTCTGCAGCGGGTTCCGACGTCAGCGCGTTCGAGCGGATCGCCAATGCGCGGCGCGCCAGCAGGGCAAGGCTGCAACAGGATGCTCCGGTCATGGCACGCCCCCCTGCCCCTGTCACTCCGCCCACGCCCGAGCCTGTCCCAACGGTGACGCTCGACAAGATCGGCGATTTCCTCGAGCTCGATTTTCGACGCCTGTTTGTCTGGCTGCGTGCCGGGCTCGTCTGGGCATTGATGCTGGCAGTAGCCGGCGGCGTCATCGGCGCCGCCTACGGGTTGCTGAGCAAACAGCGTTATACCGTTACGACGGAAATCCTCATCAATCCTGCCAATTTGCAGGTTGTGGAAAACGATGTCTACTCGCAACCGGGCCAGGTCGACAGCCAAATACTGAACGCGCGCAGCAAGCAGCGCATCTTGACCTCCGGCAACGTGCTTGCACGTGTGGTGGACGAACTCGGTCTCGCCAATGATCCGGAGTTTTTCGATCCGGACCAGACCGCTTCCACCTCTGGTGCTGCAGCGAGTGGCGGCAAGTCCGATCCGAAGCTTATCGCCCAGAAAAGCCTGGCGCAGCGGGTCAGCGTCGCTGCAGATGAAACCTCGTTCGTCACAACCCTTGCGGTATCGGCAGAAACCACCGGCAAGGCGATCCTGATCTCGCAAGCCATGGTGAAGGCTTTCCAGGAAGAACTGGCCAAGTCCGAAGCTGCTGGCGCCGGCCGTGCCGCAGCTGCTCTTGAGGGCCGGCTCGGCCAACTCAAGCGCGACGTGCAGGCAGCCGAAGAGAAGGTCGAGAGCTACAGGCGCAGCCACAATTTGTCGGCCAGCAATGGCCAGCTTGTCAGTTCGCAGACGATGACGCAGCTCAATAGCGAAATTGGCGAGGCGCAATCGCGCGTCATCGCGGCGCAGGCAAGTTACGACGCCTTGGTTGCTTCCGGTGTCAATGGGGCCAATCCTGACCCCGCGGTTTCGGCAGCACTCTCAGTGTTGCGCGACAAGGCGAATGGCTTGCGGCAGCAGATCGATTCTCAGTCCATGACCTATGGTCCGCGCCACCCGACGATCGTCCGGCTCAGGACAGAATTCGAAACCGTCAGTTCTCAACTCAGGGCGGAGTTCTCGCGCACGGTCGGCACGGCAAAAGCCAACCTGGACAAGGCCAACGCCTCGTTGGCTTCTCTCACCGCCAGGATGAACGATCTGAAGAACAACGTTTTCACCGACAGCGAGTCCCAGGTCGCCCTGCGTGAGCTTGAACGCGACGCCGCCTCGAGAAGGGCGGTTTATGAAAGCTTCCTGTCTCGCGCGCGCCAAATCACCGAGCGCGAGCAGATCGACACCACAAATGTGCAGGTGATTTCCACCGCGGTGCCGCCACCGGGGCGCTCGTGGCCGCCCCGCACCCCTGTGACGGCAGGCCTGGGAGCTTTCGCCGGCTTTGCTCTGGGCATGCTGCTGGCCATTGCCATGGGTATCGTTCGCGACATGCGCCAGCCGCCGAACCGATCAGGCATCGGCGTCAGCCGAGCCTGAAATCCAGGCATGGCGAAGCGCATTGTCTTTCACATCGCCAGTCTCAGGGGCGGCGGCGCCGAGCGTGTCTTCGTCCTCATGGCAAACGAATTGGCATCGCGTGGGCACGATGTCACCCTTTTTACCTGGAACGCGCAAGGACCCAACGCCGCGCTGCGCTCCCCCGCCGTGCATCTGGTCGATTTCGACCTTCCCATCCGGGGCGAGGGTTACGGCAAGTGGGAGACGCTGAAAGGCATCGTGCGAAGCGCAGGTTTGTTCAGCCGCCTTGCTCCGCATGCGGTCTACAGCGCCCCGGAATTTGCCAATCTGGTCGTGGCGCTGGCGCTTCTCCTGGCGCGAAGCCGGGCGCGGTTCTTTCCAAGCTTCCACGCAGCCGCCTCACTGCCTTCCAGCAGTCTCGGCGCGAGAATAGCGGTCTGGCTTTCCGCGCTGGTTGCAGCGCGCGCAACCAAAGCCATCGCCGTCTCAGCGGGTGTCGGCCGCGACATTGCGGCCCGCGGCTTTCCCAAATCCAAAATTGTCGTCATCAACAATCCGCTGCCGCCGGTTGCGACGCTCGAACAAGATTCCCGTGCATGGCAGGCACAGCTGGCGACGATGAGCGATGGCCCGGTCATCGCCACCGCCGGGCGCCTGGTGCCGGTCAAGGACCATCGGACCCTGCTGCGGGCTTTCGCTATCCTGCGCGCCGGCCGCCGCGCTCGACTTGTCATCTTCGGCGAAGGTCCGCTGGCTGCCGAGTTGCGCGCCTATGCCGAGGAAACCGGTATCGGCGCGGACGTGCTCTTTGCTGGCTACGTCAACGACCCAGCCGCCTGTTATGCCGCAGCCGATCTGTTCGTGCTTTCCTCGACGAGCGAAGGCTTTGGCAATGTGCTGGTCGAGGCCATGGCTGCGGGAGTCCCGGTAGTCTCCACAGATGCGCCACATGGCCCGCGCGAGATTCTCGGTGACGGTCGTTTCGGCGCCCTGGTGCCGGTCGGCAATGCCGCGGCTATGGCAAAGGCGATTGCTGATATGCTGGACAACCCCACTTCTGCCACCACCCTGAAAAGCAGGGCAGCGGATTTCGAAGTTGAAAAGATCGGCGATCTGTACGAAGCACTGCTCTAATGCATGTCGCCCAAAAGCATGCCCCGGGCCTGACCCGAGGGTGCGCAGCGGTTTTTAACGGAGTGCTTGAATGAGACATGTGTGGCGTTGGTTCGGCCCGGTCGACAAGGTGACCATCGCGGACGCGCGTCAAGCCGGGGCGCAAGGCATCGTCACGGCCCTTCACCACGTTCCTCACGGCGCCGTCTGGCTGCCCGCCGAAATCGAAAGGCGTCAGCGCGAAGTCGCATCCTTGCCGGATGGAAGCGCAAGCGAACTGAGCTGGGAGATTGTCGAAAGCCTGCCGGTTTCCGAAGCGATCAAGACGCAGGTCGGCGAATGGCGCAGCCATCTAGCCAACTACAGGACATCGCTGGAAAACCTGGCGCGAGCCGGCATTTCGGTCATCTGCTACAATTTCATGCCCGTGCTCGATTGGACCCGCACCGATCTTGCCTGGCGCCTGCCGCATGGCGGCACCACCATGCGCTTCGATCTGATCGACTTCGCCGCATTCGACATCCATATCCTGAAACGCCAGGCGGCGCTCGGCGACTACACACCGGAGATCGCCGCCGAGGCGGAGCGCCGATATGCGCAAATGGATGACCATGCACGCAAGGTTCTGGCAAAAAGCGTCAATTCCGGCCTGCCCGGCTCGACCGAAGACACGTCTCTCGACGGGCTCGCGGCTCAACTGTCAAACTATGACCGCATCGACGCAACAACCCTGCGCCGGCATTTCGTCGATTTCCTGGCGGAGGTCGTGCCCACGGCCGAACGCCTCGGCCTGCGACTCTGCTGCCACCCCGATGATCCGCCGTTTCCGCTGCTCGGCCTGCCGCGCATCATGTCGACTGAGGCCGACTACAGCTACGTTCTGGACGCAGTCGACAGCCCGGCCAACGGCGCGACGCTGTGCACCGGATCGCTCGGCGCAAGACCCGATAATGATCTGCCCGGCATGATCGAGCGGATGGGGCCAAAAATCCATTTCGCCCATCTGCGCAATGTGCGCAAGGAAGCGGCCGGCACCCCCTGCTCGTTCCACGAGGACGAGCACCTTGCCGGCGACACCGACATGGTGGCGGTGGTGGCGGCGCTGCTTCGCGAGGAAGTGCGGCGCAAAGTGGAAGGACGCCAGGACGCCATCATCCCGATGCGCCCCGACCACGGCCAGGATATCCTCGATGACCTGACGCGCGGGGCGCAGCCCGGCTATCCGGCCATCGGTCGGCTCAAGGGATTGGCCGAGCTCCGCGGCGTCGAACATGCCATTCGCAGGTCGACATCAGGAGAGCCGATCTCCACTTACACCGCATAATCCAGAGGGAAATGCCACAGGCCGGTCCGCGACCTGTGCTCGTTAAACATGCCATCTTCGACCGCTGGGCGTCCGGCAGTCCGCCTCCGGCCTGACGGCACCTTTTCACCCATTTGCGCGGACTTGTGTATAATAACACCATGCGGCTTGAGTCCGATTGCAATCCGCTAGGTTACGCTAGTTATTGGTCCACCCGCAGCCGGTGTTGAGAAGAACTCCTGGAGGCGGTTGGGAATTCATATCCTGGGAGGAAATTGAGATGAGAAGATTCGCCGCCGCTCTGGCCGCCGCCGCCGCCGTCACGCTCTATTCGTTCGCCGCGGGCGCGCAAACCTATCCCGAACGCACCATCACCGTGGTGGTGCCGTTTTCGGCCGGCGGCCCGACCGACACGGTCACGCGCCTCGTCGCGGAAGCCATGTCGAAGGATCTCGGCCAGCAGATCATCACCGAGAATGTCGGCGGCGCGGGCGGCACGCTGGGCGCCGGGCGCGTCGCGCAGGCCGAGGCCGACGGCTATACGCTGCTGCTCCATCATATCGGCATGGCAACCAGCGCCACGCTGTACCGAAAGCTCGCATACGACACGTTGAACAGCTTCGAATATGTCGGCCTCGTCACCGAGGTGCCGATGACCATCGTCGGCCGCAAGGACCTCGAGCCGACCGACCTGAAGGGACTGGTCGACTACGCCAAGGCCAACAAGGATACCGTCACCGTCGCCAATGCCGGCATCGGCGCGGCCTCGCATCTGTGCGGCATGCTGTTCATGAGCGCGATCGGCACGCCGCTGGTCACCGTGCCCTACAAGGGCACCGGGCCGGCCATGACCGATCTTCTCGGCGGCCAGGTCGACATCATGTGCGATCAGTCGACCAACACCACCAAGCAGATCCAGGGCGGCACGATCAAGGTTTACGCCGTCACCTCGGCTGAACGTCTCGATGTTCTGCCGGACGTCCCGACGACTACGGAAGCCGGTCTCCCGGAGGTGCAGGTCGGCATCTGGCACGGCCTCTACGCGCCCAAGGGCACGCCGGCCGAGGTCACCGAACGCCTGTCGAAGTCGCTTCAGGTCGCGCTGAAGGACCCGAATGTCGTCGCCCGCTTCGCCGAGCTCGGTACCAAGCCATCGCCTGAAGCTGATGCAACGCCGGCCGCGCTGAAGGCCAAGCTGGAGGGCGAGATCGCGCGCTGGAAGCCGATCATCGAAGCCGCCGGCCAGTACGCCGACTGAGATTTTGAACGGGGCGCCCACCAGCGCCCCGTTTTTTTCACACCGGCCCCATTTTCACACCGGCATTGGCGCGCCCGCGGCGCGGGCCTGGGAGGACGTCATGAAACCCTTCACAATCGACACGACCAACGGCATATGCGCCGCGCTGTTCATCTTCCTCGGCGGATTTTTCGCGCTGCAGTCGCTCGACCTCGAAATCGGCACCGCCTTCCGCATGGGACCGGGCTATTTCCCGCTGGTCCTGGCAATCGTTTTGATCCTGCTTGGCGCCGTCATCCTCGTCGAAGCGGTGCGCTTCGAGAGCGAGCCGATCGGCCATGTAGCCTGGCGCGGCATGCTGTTCATCCTGCCTGCCCCGATCTTCTTCGGCCTGACCGTGCGCGGCCTCGGCTTCCTCCCCTCGATCTTCCTGACGGCGCTGATCGCATCCTTTGCCAGCGGTCGCATGAGGCCGCTGACCGCGCTCGTGCTCTCCGCCGGCCTGACGCTGTTTGCGTTCCTCGTCTTCAGCTATGCGCTCGGCCTGCCGTTCCGGCGCTTCGGCCCGTGGCTGCAGTTTTGAGGAGATGAACATGGAACTCCTCGACAACCTCGCGCTCGGTTTTTCGACGGCCTCGTCGCTGGCAAATCTCGGTTTCTGCCTGATCGGCGTCCTTCTCGGCACACTGATCGGCGTTTTGCCCGGTATCGGCGCCACCGCCACCATCGCCATGCTGTTGCCGATCACCTTCCAGATCGGCGACCCGGTTTCCTCCCTTATCATGCTCGCCGGCATCTATTACGGCGCGCAATATGGCGGCTCGACCACCGCCATCCTCATCAACATGCCCGGCGAATCCTCGTCGGCCGTCACCGCCATCGACGGCTACCAGATGGCCAAGAACGGCCGCGCCGGGGCGGCACTCGCCATCGCAGCGATAGGCTCGTTCTTCGCCGGCACGGTGTCGACCTTCCTCGTCGCCGTCTTTGCCCCGCCGCTGACGGCGATCGCGCTGGAATTCGGCGCGGCCGAGTATTTTTCGCTGATGATCGTCGGCCTCGTCTCGTCCGTCGCGCTCGCCCACGGCTCGATCGTCAAGGCGCTGGCGATGGTCGTGCTTGGCCTGCTGCTCGGCATCGTCGGCACCGACATCTACACCGGCACGCCGCGCTTCACGCTCGGCATCCGCGAATATGCCGACGGGCTGAATTTCGTCGCGGTGGCGGTCGGCGTCTTCGGCGTCGCCGAGATCCTGCGCAACCTCGAAAACGAGCACGAGCGCTCGGTGATGATCCGAAGCGTCTCCGGCCTGATGCCGACCCGCGACGACTTTCGCCGCATGGCGGCGCCGATCGTGCGCGGAACCGTCATCGGTTCGGCGCTCGGCATCCTGCCGGGAGGCGGCGCGATCCTTGCGGCCTTTGCCTCCTACACGGTCGAAAAACGCATCTCGAAAAACCCCGGGGAATTCGGCAAGGGCGCCATCGAAGGCGTCGCCGGACCGGAATCGGCCAACAATGCCGGTGCGCAGACCTCCTTCATCCCGATGCTGACGCTCGGCATTCCGGCCAACCCGGTCATGGCGCTGATGATCGGCGCGATGATCATCCAGGGCATCGTGCCCGGCCCCAATGTCGCGATCGAACAGCCGGCGCTGTTTTGGGGCATCATCGCCTCGATGTGGATCGGCAATCTGATGCTGATCATCTTGAACCTGCCGCTGATCGGGCTTTGGGTGAAACTCCTGACGATCCCCTACTACGTGCTCTTCCCGATCATCATGGCGTTCTGCTCGATCGGCGTTTACAGCGTCAACACCAACATCTACGATCTCTACGCCGTCGCCTTCTTCGGCTTGCTCGGCTATCTCCTGACCAAGCTGCGCTGCGAACCGGCGCCGCTGCTGCTCGGCTTCGTGCTCGGCCCGCTGCTCGAGGAAAACCTGCGCCGCGCCATGATTCTCGCGCGCGGCGACCCGACCACCTTCGTGACGAGGCCGATCAGCGCCGGCCTGCTGTTCATCGCCTTCGCCGTGCTCGTCATCGTCTTCCTGCCGGCGGTCAAGAAGAAGCGCGAAGAGGTGTTCGTGGAGGAGAATTAGCGAAAAGTCACGCGGCCGCCTGTCTACCGGCGCGGCCGCCGATGCGGGCTCCGGTTTCCGCATCGAACAGAAAGACGGCGGTATCCTGGAAGGTGATGCCGATCGGCTCATCCATGTCGTAGTGCGCCAATTTATCGGCCTTGACGGTTACGGTGGCCCCACCGAACTGGCAGGTGATCAAGGTATGATCGCCGATCAGTTCCACGGCATAGACCCGCGCCGCAATCTTGCCCTCCGATGGCGCCGTGACCCGGCAATCTTCGGGCCGGAGGCCGGCAGTGACCTTTTTCCGGCTTTCGGCAACGCTGGTCGCAAATCGCCCTTCCGCGCAGGCGAAGCTACCCTCGACCAGCTCGCCGTGGAGAAAATTCATCGGCGGCGAGCCGATGAAGCCGGCGACGAACAGGTTCGCCGGATCGTCGTAGATCTGACGGGGCGTCGCGATCTGCTGCACGACGCCGCGGTTCATGATGGCAACGCGGTGAGCCAGGGTCATGGCCTCGATCTGATCGTGAGTGACGTAGATCGTCGTCACGCCCAGATCGGCCTGCAAGCGTTTCAGTTCCGAGCGCATGTGGCCGCGCAGCTTGGCGTCGAGATTGGAGAGCGGCTCGTCCATCAGGAACACGCTCGGCCGCCGCACCATGGCGCGGGCGAGCGCGATGCGTTGCCGCTGACCGCCGGAAAGCTGCCGTGGATAGCGGTCGAGGAACTCCTCGAGATGCACCTTGACGGCGGCGCTGCGCACGGCGGCGTCGCGCTCAGTGCGCGGCACGCCACGAAGCTTCAGCGGATATGCGATGTTCTCCGCAACCGTCATGTGCGGATAGAGCGCGTAGGACTGGAACACCATCGCCACGTCGCGATATTTGGGCAGCACGTGGGTGACGTCGCGGTCGCCGATGAGGACGCGGCCGGAACTCACCGATTCAAGCCCGGCCACCATGCGCAGCGCTGTCGTCTTGCCGCAGCCTGAAGGGCCGAGCAGCACCAGGAACTCGCCGTCCTCGATCTCCAGGTCGAGCCCTTTGACCACCTCGACCGCGCCGAAGGACTTGTAGATATCGGACAGGGTGACCCGCATATTGACTAGCCCTTCACTGCGCCGACCAGCAGCCCGCGCGCGATGTGCTTCTGCAGGATGCTGGAGATGATGATCACGGGGGCGATCATCACGGTGATCAACACCGACATGTTCCACCATTGCGGCCCGCGGGTCGTGTTCTGTGCCGATACCAGCACCGGCATGGTCTGCGCATCGGCATTGGAGAGGAAGAGGGCCAGCAGATACTCGTTCCAGGCAAGGATCAGCACCAGCAGGAAGGTCGCGACCAGGCCGGACCGCACCAGCGGCAGCGCGATGGTGAAGAAAACGCGGAACTTGGAGGCGCCGTCTATTTGTGCGCTCTCCTCGAGGTCGAGCGGGATGCCGGCGAAGAAATCGCGCGTCAGCCACACCACGATCGGCAGGTTGATGGCGGTGTAGGTGGCGATCAGCGCCACCTGCGTGTCAAGCAGGCGCATCTGCTGGAACATCACGTAGATCGGCAATACGGCGACGATCGGCGGCATGATGCGGTTCGAGATGATCCAGAACTCAATGTCGCTGTTGCCGACCGCAAGCTTCGTGCGTCCAGCGAGCGTGAACAGCGCAATGACGAAGAGGGCTGCCGCCACGACAATGGCGATCTCCCACCGCACGCCGAAAGTGGCCACCGCCACGATGATTGCGGTGAGCAGGATCAGAAAGATTGCAACGGCGGCGAGTTTCACCTGGAAGCGGATACGCACGAGCGCGTAGGCTGCCAGCGAGCCGATCAGGACTGCGAGCAGCGTGCTGGCGACGGCGACAACGACCGAATTCATGTAAGGGCGCAGCGTATAATTCTGCACGAGCATGAAGTCCCATGCCTGAAGCGAGGGAGCAAAGTCGATGAACGGGAGATAGAACGGCCCGTTGTCGACCTCGCCAGGCCCCTTGAAGGACGTGATGAACACCCAGTAGAGAGGAATCACCACAACCAGCGTCCACAGGAACAGCAGCACATAGGTCACCACCCTGGCGACCGGCGCCTGGCTGTCGATCGAGGCCGGCTCGAACAGCCGGCGCGCCAGCGAGCGCGGCTCGGTGCTCATGCTTCGAACCGGCGCGCCGGCCGGACCACGAAGTTGAAGAACGAGACGCATACGATGGTCGAGATGAAGAGCAGCATGTAGCCGATAGCGGCCGAGCCGCCGAGATCCTGGGTGCGCCAGGAAATGAAGGAATGGAGCGTCATCGATTCCGTCGCCAGGCCGGGACCGCCGCCGGTGAGCACGTTCGGCAGGTCGATGATCTTGAAAGCCTCGATGAGCCGGATCAGCACGACGGTAGCGGCAATCGGCGCGATCGCTGGCCAGGTAATGTCGCGAAAAATCTGGAAACCGTTGGCGCCGTCGAGCCGCGCTGCCTCGACCTGATCGCGCGGCTGGTTCTCAATGGCCGCCAGCAGCACGATGAACATGAACGGCGTCCACTGCCAGGTGTCGCCGACCAACACCATCAGGCGCGCCGACCAGGCCTCTGTCGCCCACGACCACTCGCTGATGCCGAAAGCGCGCACGAGCGGGGCGAAAGGCCCCTTCTGCATGTCGGCGAGCATTCGGAACGTGTAGGCGATGCCGACCGGGGTTACCATCAGCGGGATGAAGAAGAGGACGCGAAAGAAATTCCGGCCACGGATCGGTTGGCCGCACAGCAGCGCGAGGCCGAGCCCCAGTGCGAACTGCACGGACACGCCGACGAACACGTAGAGAAGCGTGTTGACGACAGTCCCCGGCACGCCGCCCGGCGCCATGGTGGCCAGCGCAAGAACCGCCAGGCCCATCGCCATCGAGGTCGCCAGAAGCCGACCAACAGTGCCGACGACGGTCGGCCTGCCACGCAACAAGTAGCGGGCGAGGAGGAAAAACAGCCCTGCCGCGATCAAGGCCAGCAAAGCGAATTGGACAAAGCCGAACGTGCCAAACTTACCGAGCAGGTGATACTGCTGCGAGCCGACTAGCAGCTTGCGGAAGTTCAAAAGTCCGATGAATTTCAGCGTGAATCCGCCCGACGCGAGCGCAAAGCGCGAAAGCGCGAGATAGGCCGAGATGATGAGCGGAAAAATCGCGAAGCAGAGAAGCACGACGACGGCTGGCAGCACCATGATCCGGCCTGAGTGACCGTCCAGCCATTCGGCCCAGCTGCGGCGGTCGGCAGCGTCTGGCATCGTGTCGGTTGCGGTCATCATACCCTGAGAAAGTGGGGCAGGCATCAGGCCCGGCGCGGACCGATGCCACGCCGGGTCGTTTGCTTGGCTGC
This sequence comes from Mesorhizobium sp. WSM4814, assembly GCF_055811595.1. Taxonomy (NCBI): domain Bacteria; kingdom Pseudomonadati; phylum Pseudomonadota; class Alphaproteobacteria; order Hyphomicrobiales; family Phyllobacteriaceae; genus Mesorhizobium; species Mesorhizobium sp. WSM4814. The sequence goes on from NZ_JBVVQT010000012.1 coordinate 163,292, forward strand.
CTATTTGGCGCCGATGGTCGCCTTGTAAAGTTCGAGCTGCTGGTCTTTGCCAACCTCTTCGTTCAGCTCATTCCAGCCTTCCTCGACCGCCGCGACGGTCGCTTCCTTGTCGATTTCGCCGGCGAGGAAGCGCGAGACCGCTTCGTCGAGCACGACCTGCTGGTATTTCTGATTTTGTGGGATGCGCAGGTCGAGGATCATGTTCGGGCTGCTCATGCTGTCGTTGATCGCGCCCAGGTAGACTTTGGCCTCCTCCTCGCTCATGCCGGCCTTCTTCCAAAGGTCGCTGTAGCCGAGCTGCGAGGTGCGGTACGGGTTGAAGCCGGTGCCGCCGACGGTGACGTCGGCATTCGACTGTGCCGGCTGCGTCATGAACGAGAAGTAGGCATAGGCGGCGTCCTTCACCTTCGGATCGGCCGCCGCGTTGATGCCGCCGCCCCAGCCGCCAAAGGCGGCGAATGGCGCATGGTTCACGCCGTCGATCGCGTGCGGGCAGTTTTCTGCCGTGCAGGCCTCTAGCTTGCCGGTGTCCCAGTTCAGGACCTCCTTGGATCCGGGCATGATCGCCGCGCCCCATTTGCCCATCACCTTGGACTGCTTCGGATCGATCGAGATCGTACCCACATCACCCCAGTCGAGGTTCAGCGCGCAGCGACCGGAAGCGAAGAGCGGCCTTGTATCGCTGACGTCGAGGTTCAGCTCGTCCGGCGGGCCGTACTTGGTCGATTCAGACAGGAAGTCGAGCGCCTTGCGGAAGGCGTCGTTGTTGACGAGCGGCGTCATGTCCTTGGTGTTGAAGAAGGTGCCCTGGCTGGTTCCCTTGGACTGGGTCATCGAGCCGACCACATCGGTGACGAACCAATAGCTCTGCGCGTTGCGCTTCTTGGCGATGCAGGAGCCGAAATCCGGCGTGCCATCGCCGCTCATGTCCTTGCCATGCGTGGCCTTGGCGACCTCGAGATACTCGTCCCAGGTTTTCGGCACCGCCAGGCCGGCCGCTTCGAGCACGTCCTTGCGGTAGTACATCATGTGGAAGTCGCCATCGAGCGTGATCATGTAGGTCTTGCCGCTGTACTTCTCGGAGAAGTCCCGGAAGAACGCGCCCACATCGTCCTGCTGGATGTCCTTGTCGGCCTCGACCCGCGGCGTCAGGTCCTCGAGGTAGCCGCCGGCAATGTAGTCGACCATCCATTGCGGGGCGAACACGCCGGCGTCGACCGAGTTGGTGCCGCTCGCCCAGTCGGTGAGAATCTTCTGATAGAGATCCGAGAAGGGCACCGCGATGACATTGATCTTGGCGCCGGTGAGCGCTTCGAACTCGGGCGCGCGCCGCTGCAGCGGCTCCTGAATCGCACCGGTCTGCGTAATGACGTTCACGGTAACCCCCGCAAACGGCTTGTCCTGGGCAAAGGCAGGCGCGCCAACCAGCGCGGCAAAAGCCGAAAAGCCGGCCAGAAAGACCCCAATTCTCATCAGACTTCCTCCCGTGTTGACCGGGACATGTTCCTGCGAACCAAGCCGCCGGTATCTCCCCGTCGGTTGCCGTCGCCAGAGCACGGCACCAACGCTTGCCAAGCACAATATCGGCATCGCGCAGCGAGTCCAGTGCCTTGCCGCGACGGAAGGTGAGCTGCCCCGCGGGCTTCCCGGCTAATGCATGTCGCCCAAAAACGCGCAGCGGTTTTAGCGCGGAGTCGCCAGAAAACCGCTCGATCTTGCCTGGGGAATATTCCACCGCATCGACAATCCCCGTGACCGATGCTCACCACCGTCGGCATGGTCACTGCAAGTTGGTGTGGCGGTGCAACATCAGTCTGTGCGCGTTTTGTATCTGCTGGGCCATGAAGAGCACAATGCTGTCGAGCAGGATGAGGCAGGATTGCTCGAACAGGCTACCGCCAAACTGTTTCGATTTCTCCACAGGGACATGCAGCGTGACATCGGCAATGCCGGCCAGGGTCCCGGCCGGCTGATGCGTCAGCGTAACGACCTTGGCGCCCTCCGCCTTGGCGATGCGGGCAAAGCCTGTACTGACCGGCGTTTCCCCGGAGCCGGAGATGATCAGCAGCGCATCGCCCCTGCGGATCGATGGCGCCGATGCCTCACCGACGAAATGCACCGTTCGGCCAAGATGCATGAAGCGCATCGCACCCATCTGCGCGACAAGACCGGAGCGTCCCTGCCCGGCAAAGAACCATCGCTGATCAGGGTCATCGAACGCCTGCACCAGCCTTGCAAAGGCGTTGGCGTCGATCCGGCCGAGAAGGTCGGCTATCTCCTGTCCCACGGCCAGCCACGGCCTGGATTGGGCAATCTGTCGCGAATCCATCGGGCTACCTCTTTCGGGTTTGCGGATTCCGTGATGGCGCTGCCAACCACGAGGATTTCGGGCTCGACTGCGATCACCGCTTGCAGCGTATCGGGGCCGATCCCGCCGGCGAGCGAAACCAGAAAGCCACGATCATGCATCTTTCTGACGGCGTCGATATGTGACGTGGAAATGTTGCCGGCCAGTCGCGCATCGGTTGGCGAGTGGACCGCGACGTAGCCGAAGCTTTCGGGGAAGACAGCATTCAAGGGAAGCAATTCTGCCTTGCCCGCCTCGGTGATGGTGTCGACGACGACCGTCGCGCCGAAGGCGGCGGCACGTTTTCCGACCGCCTCATGCGTGGCGGACGAAGCACACGACAGCACCGTCATGAATCCGGCGCCGGCGCCGAATACCATATCAGCCTCGAACCGGCCGGCGTCGACGGTTTTGGTATCAGCCAACACCATGACTTCAGGGCAGAGCTCGCGCGCTGTGGTGATGGCCGAGAGGCCGAGGCGTTTCAGCAATGGCGTGCCGATCTCGATAATGTCGGCAAATTCCTTCATCTGCGCGAGCAGGGCCAGGTGTTCAGGCTTGTCGAAGGCGACTTGGAGGAGCAAGGCGGCTCTCCCGGATTGCTTAAGACAGCGGATGCGGCATGCCGCCCAACCCACTGTCGTGTGCTTCGTGGTCGAAATCTGCCATAATCCAGCAACCTCCAGGCTGGTCTGCACAGGGAGAGCAAATCGTGCCCTGCAAAGCAAGTGGTCTCGTCGAAAGCAGGAGGTGCGGGCCAGATCAGCGCCGACGCCACCTGCAATGCAGTATGAGGTAGTCCTTTGACGAGACTGTTTGAGCCCATTGGATGCAAGGTCGACCTGTCGACTGGTGCGATGGCAAATGCAACCGGCAGCTACCAGAAGCGCTTCCGCGATCTGGACGGGCTCTATGCTGACGCCGCGGCGTTCGAAGCCATGCGCGTGACATGGGGTGAGCGCATCGTCTACGAGGTCTCCGAGTTCCGACCGACCGAGCAGTCGGGCGACCTGATTTTCGGCGTCACGCACATGGCGCCAGGCAAGGTCGGCGATGAATATTTCATGACGCGCGGTCACATCCACAGGCAGGCCGACCGGCCCGAGATCTACTATGGCCAGAAAGGGCACGGTCTCATGCTGATGGAGTCGCCGGAGGGCGAGGTTCGCATCCTGCCGATCGACGCCCAGACCGTCTGTTATGTTCCGCCGTTCTGGATCCACCGCTCGATCAATGTCGGGGAAGGCGATCTGGTGATGCTGTTCTGCTACCCCGCCGATTCAGGGCAGGACTACGAGATCATCGCGAGATCGGGAGGCATGCGCTCGCGCGTGGTCGCCGGCGATGGAGGCTGGAGGCAAGTCGACAACCCGGATTGGCGACCGCGTGACGCAAAGCTGATCTCTGCCCTCTATGGGCAACAATCCGGCACGGCGCCGGCATGAAGGCTCGCTACGAGATCGCTGCTTCATTTAGCATTGCTGCACTGCGCGCGGAGAAAATCCGGGAGAATGGCGAATGAGCCGCTATCGGCCGGCCACCCAGCCGACATTCTACTTTATCGGCGTCACGACGAGGAGCAGCTCGATCATGCGGGTTTTCCCCGCATGGGCGCGCCACCTCGGGCTGAAGGAAGCGGTTCTCAAGGATGCGGTTCTCAGGGGCATCGACTTTCCACTCCATGCTGATCTGGAGGCCTACCGTGAGGTCGTCTCCTTCATAAAATCCGACCCGCAGTCGCTTGGCGCGCTGGTCACCACGCACAAGATCGATCTTTTCAACGCAGCGCGCGACCTGTTCGATGTGATCGATCCGCACGCCCGCCTGATGCACGAGACCAGTTGCCTGTCGAAGCGGGGCGGAAAACTCGTCTGCCATGCCAAGGATCCGATCTCTTCGGGCCTTGCGATAGACGGTTTCATTCCGGCGGGATATTTTGCGGACACCGGCGCGGAAGTCCTGTCGATGGGCGCCGGCGGATCGACGATAGCAATCACCTGGCACCTGATGCGCAAGCAGCGTGGCGCCGACTTGCCTTCGCGCATCATTGTCAGCGACCGTTGGCAGCCGCGTCTCGATGAAATCGAGCGCATCCACAAAGACATGATGTCGACGGTCGAGATCGAATATGTCCTGGCAGACCGACCCGAGATCAATGACGAGACGTTGGCGGCGCTGAAACCAGGCTCGCTGGCGATCAACGCGACCGGACTTGGCAAGGACGCGCCCGGCTCGCCGATTACCGGTGACGGCATGTTCCCCAAGCGCGGCATTGCCTGGGATCTCAACTATCGCGGCGACCTGATCTTCCTCGACCAGGCAAGGCGGCAGCAGGCCCGACAGCAGTTGCAGATCGAGGATGGTTGGACATATTTCCTGCATGGCTGGACGCAGGTGATCGCAGAGGTCTTCGACATCGCGATCCCGGTGTCCGGGCCGGATTTCGACGCGATGTCGCGCATCGCCATCGAAGCGGCGAAAGGCTGATGCCGTGCGTCTCGTCACGCCGCGCTCGCTCTGACCGATAGACAGAGGATCACATGTTTGCCCATCTCAGGACTCTTCCGAAATGAGCGGCGAGCTTTTCCTCGCCATCGACGTCGGCACCGGCAGCGTCCGCGCCGCACTGATCGATGTCGCCGGCAAGATCCTCGAGCTTGCGTCGCGCGAGCACGACCAGATCGTGCCGGAATTCGGCTGGGCCGAACAGCGGCCGCTCGACTGGTGGGAAGGTGCGCGAGCGAGCGTCAAGACGGTGCTGGACCGCATCGAAGGCGCCCGCGAAAACATCTCTGCCATCTGCGTCTGCGGGCAGATGCACGGGCTGGTCCTGCTCGACGCGCACGGAGCGCTGACGCGCGACACGGCACCGCTCTGGAACGACAAGCGCACCGTCGATCTCGTCCGTCGCTTCGAGCAAGCGAACCAGCCGGACAGCTACCTGCCCGAAAGCGGCAACACGCCGACCCCGGCATGGCCGGGCTTCAAACTGCAATGGGTCCGAGACAACGATCCCGCCGCATACGCCCGCAGCGCAGTCGCCATCATGCCGAAGGATTACATCAACTACCGGCTGACCGGCGAGATCGCCATGGATACAGGCGACGCGTCCTGCAGCTTCCTGATGAACCCGGAGCGGCTCGACTGGTCGTCGGCGATGATCGAGCGCATGGGTCTCGATGCCGCCAAGCTGCCGCCGATCCGCAATCCGCTGGATGTCGTCGGCCACGTCACCGAACAGGCGGCCCTCGACACCGGCCTGCGCTCTGGAACCCCGGTGCTGGTCGGTGGCGCCGACTATCCGGTGGCACTGCTCGGCTCAGGCGCCTGTCGCCCGGGAATGGGTTCCGACAGCACCGGCACGGGCGCCATCATCACTGTTATCGCGGAGAAGCCGCTGCTTGACCCGGAAATCTCGAACGTTGCGACGGTCGAAGGCAACTGGGCGCAATTCGTGCTGCTGGAGACCGGCGGCGACGGCATGCGCTGGGCACGCCGTGCCTTCCACGGCAACGCGCTGTCCTACGACGAGATCGTCGCCCGCGCCGCCGAGGCGCCGGCCGGTTGCGACGCGCTGCTCTTCATGCCCTTTCTCACCGGGGAACGCCTGGGGCGTCATCGCAACGCCCGCGCACAGTTCTTCGGATTGGGCGCCGGGCATGGCATGGAGCATCTGCACCGCTCGATCCTGGAAGGCATCGCCTTTGCCATGACGCGCCACATCCGCATCATGGAACAGGCGTCGAACAGGCCGCTGGAGCGCGTCATCGCCGCCGGTGGCGGGGCGCGCACCGAACTGTGGCTGAAGATCAAGGCCAGTGCCTTCAACATTCCGATCCTGGTCCCGCGGGAGCCCGAATGCGGCATTGTCGGCTGCGCCGCGATGGCCGCGACGGCGACAGGCCGCTTCTCGCGCGTCGACCAGGCGGCCGAGCGCTTTGTGAGCTACGACGCCGAAATCCTGCCGGACCCCGGATGGGCCGAGACCTACAGCCGCACCCAACCGGTTTTCGAGCAGCTCTACCATCACAGCCAGGCGCTCTACGACGACATCGACGCACTGGCGGCCGCCACGCGGCCGACGCAGCCGTGACGCATCTCAAGCCTGCCGAGCCCTGACTACAGCGACAGACCTGGCATCAAGACGCATCCCGTCGTGAATGCATCGGACGATTGACTTCAGCTGTGGCGGATTTCCGTTCCCAGCACCTTCAGGCACTCGCGGATGAACGCGGCTAGTGCGGTCCAGCCCTTTGCCGAGACCATCGTTCCGTCGACATAGGCCTCCGTCGGCGACAGGTCGATATAGGTTCCACCGGCCAGCGTCACTTCCGGCTCGCAGGCGGCCAGCGCACCTACTTTCTTGCCACGCACGACGCCGTCGACGGCGATCAGGATCTGGACGCCATGGCAGATGGTAAAGATCGGCTTCCTGGTCTCGTGGAAATGGCGAACCATCGCCTGCACACGCTTGTCGGTGCGGATGTACTCGGGGCCACGGCCGCCGGCGCAATAGACGGCATGATACTGGTCGAGCTGCCTTTCCGCCTCCGAAAAGGTCTTGTTCAGCAAGGCATAGTGGCCGGGTTTTTCGGTGTAGGTCTGGTCACCCTCGAAATCGTGAAGCGACGTCTTGATCAGGTCGCCAGCGTTCTTGTCAGGACATACGACATGGACGATGTGGCCGACCGCCTCCATCGCCTGCTGATAGACGAAGATCTCGTATTCTTCGGTGAACTCACCGGTCAACATCAGTATTTTCTTGCCTGGCATGGTCGGTTCCTCGTTTTGGAATGGAAGGCGGGCGGGCGTTGCACTCGCCGGCGGCGCGGGTCTCAATCGAACGCCGGCAACAAACGATCACGGGAATGCTCGATATGACGGCGCATCGCCTGTTCCGCCGCCACGGGGTCGGAGGCGGCGAAGGCGGCCAGGATGGCCTGATGCTCGTCGAGCGCTTCCTCGGTGACGCGCGAATGGAACATCAGGCGGAAGATATGGAAGTGGGTATGCTGGAACGCGAGGGTCTCGCGCACGAGGCCATTGTTGGCAAATTCCATGATCCGGTCGTGGAAAATGGCGTCCTGCCGCGCGAAATTGGAGTAACGCAGGCGTTCATCCTTGCCTTCGCGGCGCGCCATGCCGCCTGCGGACTCCTCAAGCACCGCAAGTTTCGTCTCATCCATCGATGCGGCTGCTTTGGCCGCCGCATGCGGCTCGAGCAGCAGGCGAAGCTCGTAGAGTTCGTCAAATCGGCGCCTGGTTATCTGCGGCGCAGCGCGGTAGCCGATCAAATGTGTCTTCAGCACAAGTCCTTCGCCTTCGAGGCGGCCAAGCGCTTCACGGATCGGCGTGTGCGATACGTCAAGTTCCTTGACCAGGCTGTCGACGGTGATCCGTGAGCCAGGCGCGATCTTCAGCGCCATGAGTTGCGCGAAGATCGCTTCATACACGTCCTCCACCAGGCTGGTGGATCGCTGGATGCGCCCGCTGGCGGGGTCGACTTCTCGGGCATTGCTTGCGTTCGTGACCTGCATCTTTGCCTCTTGACAGGATCACTGGCTAACACGATGCTCCGTTCAATACAATCCTATATCCTATACGATTTAATAGAGGATACCTTTAGGACCGAGTTCGGCGAGCTTTCGCCTTTCCACCATCATCGAGGGACGCAAGACCATGAGCCTTTTCGCTGCCATAAGGCTGCCGCGTGAAATCCTCTTCGGCAAGGGCCAGCGCCATGTCATTGCAACCGTTGCGGCCAGGCTCGGCCGTCGCGCTCTCGTCTGCACGGACGAGCGCTTTGCCGCAACTGTCGCCTTCGCCGAGATCATCGCGGCGCTCGAGGGCGCATCGATCGCTGTGCTGGTGCACGACCGTGTGCAGCCCGATGTGCCGCGCGACACGGTTGCCGTCTGCGTCGAGGAGGCGCGGGATTTTGCGCCCGACATGGTGATCGGCATCGGCGGCGGCAGTTGTCTCGACATGGCCAAATGCGCCGCTTTGCTCATCAGTCACGGCGGCCTGCTCGAGGACTACTACGGCGAGTTCAAGGTGCCCGGACCGACGCTGCCGCTGATCGCGGTGCCAACGACAGCCGGTACCGGCTCGGAAGTGACCCCTGTCGCGGTGATTTCGGATCCGGATCGCACCATGAAGGTAGGCATCTCCAGCCCGCATCTGATCGCGGCAGCCGCCATCTGCGACCCGGAACTGACGATGACATGTCCCCCGGGGCTGACGGCGATCGCCGGCGCAGACGCGCTGACCCATGCGGTCGAGGCTTTTACCGCCGCCAGGCGCGGCACCGACCCCGGCCTGCCGCAACAGCATGTCTTCATCGGCAAGAGCGCGCTGACCGATCATTTTGCGCTGCTCGCGATCAAGCTGCTTGGCCGCAGTCTCGAGAAGGCCTGCCGCGACCCCGCCGACGAGGACGCTCGCGCCGATGTGATGATGGGCGCGCTTGCAGCCGGCTGTGCGTTCGGGACGGCCGGAACGGCGGCGGCGCACGCGGTGCAATATCCGGTCGGCGCGCTTACCCACACCGCTCACGGGCTGGGTGTCGCCACCATGCTGCCGTATGTCATGAAGTACAACCGGGCCGCCACGGCCGCCGAGATGACCGAGATCGGCCTTGCCCTTGGTCTCGACGGCAGGGACCGGAGCACCGCTGAGATGGCCGACGCGACGATCGACGAGATCGGCCGGCTGTTTGCAGCGATCGGGATTACGCCTACGCTGGCCAGGCTCGGGCTTCCCGCCGACAGGCTCGATTGGACGGCCGAACAGGCGCTCGGCATCGACCGTCTCATCAAGAACAATCCGCGTCCATTCGATCTGGCGGCCATGCGCGGCCTGATCCAGGCCGCCTATGATGGCGACCTCGCCGCCTGTGTCATGTGAGCAATCGAGGAGCAGGCCATGAACATATCTCATCAGGCGCTGGACGACGAGCAGGACACTGCCGGCTTCCATAGATTCTCGCACGGCTTGTATATTGGCGGCCAATGGCGGCAATCCGCCGACGGCAGGGAAATCGGGGTTGTCGACCCTTCCACGGAAGCGGTGATCGCTGCGGTTCCCGATGCGACGATCGAAGATGCCGCGGCGGCCGTCGAGGCTGCGGCCAACGCCGCCGATGGCTGGCGCACGATGGCGCCCCGCAAGCGTTCCGAAATCCTCAGGCGTTGCTTCGAGCTGATGACGCAGCGTTGCGAGACGCTGGCCACCCTGATCTCGCTGGAAAACGGCAAGGCGCTGCGGGACGCGCGTGGCGAGATCGCCTATGCCGCGGAATTCTTTCGCTGGAATGCCGAGGAAGCGGTTCGCATCTCCGGCGAATTCGGGATGGCGCCTTCCGGCACCAACCGCATCGTCGTCGACTACGAGCCGATCGGCATCTGCGTCCTTGTCACACCCTGGAATTTTCCTGCCGCCATGGCGACGCGCAAGATCGCGCCCGCCCTGGCTGCCGGGTGCACGGTGATTTTGAAGCCGGCCAGCGAGACCCCGCTCACCGCCTACGCGCTCGCCGCGCTCTATGAAGAAGCAGGTGTTCCGCCAGGGGTTGTCAACGTTCTGACAACCTCCAATCCCGGTCCGGTGACGGCCGCGCTGCTAGCCGATCCGCGGGTGCGCAAACTCTCCTTCACCGGCTCGACTTCTGTCGGGCGCGTTCTGCTGGCCGAGGCCGCAAAGCACGTGGTCTCGTGTTCGATGGAGCTTGGCGGCAACGCGCCATTCCTTGTGTTCGATGACGCGGATCTCGACGCGGCGGTCGGTGGGGCGATGGTGGCGAAGATGCGCAACGCCGGCGAGGCCTGCACGGCCGCAAACCGCATCTATGTCCAGTCCGGCGTTTACGATGCGTTTTGCGAAAGCCTCGCCAGGCGGATGTCGGCACTCAAGATCGGCGCTGGAACGGACGCGGCCACGGAATGCGGGCCGATGATCACCAGGAAGGCCGTCGACAAGATCGACCGTCTGGTCAACGATGCTGTCGCCCGTGGCGCGCGGGTGCTGTGCGGAGGCAAGGCAGGCTTGGGAACGGGATACTATTATCCGCCGACCGTGCTCTGCGACGTCCCGGCCGAGGCGGAGATGGCGCACGAGGAAATTTTTGGGCCGGTGGCGCCGATCTCGAGCTTCGAAACGGAAGCCGAAATCATCGCGCGTGCCAACGACACCGAATACGGTCTTGCCGCCTACATCTACACGCGCGATCTTGCGCGTGGAATGCGGGTGGCATCCAGGATCGAAGCCGGGATGGTCGCTCTCAACCGCGGCTTGATGTCCGATCCGGCAGCACCGTTCGGCGGGGTCAAGCAGAGCGGCCTCGGCCGCGAGGGCGGCCAGCATCACGGCATTGCCGAGTTCATGGAGGCGAAATACCTCGCCATCAGCATCTGAGCGGAGGAAAAGTGCAAAACGATCCGTTCCGCATCCGCGACCATGTCGCCGATTTCGATCAAATCGTCCAGGACATCGTTCACCGCAGCGAGGCCGTCCGCGCAACCATCCCGATGACAGCGGACATTGCCTATGGGCCGGATCGGACCGAAACCATCGACCTGTTCTTTCCCCCGGGCAAACGAAGCCGCCTGCCGGTGCACATGTTCATCCATGGCGGCTACTGGAGGATGTTCTCCAAGCGTGACTATTCATATGTCGCGGCGACGATTACCCGGGCCGGTGCGATTGCCGCCATCGTCGACTATGCTCTGATGCCCAAGGTCAGGATGGCGACGATCGTCGACCAGGTGCGCCGCGCCAAGCAGTGGGTTCTGGCCCATATCGCCGACCATGGCGGAGACCCGGCAAACCTGACCGTCAGCGGTCATTCGGCCGGGGCACATCTTTCAACGTTCCTGTTCAACAACGAGCATACCCCCTCCAATGTGCGGGCAGCCCTTCTGCTCGGCGGGCTCTACGATTTGAAACCGCTCCAAAATTCCTTTCTCGCCAACGAGATTGCAATCACCGATGAGGAAGTCGCCAGGTTTACACCGCTTGCCCATCGGCATGATCCTCAAACCAGGGCGATGGTTCTGGTCGGAGCCAACGAGACGCCGCCTTTCCATCAGCAGGCAGATCGATTCAAGGAGCACCTGCTGCAGCAGGGTTCGCCGGTAACGTCGCTTGTTCTCGCCAACCGCAACCACATGGACAGTGTCAGAGATCTCGGCATGCCCCGGAGCCAGGCGGGGGTTTGCCTGACGAAACTGATTGCTAACGACGATCGTTGACCCAGCAGACATGCCGGCCATCACCCATTGCGGCTTACCGCAAGGGCGTCTGCATTCCAACCTGCAGTGCTGCAGACGGACGCCCGTCTTTGGCTCATCACTGGTCGGAATTGCTCCGCCAGAGACACTCGTCAGACCGCCCTGAGATGCTCGACCCATTGCGGGGTCTGCATCACCGAGCGCGCGCGCATGTATTTCCATGCCCCGTATTTGTAGAAATCGAAATCGAGCGCCGACACGACGTTCTGCACCATCGCCCAGGTTCCCCACTTCACGTCGGCAAGCATCTTGTGCACGACCAGGCGAGCTTTCAACCGTGGATCAAACCTGCCGAAATATTCCTCGATCACCTCGGCCTCGACCGCATCGGAGAAGAACATTTCTCCGCACCAGATGCCGAGTTCGTAACAGCGATCGTTGTTTGCCGCATACTCGTAATCGATCAGCATCATCGACCGGTCGGGCGCGATCATGAAGTTTCCCGGCATCGGATCGTTGAAGCACGGCACCAGGTCGATGCCTGAAGCCTCGAGCGCCGCCCGCGCCAGCCGGTACTGGCGATGCAGCCAAACAAAATCCGCGGGCAGTGCGCCTCCGAGTTTACGCACCTGATCGACATGCTCGTCAATCATGTCGAAGACGGTCTTGGTCAGCGACAGCAGGCCCGAATCGTTGAAGCGCCGATAGAGACCCAGCACCGAGCGACGTACATCCGGATCGAGAAAATCGCGGTTGGTACAGGAGCGCCGCCCCTCCATGAAATCGGCGATCTCGACGCCGCGTTCGTCCAGATAGCCGTAGACTGCGGGACCGATACCGAGCGAGTGCGCACGCCGGCTCGCCTCCGCCGCCGCCTTTCGGTCGATGAACATCTCGGTGCCGCGGCCCGGAACCTTCACGAAATAGCTCCCTGCCTGTCCGGCGATGCGAACGCGCCAATTGGAATTGCTGATGCCGCCATGCACCGGCCCGTAGCGGAGATCGCGGCCGGCCCATGGTTCGACGGCACAGATGACGGCCTCGATCTCCCGCTCGGCTTCGCTTACCGCCTCGCCCGCCCGCTTCTCAATCATGTAGGGCCCTCCTCGCAGCCGCTCAAAGCCGTCTCAATTTCAATTGGAAGTCCGGATGGCGAAGGGCCATCCGGCAGCGCAGCAGGCGCCACTGCGCGTATTTCAGAAACTCGATGTCGCCGCGCGGCGATGTCGAGTTCATAAGCATCCCCCAGAGCCCCCACATCAGATCGTCGGCCGCCGCATAGGCACGGCAGCGGTCGAGGGAAGCCTGACGGAAGGACCCCTCGAACACCTCAAGCGCCGGCCGCATCTCTTCTTCGAATGGAAATGCCTCGTTGAGAAGAATGCCGATCTCGTAGAGCGGGTCGACATTGCGGGCTTCGTCGAAATCGACGAGCTGAACCGCCCCGTCCTGGCTTATCATGACGTTGGAGGCGAGGCCGTCGGCGTGGCTCGGCCGGACATCGTAACCCGCAGCCGTGATCGCGCGCTCGATCTCGCCGACGCCGTCGAGCATCCACCAAAGATCGTCCGGGTGGTCGACGTCAGCGGCTTGGCAGGCATTGTCCAACACCCGGATCCTGTCGAATACCGTCCAGGACAAAGTGAATGGCCGCGCCCCGTGGATCGCCTTTTTAAGCGCGATGACCTGTTCCATCACGTCCGCCCGCCGCAGATCGTCCATGCGCGCTGTTTTCCAACCGGGCGGCAGGAGATCGAAGATGATCGCGTCGGCGTCTCGCGCAAGATGCCGCGGACTTGGCGTGCAGCCCAGTCCGGCCGCGATCGAGGCGGCTTCAAACACGGCCTCCAGATCGACGAACGCCTTCTGGTCCGAGTTCACGATCTTCAGGAAATAGGCCGGAGACGGCTGATCGACCGCCACCAGCCATGCTTCGCTGTCGACGCCGCGATGCGAGGGCGATGCGGTACCCGGAGTAGCTGAGGTAAAGCCAATCTGTTTTCCCGTCCAGGCCGCAACAGCAGTGAGCGCAGCCTCGGCACGAACTTCCGCGGGGGTCGAGGCTTCGCCGAGTGTCTTCATTGTCTGTCCCTCAGTTCTTCAGGATGTTGCCGTCAACGCAGAACCGCCACAGCATCCCCGCGAGCAGTTCCGTCCCCAGGAGCCGGTCCTCGGGCGTGGTAAACTCCGTCGGATGGTGGATGACACCGCCGACGCTCGGCACCCCGATGACGATCGCCGGCGTCACCGCCGACATGCTGACGGCGTCGTGCCCACCGATCGTGTCGAGCCGCAGCACCGTCTGCCCGAGCGATTTGGCGGTCTGTTCGGCCAGGTCGATCAGCCCGGCGTCGAATTCTCCTGCTCGCCTCCGGTCTATGGATCGGACTTCGAAAGACGCGTTGGCGCGCCCGGCGCAGGCTGCGATCTTCTGCTTGAGCTCCGCTTCGGCCGACGCCAGAAGCTCGGCGCTTCCCGACCGCAGTTCGATGAACATCACCGCCTCTGCCGGCACCACGTTCGGCGAATTGGGATGGACTTCCAGCCGCGCCGCCGAGGTGTGCAGATCCGGAGCGGCCTTGTCGGCCATGTCCCTGAGTTCGGCAATCAGATAGGCGGCAGCGAGCAGCGCATCCTGCCGCTCGGCCATCGGTGTGGGGCCGGTGTGGGCCTGCCGGCCGAGATAAGCGAGGCGATATTTGACGGCGCCCCAAAAACGGGTGAATGCGCCGATCCGCAGGCCGGCCTTCTCGAGATGGGCGGAACCTTCGATGTGGATCTCGATCAGGGCGTCCGGCACCACGCGAGCGGCTTCGCCCGCATAGCCGATTTCCGACAGCGCCTCGGCCACCGAAACGCCGGAACCGTCCCGGCGCGCCAGCGCGAAATCGAGGTCGATCTCGCCGGAATTGACGCTGCTGCCAAGCAGGCTGGGCTGGAATCGCGCACCTTCCTCGTTGGTCCAGTTGACGATGACGAAGTTGCATTTCGGCGTGAAGCCGGTTTCAGTCACCCGGCGCCGGATCGCCTCTATCGCGCTGCAGGCTGCGATCACTCCATAGGCGCCGTCGAAACGGCCACCATTCGGCTGACTGTCGAGATGCGACCCGCACATGATCCAGGGCGCATCCCTGCCGGCCCAGTCGAGGAAACCGTACATGTTGCCGATCGCATCGACCTCAAGGCGCAGGCCTTCCTGCGCAAACCATGCAGCCAACCAGTCGCGTGCCAGTCCATCCTCGCGGGACAGGGTCAGTCGCGTCATTGAGCCGTCCGGACCACCGCCGAAGGCGGAAACCTCATCCATCATCCGATGGAGGGCTTCGGCGTCGATGTCGGGAAAAGCCGATGGGTCCTTACGAATTTCAAGCATAGAGCACCTTTACCTGCGCCTGATCCATTTGTGCGGCGAAGTCCGCCTTGAGGGGAGCGTCGGTGATCAGGATGTCGACGTCCCGGAATTCGTATGTGCAGATGGAGCCCTGCCGGCCGAACTTGCTGCTGTCGGCCAGCATGACGCACTGTTTGGAGTGCTTTCGCAGCGCGCGGCGAATGTTCGCCTCGTCCTGTCCGAGGTCCATGAAGCCGAACCTGCTGTCGACGGTTGCAATGCTGACGAAGGCGATGTCGAACAGATGCCGCGTGACGAGATCGACCGGATCCTGCCCCATGAAAGCGCGGTAGCTCGCCCTGACGTCGCCGCCGACCGCCACGAGATTGGGATGTCCGGCATCGGCGAGCAGCGCGACGATGTCGAGCGAGTTGGTGTAGACGGTGATATCAGGCCAGTTCCTCAGATGCTTGGCGAACGCCAGCGTCGTCGTGCCGGTGTCGACGAAGATCTTGATATGGTCTCTGAGCAGGGTCGCCGCGCATTCGGCGATACGCGCCTTTTCGCGCGCGTTCAGCCGCATCCGGTCGGCGATGGGCTCGTCGGCGTCCGGGCGCGGCTTGACGCCACCGCCATAGATGCAGCGCAGGTGCCCCTCGAGTTCCAGTTGCTTCAGGTCGCGACGCACCGTTTCCCGGCTGACATGGAAATGCTCGGCGAGTGCCTGCACCGACACGCGCCCGTGCGTCTCGAGTTCGGCAAGTGCGTATTGCAAGCGATCTTCAGGATCGCTCATGCAGATCTCGCTTCCATCGGTATGTTCCTCCCCGTTTTTTGTCGATCATGCGGCGGCGCGGGCCCCCTGTCTTTCAACGAGGAAGCAGGCCGCCAACTCGCCGTGATTTCGCACCGTCAGCGTCGGGCTCTCGGCATGGCACCTGTCGAAGGCATGCGGACAGCGGCTGGCGAAACTGCAACCCGGCGGCAGGTCGATCGGGCTCGGCGGCTCTCCTTCGAGCAGGCAGTCCTCCGGCTTGTAGCGGCGCTCCTCCAGTGTTGGAACCGCGCTCAACAGCGCCTTCGTGTACGGATGCCCGGGATCGAAGAAAAGACGCTCATTGTCGGCGATCTCGACCACCTCGCCGAGATACATCACGGCAACCCGGTTGCAGACGCGGCGGACCATTGCCAGGTCATGCGAAATGAAGACGTAGGTCAGGCCGTGCTGGGCCTGCAGTTTTTCGAACAGCGCCAGCAGGCGGAACTGCTCGGTCTGGTCAAGCGACGACAGCGTCTCGTCCATGATGAGCACCTTCGGCTCGAGCACCATGGCGCGGGCGACATTGACGCGTTGACGCTGGCCGGCGCTGAGCCCAAGCGGCAACTCATCGTAGAGGTTCGCGGGAAGCTCGACCTCGGCCATGACCGCCAGGACGCGATCGCGTATCTCCTTCGCATTGCCCATGCCGTGCACGCGCAGCGGATCCTCCAGGATCGCGCCGATCGATGTCCGCGGCGGCAGCGAGTTGAACGGATCCTGCAGCACGAGCTGAAAATCGCGCCGGAACTTCAGCAGCATCTTTCCCCTCAGTTTCGAGAGATCCTGGCCATCGCAGATGACGCTGCCGCTGTCCGGAAACTCCAGGCGGCTGAGAAGCCGCATCAGGGTGGACTTGCCGCAGCCGGACTCGCCGACCACGCCGAAATTCTCGCCCGGCATGACGTCGAAGGTGACATTGCGCACGGCGCGGACCTCGCTGTGGGCAGCGAACGTTCCCCGTTTGCGGACACGGTAGGTGCGGGTGGCGTCGCGTATGCTGATCGTTGGCCTGGCCGCGTTCGGGGTACGTGGAACCGCGACCGCTTCGCTCGACCAGATTTTTGGTATCTGGCTGATCAACTGCAACGTATAGGGATGCTGCGGCGCGTCGATGAGCCGCTGCGGGGTGTTGCGCTCGACGATCCTGCCTTCGGACAGCACCAGGACCTGATCGGCCGCCTCCTTGACCATCGGCAGCGAAGAGGAAACGAACACCACCGCGGTGTCGAAACGCTCCGTCAACTCGCGCATCAGACGCAAGACCTGCGCTGCGACTGTCACATCGAGCGGCTGGGTGACGTTGTCGGCAACGAGAAAAGCTGGATTGCTGATCAAAGCGTCGACGATCAGCGCTCGCTGCATCATGCCGCCGCTGAACTGCGAGGGGTACTCGTCGAAACGTAGTCGTGGCGAGGGAATGCGGACCGCTCCAAGAAGATCTATGACCCGCTTGCGGGCTTCCGTGGGATCGATGCCGGGCACTACGGCGCTCAGCTTCTCGACGATCTGGCGGCCGACTGGCAAAGTCGGATCCAGCGCTCCCATAGGGTTGGCACCGACATAGGCGATCTCCCTGCGCAGCAGGCGCATCCGTCCGCCGGCCAAGTCGAGAATGTTCTGCGACTTGTACTCGAGCGAGCCGGACGAGATGCGCAGCGGCGGGTCGATCCAGTTGACCAGAGCTCGCGCCAGAACGGTCTTGCCCGAACCGCTGGCCCCGATGATGCCGACGATTTCACGCGGGGCGAGATCGAAACTCACATCGGAGAGCACCGGCCGGACGCCCGCCCCCGTGCCCACTTCCACGCCGAGATTTTTGACCGACAGGACCGGGCTGCTGTTCACGACACGCCTCCGTAGATCCGATTGCGGGCCCGTTCGAGCGAAGCGCCCATGAGATTGATGCTGGTCAGGGTAAGGCACAGGAACACCCCCGGCATCGTGGCGATCCACCACGCATTGAGCAGGTACTTCCTGCCATCGGCGATGATGTTGCCGAAGGTCGGCGTCGGAGGCTGCACGCCGAGGCCGATGAAGCCGAGGATCGACTCGAAGATCATCATGCGCGCTACGTCGAGCACCGACACGAAGATGATCGGCGGCAGCACCAGCGGCGCGAGCAGCCAGACCATGATGCGAAAATCCGAAGCGCCGCTGACCTGGGCGGCGCGCACATATTCGCTCTTGCGTTCGGTCATCACGACGCTGCGCGTGACGCGGGCATAGACCGGCCAGCTCGAAAGACCGAGCACAAGGATGATGGCCGGGATCGTCGGCCGCGATACCCCCAGAACGGTGATTGCGAGGATGATCATCGGAATGGAGAGCTGCGCGTCGGTGATCCGCATGATCACCATGTCGATCCTGCCGCCATAGTAGCCGGCGAGCGTGCCGAGCGAGCAGCCGATGATCAGCATCACCACCACGGTGGACAGGCCGATCAGCAGGGAATAACGCAAGCCCACCAGACTGCGCACGAGCATGTCGCGACCGATCTGATCGGTGCCAAGCGGTGCCGCCCAGTTCCATTTGTCGCCGAGGAAGGGCGGCGACTGCAAACGGCCGGCGACGTTCATCTTGGTGGGGTCGATCTCGCTCAAGGCCGGGTAGAGCAGCGCCGCAAGACCCAGTATGGCGAAGATCACGAGGCCGACCCGGAACTCGTTCGACGCCAGCGCCACCTTCCATATCCGCCGGGACAGGGAAGCGCCGCGCTGCGCTTCCGGCGCAGTTGCCTTCAGGCTCAGACTGGTTTGCGCAACGCTCATCAGTATTCCAGTCTCGGATCGATCAGCGTCGCGATCAGATCGACCGCGATGTTGATCAGGACGAAGATGGCGCTGGTGACGATCGCGATGCCCTGAATCAGCGGAAAGTCACGCTGCAGCACGGCGTTGATGGTCAGAAGGCCTAGTCCGGGGTAGTCGAAGATGAATTCGATGACGAGCACGCCGCCGAGCAGGCCGCTGATCTGGATGCCGAGAAGATTGAGCAGCGGTACCGAGGCGTTGCGCAGAGCATGCGCGAAGATGATCCGACGCTGGCTGAGTCCGCGCACGCGGCCGACTGCAATGAACGGCATCATCATTGCCGAGGAAATCGAGCCGGTCAGCGTCCGGATAAGAACCGGCGAAAGTTCGACAGCCAGCACGATTGCCGGCAGGATCGTGTAGGCAAAGCCCTTGTAGCCGATCGCCGGCAGCCATCCGAGCTTCACGGAAAGCAGCAGCGCAAGCACGATGCCGAGCCAGAAGCCCGGCAGGGATATGAAGATCGACGACACGTAAAAAGCGATCTTGTCCGGCCATCGCCCGGGAGACAATCCGGCCGGGATGCCGACCAGAAACGAAAAGAGCATCGCGAACACGATCGCCAGAAGGGCGAGCTGCAGCGTCATCGGCAGGGTTTCGCCGATAAGGGTGAGCACATTGGCGCGCTCGCCGCGCGTGGCATCCCCGAAACTGGACCCGCCGGTCGAGGCGCCGCTGGCCGGCCGAACGAACGACTGGCCGAGGTCGCCCCTGACGACGCCGCTCATATAGCGCCCGAATTGAACCAGCACCGGATCGCGAAGTCCCATCTCCTTGGCGATCTGCTCGATCAGCGCCTCGGGCGCCATTCCGCCCGCCATCAACCGGACGGGGTCGCCAGGAACGACGCGAAGCAGGGTGAAAATCAGCAGCGTTACAAGAAAAATGATCAGCGCACCCTGGGCCAGGCGGCGGACAAGAAAGCTAATGATGAACATTCCAATCTCCTGCGGCGCAAAGCCCTGCGGATCGGTCGTGCGGCTCTCCTTCTCCCCTTGTGGGAGAAGGTGGCCGAGCCCACGGGGCTTGCCTTCGGCAAGCCCGAGGACAGGCTCCGCTCGGTCGGATGGGCGTTCCAGCTTGGCACCAACAGCGCTCCGGCCAGCACCCCTCTTCCGTCTTGGCGCTGCGCGCCAATCCACCTTCTCCCACAAGGGGAGAAGG
>NZ_JBVVQT010000013.1:0-166110 GCF_055811595.1 Mesorhizobium sp. WSM4814
CCCGGTGAGGAAGCCGGCATGAGGGGGCGGAGTCTGCCCAAAATCCGCCGAGGGGGGGCCAATTGGGCCCCCGAGGCCTGCAACCGGGCCAATGTGGCCTGATTGCGTTTCAAAAAACGCCCCATGCGCCATCTGCGCCAAACTTCGGCCCCCGTGCAAAGCCCTCACAAGGGGAGAAGGCAAAATGGCGAGGTGCCCCTTCTTGGTTTGCAACTTAGGCCCGCAGCACGCCACCAGTCTGCTTATGCACATTCTCGACGATGCGCTTTGCCAGCGCCTCGAAATCCTCGTCGGTCAGCGTCTTTTCAACCGGCTGGATCGATACTTCGATGGCGATCGATTTCTTGGCGGCGCCGAGTGACGCCCCTTCGAAAACGTCGAAGACCGAGACATTGGTGATCAGCTTCCTGTCGGCAGCAAGGGCTGCGCGGGTCAGCGTGCCGGCTTCGACCGCCTTGTCGACGACGAAGGCGAAATCGCGCTTGACCGCCTGGAAGGCGGACAGTTCCAGTCTCGGTTTTGTCCGCGTCGGCTTGGCCTTCGGCTCGGGCACGGCATCGATGAAAACCTCGAAGCCGCAGAGCGGCCCGGAGACGTCAAGTTCCTCCAGCGTCTTCGGGTGGAACTCGCCGAATGTTCCCAAAATGACCTTCGGCCCGAGCTTGATCGTGCCGGAGCGGCCGGGATGATACCAGGCCGGGCCGCCGGCCTCGATCTGCAGCCGCTCTACCGGCGCGCCGCAGGCCTCGAGTGCTGCGATCGCGTCGGCCTTGGCGTCGAATACGCCGACCGGAGCGGCATTGCCGGCCCAGTGGCGGCCGGAGCCTTCGAGCCTGGCCGTGCCGCGCCGCACGCCGGCGGCGACGCGCCGCTGCTGGTCGGCCGCATCGCCCTCATAGGTGCCGGACACTTCGAACAGCGCGACATCGCCGATGCCCTTGTCGGCATTGCGCTGCGCGGCGGCGATCAGGCCCGGCAGCAGCGACGGCCGCATATCGGACATGTCGGCAGCGATCGGGTTGGCGAGCTTCAGTGCGGTCTGGCCGCCGCCGAACAGTTCGGCATGTTTTGCCGGAATGAACGACCAGGTGACCGCCTCCATCATGCCGCGCACCGCCAGCGCCCGCTTGGCGGCGCGGGTGCGGACCTGCAGGACAGTCAGGATTTTGGCGTTGACGGCATCGTGCGCGCCTAGCGGCTGCGGGGCGATGTTGTCGACGCCATGGATGCGCATGACCTCCTCGACCAGATCGGCCTTGCCGTCGACATCCGGCCGCCAAGACGGCACCGCCACATTGACGACATCGCCCGCGCCTTCCGGCTTGAAGCCGAGGCGCGAAAGAATGGCGAGGCTCTCCTCCATGGGCACTTCTGTGCCGGTCAGCCGCCTCACTTCCGACAGCGGGAAGGAAACGATCTTCGGCGCGTGACCGGCATAGCCGACGACTTCGGTTTCGGTCGGCGTCCCGCCGCAGAAGTCCAGCACCAGCTTGGTCGCCAACTCCACGCCGGGCACCATGAATTCCGGGTCGACGCCGCGCTCGAACCGGTAGCGCGCATCGCTGATGATGCCGAGCGTGCGGCCGGTGCGGGCCGTGGTGATCGGATCCCACAGCGCCGATTCGATCAGCACGTCGGTGGTGTTCTCGTCGCAGCCGGAATGTTCGCCGCCCATGATGCCGGCGATCGATTCGACGCCGTCCTGGTCTGCTATCACGCACATGTCAGGCGTCAGCGTGTATTCGCGGCCGTCAAGCGCCAGCACCTTTTCACCGTCACGCGCCCGGCGCACGGTAAGATTGCCGGCGACCTTGTTCGCGTCGAACACATGCAGCGGCCGGCCGCGATCGAAGGTGACGAAATTGGTGATATCGACCAGCGCGCTGATCGGCCGAAGCCCAATGGCGATCAGCCGCTGCTGCAGCCATTTCGGCGACGGACCGTTGTTCACGCCTTTCACCAATCTCAGGGCGAAGCCGGGGCAGAGCTCCGGGGCTTCGATCGTCACCTTCACCGGGCACATGCCGCTGCCGGCATGCGGCATGATCGCGCCGCCGACGAGGCGGCCGAGACCGCTCGCCGCCAGATCGCGGGCAATGCCGTAGACGCTGGTCGCATCCGGACGGTTCGGCGTCAAATTGATCTCTATGACCGGATCGTCGAGATGCGCATAGGCGGCGAAGCTGGTGCCGACCGGCGCATCGGCCGGCAGATCGATGATGCCGTCATGCTCTTCGGAAAGCTCGAGCTCGCGCTCGGAGCACATCATGCCGTGGCTTTCGACGCCCCTGATCTTGCCGACCGTCAGCGTCACGTCGATGCCCGGAATATAGGTGCCGGGTGCTGCAAAGGCGCCTAGCAGGCCCGCGCGGGCGTTCGGCGCTCCACACACAACTTGCACGGGTGCCTTGCCGTCGCCGGTATCGACCGTCAGCACGCGCAACCGATCGGCATCGGGGTGCTGCATCGCCGTCAGCACCTTGGCGATGACGAAGGGTTTTAGGCTCGATCTGTCGTCGACATGCTCGACTTCGAGGCCGATCGAGGTCAGCCGCTCGACGATCTCGTTGAGCGAGGCGTCGGTCTCGAGGTGGTCCTTGAGCCAGGAGAGGGTGAATTTCATGACTGTGTTCCGTCTAGTCTGGGCACGCTGGTCTTCAGATGTCTCGGCAAGTCATCCGGCATGTGCACGAAGGGAAGCTGCTCGCGCACATGGGCGTGGTGCGTCGGCTTGAAATAGGCCGGCATGTCCATGGCGCCGAGCATGAAATAGATGTGGTCGGCCAGCCGCTCGTCGACATAGGCGATCGGCGAGCCGCAGATGCCGCAAAAGGAGCGCGTCACCGGTCCGTTCTCGAACATCTTCAGCGCCTTGCCCGTGAAGGCGACCTGCTCGGTCAGGAAGCCGACGAAGGCCGATACCGGCGCGCCGCTGGCCCGCCGGCAATCGCCGCAATGGCAATAGCTGACATGGTGCGGTTCGGCCGAAGCCTCGAACCGCACGGCGCCGCAGCGGCAGCCGCCGGTGTGGGCCGCTGTCATGCGCTCAAGCCTGCGAACAGCGTCGGCATGTCGAGCGGCCGGAAGCCGTAATGCGACAGCCAGCGCACATCGGCGTCGAAGAAGGCGCGCAGGTCCGGCATGCCGTATTTCAGCATGGCGATGCGATCGATGCCCATGCCCCAGGCAAAGCCCTGATATTCGTCGGGATCGAGCCCGCCATACCTCAGCACATTGGGGTGGACCATGCCGCAGCCGAGGATCTCCATCCAGTCGGAGCCTTCGCCGAAGCGCACCTCGCCCGGCCGCGAACGGTCGCACTGGATGTCGACCTCCATGCTGGGTTCGGTGAACGGGAAGAAGCTCGGCCGGAAGCGCATCTTGACCTGGCGTACCTCGAAGAAGGCCTTGCAGAACTCCTCCAGCACCCATTTCATGTTGGCGACGTTGGCTGATCTGTCGATCACCAGCCCTTCGACCTGATGGAACATCGGCGAGTGCGTGGCATCGGAATCCTGGCGGTAGGTTTTTCCGGGAATGACGATGCGGATCGGCGGCTTCTGCACCTCCATGGTGCGGATCTGCACCGGCGAGGTGTGGGTGCGCAAAAGCTTGCGCTCGCCCTTCTCGTCCGGCTGGAAAAAGAAGGTGTCATGCATCTCGCGCGCCGGATGGCCTTCCGGGAAGTTCAGCGCGGTGAAATTGTAGTAATCGGTCTCGATATCGGGACCTTCGGCGATGGCAAAGCCGAGGTCGCCGAAGATCGCGGCAATCTCGTCGCTGACCTGGCTGATCGGATGGATGCGGCCGCGCTCGGCCGGCGATTGCCGCACCGGCAGTGTGACGTCGACCTTTTCCGCCGCGAGCCGTGCCGCGATCGCTGCGTCCTTGAGCTCGGCGCGGCGCGCGGTAAGCGCCTCGGTGATGCGGTTCTTGAGACCGTTGATCGCCGGGCCTTTTATCTGGCGCTCTTCTGCGCTCATCGAGCCGAGCGTCTTCAGCATTTCGGAGACCGAGCCCTTCTTGCCGAGCGCTGAAACACGCACGGCTTCGATCGCCTGCTCGTCGGCGGCCGACGCAATGTCGCTCATCAGGGAATTTTCGAGAGTTTCCATGTCACTCATGTTTCAGACTCGATTGAAGGCAAAGAAAAACCCGCGCCAGCCCTGCCAGCGCGGGTTTCCCAAATCAAGTGTCGATGTGCTTGGGAAGGCGCTGGTTAGGCTACAGCGCTTTCAAAAGCGTTCGGCGTGGTGTTCTTGAGGTACTCGAGCGCGACTTTGGCCTTGGCCACAAGGGCGGCAAATGCCTGCGGCTCGTGGATGGCCATGTCCGACAGGACCTTGCGATCGATCTCGATGCCGGCCTTGTTGAGACCGTCGATGAACCGGCCATAGGTCAGGCCATGCTCGTGGGTCGCGGCATTGATACGCTGGATCCACAGAGCGCGGAACGAACGCTTGCGGTTCTTGCGGTCGCGGTAGGCATACTGCAGCGACTTTTCCACCGCCTGCTTGGCGATGCGAATGGTGTTCTTGCGGCGGCCGTAGAAACCCTTGGCGGCTTTCAGGACCTTTTTGTGCTTGGCGTGCGAGGTGACGCCTCTTTTTACGCGTGCCATGTCATGATCTCCTTAAAACTTGTCCAGACCGAATGCCTTAGAGGCCGTTCGGCAGAAAATTCTTGATGACCTTCTTGCCATCCGGTTCAGCCAGAACCATCGTGCCGCGGGCATTTCGAATGAACTTGTTGGAACGCTTGATCATGCCGTGACGCTTGCCGGCCGCAGCCGACAGGACTTTACCCGTACCTGTGATCTTGAACCGCTTCTTGGCGGCTGACTTGGTCTTCATCTTGGGCATTTTGCTACTCCGTTATGTGCGCATCATCGCGCTTTTTGTTCGCTTCAGGCCGACCAAAGCCCGAAAAGCAAATGAAACCGCCACGGCATGCCCTGCCGGGCGGTTTTTGGGAACGGCGGTGCTATACGTCAAAGCGGGCCGGCGTGCAACACCCTGTGCCGACACACAATGGGCCTATGGGAAACGGAACAGCACCGGCAGTATGCCCGATTGCTGGGCGGCGTCGATCGATTCGAAAAACGGCATGGCGACGAGGAACACCAGTCCGTCCAGCAGCGTCGTCCGCAGCAGGCGCGGCTTGAAGCCGCCGGTGTCGCCTTCCTGATACAGCGAAAGCTTCGGGAAAAAGCGCGGCACTCGCGCCATATAGGCCTGGAATGGCGTTCCGAAGGCCTCCTTCAGGAACGTCTCTTCGCGCAGGATGACGACATGAAAGGCGGCGGCGCAAATCACCGCGAAGCCGATCGCCGCAGTGATCGAGCCCATCTGCGCGCCGACGCCGGCGGCAGCTATCGAGGAGAAGACATAGAGCGGATTGCGGGTGATCGAATAGGGTCCGCCGGTAACCACCTCGGAGGATTTGCGTCCGCCGATATAGAGCGTCGACCACAAGCGCCCGACAATGCCAAGAAAGATCAGCAGGACGCCGACCATCTCGATCGTTTCGTGCGGCACGCTTTCGGGAGGAAAAGCAGACTGGCCAAACAGCAGCGCTGCGAACATGACGACCACGAGGGCGGCAAGCACCATCCTGCGCGCGTGCTGATACCTGCCCAGCGCACGCCTGGCCTGCGCTTGTCCGGCCTGCGCAGATTTAACTTCATTGAGCATGTCGGGAATCCAATCGTCGAGGAACTTGCCGGCGATCGCGGCATCCGCAGCTCAATACAGCCAGAAGAGGACGGGAATTACGCCTCTTTCCTGTCCGGACTCGATGAGTTCGAAAAACGGTACGGAAGCCACGAACATCAAGCCGTCGCGCAGCGTGTGATTAAAAATGCGCGGTGTGAAGGTGACCTCGGCCTGATCGCGATAAAGCCGGGGATTGGGAAAAAACCGCGGCACCCGTGCGATGTAGTCCTTGTACGGCGCCCCGAGCACGGTCGTCAAATGCCGTTCCTCGCGCAGCGTGACGATGTAGAACGCGGCCGCGCACAAAACCGCCGACGCCACCGAGACGATCACGCTGCCGGTCTGGGCGCCGATGCCGGCGGCCCCTATGGTGGAGAAAAAATACAGCGGGTTGCGCATCACCGAATAGGGGCCGGTAGCAACCAGTTCGGCCGACTTGCGGCCGCCGATATAGAGGATCGACCAGAGCCGGCCGCCGATCCCGATCAGTATCAGGGCGATGCCGTACTGCCCCTCTATGCGTTCGTGGCCCAGTTCATCGTGGGTGGAGCCGCCGAAGATCAGCAAAGCGCAAAAAGCACCGATCAGCAGCGCCAGCAGGACGCGCCGGCGCCGCTGATAGCGGCCCATTTCGTCGAACGATCTTTCAATCGGAGAACGTGCCGCAGCGGCCATGGACAATCCTTTCGCCGCGAGGACCGGCAACCGGAATCCTTGTCGATGCAACTTGCGGAGAAATCATGGCGAAGACAAAAACAAACAAAAGGCCGCCGAAGCGGCCTTTGCTTTGACGGGACCGCTTTGGCGGAATCGCTTAGCGGGGCGCCAGCACCATCATCATCTGGCGGCCTTCGAGCTTCGGTTCGGCTTCGACTTTGGCGATCGGTGCAACTTCCTCGCGAACCTTGTTCAAAAGCTGCATGCCGAGTTCCATATGCGCCATCTCGCGGCCGCGAAAGCGCAATGTCAGCTTGACCTTGTCACCTTCCTCGAAAAACCGCCGGACCGCTTTCATCTTGGTCTCGTAGTCATGGCTGTCGATGTTCGGGCGCATCTTGATCTCTTTGATCTCGATGACCTTCTGGTTCTTGCGCGCCTCGGCCGCCTTCTTCTGGTTGGCGTATTTCAGCTTGCCGAGATCGAGAATTTTTACGACGGGCGGCACTGCGTTGGGCGATATCTCGACCAGATCGAGCCCAGCCTCTTCGGCGAGCAGCAATGCGTCGTTGATGGAGACATCGCCATGGTTGTGGCCTTCGGCGTCGATAAGCTGGACCCGGGGAACCCGGATGTCACGGTTGGAGCGCGGGCCCTCCTTGGTGGGCGCCGTTGCTTTGAAAGGTCTGCGAATGGTCGTGGTCTCCTTGAGCCGTTTCGTTCGGGGTTTTCAATTCAGAATTGCGAACGCGCCAATGTGGTGAGCGCGCGGCCGGAGTCAATAGCACAGCGCTCACAGGAAATCACCTGTTCCCTGACTTCTGCCTGCACCAAACGAAGAAAGTTGCCGAGCACTTTTCGTTGAACCGTCCGCTGTGTCAAAAGACCTGTGTGAGGAGTGAGCCATGACCGCACCGGTTTTTCTCGACGTCGACGGAACCAGCATCGCTGTCAGGCGCGCTGCGGGTGCCGAGCCAGGCATTGTCTGGCTCGGCGGCTACAAGTCGGACATGCTGGGCACCAAGGCCGAGAAGCTGGCGGAATGGGCGAGCGGGCAAGGCCGGGCTTTCCTGCGCCACGACTATTCCGGTCACGGCGAATCGGGCGGCGCCTTTGCGGACGGCACCGTCTCGAACTGGCTTTCGCAAAGTCTCGCCGTCTTCAATCATTTCACGCAAGGCAGGCAAATCCTGGTCGGCTCCTCGATGGGCGCATGGATCGCGCTGCGCATGGTCCAGGAATTGCGCCAGGAATTGCACACGCCAGGCGAGAACCGCATCGCCGGTCTGGTGCTTCTAGCGCCGGCGCCGGATTTCACCGCCGAGTTGGTCGAGCCGGCGCTGACCAAAGCGCAGAAGCGCGATCTTGCCAAAAAAGGTTTTTTCGAGGAGCCGTCGGACTATTCGGCCGAGCCTTACATCTACACCCGAGCGCTGATCGAGGACGGCCGCAACAACCGGGTGCTGACAGGGCCGATCGACACCCACTGCCCCGTCCACATATTGCAAGGGCTGGCCGATGCCGACGTGCCGCCGAGCCATGCGCTGAAACTGGTCGGCCTGCTGCCGGCCGACGACGTCACGCTGTCGCTGATCCCCGACGGCGACCATCGCCTGTCGCGGCCTCAGGATCTCGACATGCTGGTGCGGGCGGTCGATGCCATCGTGCGGCAGGCAGGCTAGGACATGCGCATTTCCATTCCGGTATCCGCCTTCGTTGCAGCGATTGTCGGCTTCGGCGGCACGTTGGCCATCGTCATCGCCGCCGCCAAGGCAGTCGGCGCGACGCAAGTCGAAACCGCGAGCTGGGTGACGGCGATCTGCCTCGCGATGGCGATCGAGAGCCTGTGGCTGTCGTGGCGCACCAGGATGCCGGTCATCGCCGCATGGTCGACGCCGGGGGTGGCGCTGATCGCGGCATCGAGCGGCTTTTCGATCAACGAGGCCGTCGGCGCCTTCATCGTCACCGGGATTTTGCTGATAGCCACCGGCCTGTTCAGGCCCTTGACCAAGCTGATCGCCAGGATACCGGCCTCGGTCGCGTCGGGGATGCTCGCCGGCATCGTCGTCACCTTCGCCATCAATGCGGTGAAGGCGATTCCCGTCGACCCGTGGCTGATCCTGCCGCTGATCGCCGCCTTCTTTGTCATCCGCCTGTTCAATCCGGCGCTCTCGGTGCTGGCGGTGCTGATCGGCGGCGGCGCTGCCGCGTTCCTCACCGGCCGGGTCGGTGGTCTGCCGACCCCGGAACTTTCGACATTGACGCTGATTGCGCCGCAGTTCACCGTCACGGCGATCATCGGCCTGGCGCTGCCGCTTTATCTGGTCACCATGGCCTCGCAGAACCTATCCGGCCTCGCCGTGCTGAGGGCGGCGGGCTACCACCCGGAACCCGGCCCGCTGATCGGCGTCACCGGCATGCTTTCGCTGCTGTCGGCACCATTCGGGGCCTCGACCACCAACCTGGCGGCGATCTCGGCGGCGATCTGCACCGGCCCCGACGTGCATCCCGATCCGGGCGAGCGCTGGAAGACCGGTCCCTTCTACGCGCTTGCCTACCTCGTCTTCGCCATTTTCGGCGCCTCGCTGGTGGCGATCTTTGCCGTGCTGCCGCAGAGCCTGATCGTGCTGGTCGCCGGACTGGCGCTGATGGCGCCGCTCGCCAACGCGCTGTCGATCGCCATGAAGGAAGACGGCGAACGCATGGCCGCTACCGTCACCTTTGCCGTCACCGCCTCGGGGCTGACGCTGTTCGGCGTCGGTGCGGCGTTCTGGGGCCTGATTGCGGGCCTGGTCGTCCTTTTCCTTGAAACGCTCAAAAAGCGATAATCATTTCAAACGCTTGTCCGGTTTTGGCCGACACTGTCTTGAATCGCCGTTTTTCTCATCCCATTTCGATTCCACGCAGCCGGGATTGGCTGTCTCCAACTGAAGGATTGGGAGAAAATGAACACATCTGCATTGATCCGTCCGGCATGGACGCCGGCAACCATCGCACTGATGGTGATCGGTTTTATGGTGTTCTGGCCGCTCGGCCTCGCCATGCTCGCCTACATCATCTGGGGCGACCGGCTTGACGGCTTCAAGCGCGACGTCAACCGCGCGACCGACGGCATCTTCGCCGGCTGCCGCCGCGGTTCCGACAAAGCGGCGCGCTGGGGCCACGGCTCTGCCCGCACCGGCAACGTCGCTTTCGACGACTGGCGCGAAAAAGAACTCGAGCGGCTCAATGAAGAGCGCCGCAAGCTCGACGAGATGCTGAGCGAGTTCGACGAATACGCCAGGGAATTGCGTCGCGCCAAGGACCAGGAAGAGTTCGACCGCTTCATGGCGAACCGCAACAAGTCGACGTCACCCACAACCGGCGGGCCTACAACCGGCGGTGGCAAATCCACGCCAGGCCTGCTTGACGAGTAAGGCACTTGCCTCGACATAAATAATAATCAAAAACGGCGTCGCGTCAGCGGCGCCGTTTCTTTTTTGTTCTATTCGTTTTCCTCGAATCACGTATCGTCCCGGCTATGTCATTCGGCTTCTTCCGCAACCTGACCAAACCCAGGCCCGCCCCCGTCGTGGAGCGGGAGCATTGTGTTGCCGGCCGCACGCTGCCGCTCAAGATCGTCGAGAGCGACCGGGCGCGGCGATTGACGCTGCGCATCGATTCCGGTGGCCGGGGCCTGCGCATCACCGTGCCACCGGGCCTGCGGCGAGGCGAGGTGGAAAAATTCCTTGACCGCCATCAGGACTGGCTGGAGCAGCGGCTGGCCAAGGTGCCCAACCGGCCGCAAGTGCGGCCCGGCATCAAGATACCGGTGCGCGGCGTGCCGCATCGCATCGTTCATGAGCCCTCGAAACGCGGTACCGTCACGCTGTCGTGCGACGAACGCGGTCCGCTGATGATCGTGCATGGCGAGCGCGTGCACCTGCCGCGCCGCATCGCCGATTTCCTCAAGCGCGAGGCCAAGCGCGAGATCGAGCGGTTGGTGGTCAGGCACACCGGGACGATCGGCAAGCGCGCCAAGGCAATCCGCTTCAAGGACACGTCGAGCCGCTGGGGGTCATGCACGTCGGACGGCAACCTGTCGTTCTCCTGGCGCATCATGATGGCGCCGCGACCGGTCATAAACTATCTCGTCGCGCATGAGGTGGCGCATCTCAAGGAGATGAACCACGGCCCGAAATTCTGGAAATTGTGCGAGCAGCTCTGCCCCGACACCGAGCGCTGCAAGGACTGGCTCAAGCGCAATGGTGGCGCGCTGCAAGCGATCATGTTCGAATAGATCGCCCGGTCAATCATCATTCGCCGCGTTCAACTCCTCTGGGCGCAGCCCCTCGTCGGTATGGCGCGGCCATGGCAGGAAGTCCTTCTTGAAGGCGTTGCTGCCGAAATAGTCGAGCGCGCGGTGTGCCTCGGCGCCGTTGAAGGCGGCCTTGTCCATCAGATGGGCGATGACCTCGCGAGCCTGCGCGACTTTTTGCCTGAGTTGGGCGACGGTATCGTCTGCCATGCTTGTTTGCTCCCGCCTGTATTATCTGAAGTAAGTAGCCCGTTCCGCTCTCTTGTCTTAGGAAGGTAGCGCGTTCCGCGCCGGTGGCAAACATGCGCTTTTTCTCGACTCTTTTGCCGTTTCGTGCCAATCCCCGCGTCATGGCGCTCGACATCAAGATATGCGGACTGAAGACCGACAAGGCATTGGCCGCGGCATTGGCCGGCGGCGCCAGCCATGTCGGCTTTATTTTCTTTGCCAAAAGCCCGCGCTATGTCGAGCCGGCGGAAGCCGGCCGCTTGCGCGAAGCGGCGATTGGCAAGGCCGGGGCGGTTGCCGTGACAGTCGACGCCGGCGATGCGTTTCTGGATGAAATCGTCGAAAAAATGCAGCCTGACATGCTGCAGCTGCATGGTTCGGAAACGCCGGAGCGGGTGGCCGAGATCAAGGCCCGCTATGGCCTGCCGGTGATGAAGGCGCTGCCGGTCAGCGAGGTTGCCGACCTGGAGCGGACAAGACCCTTCGTCGGCATTGCCGACCGTTTCCTGTTCGACGCCAAGCCGCCGAAGGGTTCGCAACTGCCGGGCGGCAACGGCGTTGCCTTCGACTGGCGCGTTCTGGCCGGCCTTGACGCAGGCGTCGATTACATGCTTTCCGGTGGGCTCAACGCCGCCAATATCGGCGATGCCTTTCGGCTTGCCAACCCGCCCGGACTAGACATTTCCTCAGGCGTGGAAAGCGCGCCGGGCGTCAAGGATCCGGCGCTGATCGAACAGTTTTTCCGGGCCGTCAGGGCAGCACGCGACAGCCGCGCCGCCTGACCGTGCTTCAAACCACAAGTTAGGAGATCGGCGATGAACAAGCCGGCGATACCCAATTCCTTCCGCACCGGACCCGACGAGCAGGGCATGTTCGGCATCTTCGGCGGTCGTTTCGTTGCCGAAACACTGATGCCGCTGATCCTCGACCTCGAGCGGCACTGGAACGAGGTCAAGGACGATGCGGACTTCAAGGCCGAACTGACTGACCTTTCGACCCACTATGCCGGGCGGCCGTCGAAGCTTTATTTCGCCGAAGGCCTGACCAGGCATCTTCGCGAGGTTTCCGCGGCTAAGGGCCTCGGGGGCGGCGCAAAGGTCTATTTCAAGCGCGAGGATCTGAACCACACCGGCTCGCACAAGATCAACAACTGCCTCGGCCAGATCCTGCTGGCCAAGCGCATGGGCAAGAAGCGCATCATCGCCGAGACCGGCGCCGGCCAGCACGGCGTGGCGTCGGCCACCGTGGCGGCGCGTTTCGGCTTTCCGTGCGTCGTCTATATGGGCGCCACCGACGTCGCCCGGCAAAGCCCGAACGTCTTCCGCATGAAGCTGCTCGGCGCCGAGGTGCGGCCGGTGAGCGCTGGCCACGGCACGTTGAAGGACGCCATGAACGAAGCTCTTCGAGATTGGGTGACCAATGTCGAGGACACCTACTACCTGATCGGCACCGCCGCCGGCCCGCACCCCTATCCGGAGTTGGTGCGCGACTTCCAGTCGGTGATCGGCATCGAGGCGCGCGCCCAGATCCTCGAGCAGGAAGGCCGGCTGCCGGACACGATCATCGCCGCCGTCGGCGGCGGTTCCAACGCCATCGGCCTTTTTCACCCGTTCCTCGATGACCGCAGCGTAAAGATCATCGGTATCGAGGCCGGTGGCCGCGGCCTCGACGGCATCGAGCATTGCGCCTCAATGAACGCCGGCGCGCCCGGCGTGCTGCACGGCAACCGCACCTATCTCCTGCAGAACGCCGACGGGCAGATCATGGACGGGCATTCGATTTCGGCCGGCCTCGACTATCCCGGCGTCGGGCCGGAGCATTCCTGGCTGCGCGACAGTGGCCGCGTCGACTATGTGCCTGTTCTCGACGACGAGGCGCTGGAGGCGTTCCGGTTGACGACACGCGTCGAAGGCATCATTCCGGCGCTCGAATCCGCCCATGCCATCGCGCATGCGGTGAAGATCGTGCCCGCCATGGACAAGGACCAGATCGTCATCGTCAACCTGTCCGGCCGCGGCGACAAGGACGTGCATACGGTGGCCAATATGCTGGGCATGGAGATCTAAGGTGACCGCCACGCTATCGAAGCCTGTTTACGACTACAAGACTTCCGACGAAATCTTGGAAGAGGTCAACAAAATCTGGAAGGCTGGAAAGAAACTGGAGGATGTAACCACTCGTCAGTTTTTAACATGGTTTGATGCATATAGGCGAGGACCAAACATCGTCGCCCGAATCCGCAGCTTACTTGAAAAATATAGTCTTGAAACCTACCCCGATTTTGAATCTCGGTACATAGACGCCAATATCACAGTAAGGCCAGTTAAAGTTGTTAATGAGAGGATATCCGATAGTACCAAGCAGGATGGTGGGAACGATCCCGTTTTCCGAATCGGACTACTAGCTTCTGCGAATAGAGATTTTGTTCACATAGCTCCAACCCAACTTGTTTCGCAGGCTGTCACTTTAATGATAGCGCACGACTTCTCGCAGCTTCCTGTCATGACAGGACCCAGAGACTTAAAGGGAGCGATCTCTTGGAAGTCGATTGGCTCCCGTTTAGCGGTTGTTGGCGACGGGGAGATCGTTGGCGACTTCTTAGAGAAGGCAACCGTGATTGAGTATGGTACGCCGCTGTTTTCTACGATTAATACTATCATTAGCTGCGACTACGTTCTGATTCAGAGGCCGGACCGCACTTTCAGTGGCATTGTCACAACCGCCGATCTAAGCGAGCAGTTCCTTGCGCTCGGGCAAGCCTTTATGTTGGTAAATGAAATCGAGAACCAAGTCAGGGTCATATTGCAAAGATGGAGCAGATTGAACAGGAAGGAAATCTCCAAGATATGCGATATCGATGAAGACCAATATGAAGATGTTTATGATCTAACTTTTGGAAACTACCTATCGATATTCCACAGCCCTGATTTTTGGAAGAGTATACCTGTAAGAATAGATCAGAAGATGTTCTGTAAATTTCTAGACGAGGTACGAGAGATTCGAAATAGTGTAATGCACTTTAGCGCCGATCCAACTCCTGTCGAGGAAATCCAAAAGCTAAAGAAATTTTCGGCCTTTCTCCAACATCTCGAGGCTATTGGAAAAAAATGACCACCCGCATCGACCGCCGTATGGCCAAGCTGAAGGCCGAAGGGCGCCCGGCACTCGTCACCTATTTCATGGGTGGCGACCCCGACTACGACACCTCGCTGTCGATCATGAAGGCATTGCCCGGCGCCGGCAGCGACATCATCGAGCTCGGCATGCCGTTTTCCGATCCGATGGCCGACGGCCCGGCGATCCAGGCGGCCGGCCTGCGCGCGCTGAAAGGCGGGCAGACGCTGGTCAAGACGCTGAAGATGGCGTCGGAATTCCGTGCCGCCGACAATGAAACGCCGATTGTTTTGATGGGCTACTACAATCCGATCTACATCCACGGCGTCGACCGCTTCCTCGGCGATGCGCTGGCCAGCGGCATAGACGGGCTGATCGTCGTCGACCTGCCGCCGGAAATGGATGAGGAGCTGTGCATTCCGGCGCTGAAGGCCGGCATCAATTTCATCCGGCTGGCGACGCCGACCACCGACGACAAGCGCCTGCCCAAGGTGCTGCAGAACACCTCTGGCTTCGTCTATTACGTGTCGATGACCGGCATCACCGGCTCAGCACTTGCCGACACCGGCAAGGTGGCGGCGGCGGTCGGGCGCATCAAGGGCCATACCGACCTGCCGGTCTGCGTCGGCTTCGGCGTCAAGACCGCCGAGCAGGCGCGCATCATCGGAGCGTCGGCCGACGGCGTCGTCGTCGGCACTGCGATCGTCAATGCGGTCGCCAATGTTCTGGGGCCGAAGGGCGAAAAGACCGCCGACCCGGCCGAGGCGGTCGCCACGCTGGTCAGCGGGCTTTCGCAAGGCGTGCGCGCGGCCCGCCTTGCTGCCGCCGAATAGTCTTGATCTTCTGGTTGACCATGATCTCCACCGAAAACCGGTTTCCACTTTTCGGGATCATGGTCTAACTCTTCGTCAGGACAGGAGCCGAAGCGATGAACTGGATCACCAACTACGTTCGACCGAAGATCAATTCGATGCTCGGCCGGCGCACCGACATGCCTGAAAACCTCTGGATCAAGGATCCGGAGACCGGCGAGATGGTCTTCCACAAGGATCTGGAGCAGAACCAGTTCGTCATCCCGTCCTCCGGCCATCACATGAAGATCTCGGCCAGGGAGCGGCTGAGATTCTTCATGGACGACGGCAAGTACGAGATGCTCGAAAACCCCAAGGTGGTGCAGGATCCGCTGAAATTCCGCGACGAGAAGCGCTACACCGACCGGCTGAAGGACGCCAAGGCCAAGACCGGGCTGGAGGACGCGATCATCAATGCGCTGGGCACCGTCGAAGGCCTGCCGGTGGTGGTGACCGTGCAGGACTTCGCCTTCATGGGCGGCTCGCTCGGCATGGCCGCCGGCGACGCCATCGTTCGTGGCTTCGAGGCCGCAGTGCAACGCAAGCGGCCGCTGATCCTGTTCGCGGCCTCCGGCGGCGCCCGCATGCAGGAGGGCATCCTGTCGCTCATGCAATTGCCGAGAACCACGATCGGCGTCGATCGGCTGAAGGAAGCCGGTCTTCCCTATATCGTCGTTCTGACCAATCCGACTACCGGCGGCGTCACTGCCTCCTACGCCATGCTGGGCGACGTGCACATCGCCGAGCCCGGCGCGCTGATCGGCTTTGCCGGGCCGCGCGTCATCGAGCAGACGATCAGGGAAAAGCTGCCCGACGGCTTCCAGCGCTCCGAGTATCTGATGGAGCACGGCATGGTCGACATGGTGGTGTCGCGGCTGGAGATGCGCCAGACGATCGCACGGCTCCTGAAAATGCTGCTCAAGCTGCCGGAAGAAGAAAAGCCGCTGGAACCGGAAATCCTGCCGCCGGTGGCGGTCCCGGCGGAAGCACGCCCGCAAGCCTGACGCGACATCCGTCGTCGCGAACCGCGATTGCGCGCCATCTGTGGCGCTGTAGCATCTTGATTTCACGCATGATTCCTTTCCGAAAATCGATTTCGATTTTTCGGGGTCATGCACCTAAAGCGCGTAGTATTTGAACGGATTCATGCAACGCGCTTTAGGTTCTTGTTTTTACGCATGTCGTTGTCGCAAAACCGCTGCGCACTTTTGCGCGACATGCATTAGGATTCTCCCATGAGCACGCTTGCCGCCGACCGCGAAATCGAAAGCCTGATGTCGCTTCATCCGAAGGGCTTCGATCTTTCGCTCGACCGCATTTCGCGGCTGCTGGAGCGGCTTGGCAATCCGCAGGACCATCTGCCGCCGGTCATCCACATCGCCGGCACCAACGGCAAGGGCTCCTGCGCCGCGTTTTCGCGGGCGCTGCTCGAAGCGGCCGGCCACCGCGTCCATGTCCACACATCGCCACATCTGGTGAACTGGCATGAGCGCTATCGGCTGGCCGCCGATGGCGGCGGCAGGCTGGTCGAGGACGAGGTCTTCGCCGATGCCATCGCCCGCGTCGCCAAGGCCAATGAAGGCCAGAAGATCACCGTCTTCGAGATCCTCACCGCCGTCACCTTCCTGCTGTTTTCCGAACATCCGGCAGATGCCGTCATCATCGAGGTCGGCCTTGGCGGCCGCTTTGATGCCACCAATGTCATCACCGAGCCGGCGGTGTCGGTGATCATGCCGGTCTCACTCGACCACGAATCCTTTCTCGGCGACCGTGTCGAACTGATCGCAGCCGAAAAGGCCGGCATCATCAAGAGCGGTTGCCCGGTGGTCATTGGCGCGCAGGAAAGCGAAACGGCGCTTCAGGTGCTTATCGAAACCGCCGAGCGGCTCGACTGTCCCGCCTTCGTCTATGGCCAGGATTTCCTCGCCTTCGAGGAAAACGGCCGGATGGTCTATCAGGACGAAGACGGGCTGATGGACCTGTCGCCACCGCGCCTGCCAGGGCGCCACCAGTTCGCCAATGCGGCGGCGGCGATTGCGGCGGTCAAGTCGGCAGGTTTCGAGATCAGCCATCGCGTCGCCGACAAGGCGATGGCCAATGTCACCTGGCCGGGGCGGATGCAGAAATTGCCGCAAGGCAAGCTGACGGAACTGGCGCCAAAGGGCGCCGACATCTGGCTCGACGGCGGCCACAATCCCGGCGCCGGCGTGGTCGTTGCCGAGGCATTGGCCGAGCAGGAGGAAAAAAACCCGCGGCCGCTGTTCTTGATTTGCGGCATGATCAACACCAAGGACCAGAGCGGCTATTTCCGCGCCTTCAAGGGCCTGGTGCGGCATGTCTACACGGTGCCGGTGAGCCTCAGCGAGGCCAGTGTGCCGAATGACGAACTGGCGATCCGCGCCGTCGAAGCCGGCCTGTCGGCCGAACCGGTGAGCTCCGTCGCCAATGCGCTGATGCTGCTGCGCGACACGTGGGACGGACCGCCGCCGCGCATCCTGATCAGCGGCTCGCTCTATCTGGCCGGCGCGGTGCTGGCCGAAAACGGCACGCCGCCGGTTTGAGGCGCTGGTTCATCAGGGCACGATGACGCCGGACATCGTCAGATCACCGCGAGGAGCCAGCCATGATCAACGTAAAGCAGCTCGCTCACGTTTGCATCTTCGCAGATGATCTCGAAGTGACGCGAAGCTTCTATCGGGACGTCCTCGGCATGGACACCCAGTTCAACTTCCTGCGCGACGGCAAGATTTTCGGTTTCTACCTCAATTGCGGCAGCCGCAGCCACGTCGAGGTGTTCCAGAAAGACGGGGCCAGCTATAGCGACCTGAACCAGATCAACCACTTCTGCCTTGAAGTGGAAAACCTTGACGCCGCGATCGCCCACGTAAGAGCGAAAGGCGTTGACGTCACGTCAAAGAAACACGCATGCGATGATACCTACCAGGCGTGGATTCGCGATCCCAACAACGTGAAGATAGAACTGTTTGAATACACAGAGAAAAGTGCGCAGTTCGTCGGAGGCGATCGCATCGCGGATTGGTGATCGCCTCACGCCTATGGCGGAGACGGCCTCGGTGGGGACTACTTCAGCTCAATCTCGATGAAGGCATACTCGCCCTCATTGGCATTGATGACGTCATGCTCCACGCCCTCCTTGCGGAAATAGGGCGCCCCCTGCTTCATTTCGGCGAAGGATTCGCCGTCCTTGGTCAGGAGCTTGAGCTTGCCGTCCATCAGCGGCACGACGACATAATCATGGCCATGGCGGTGCCAGCCGGTATTGTCGCCCGGCGCGAAGCGGTATTCGGTGACGATGACGCGCTCATTGTCGATGAAGACGGTGGCCTTGGCGGATCCGGTCATGTCGTTCTCCTGCTTTAAGCCAGACAAGAACATGGGCCGGCAAGTGGCGAGTGCCACGGCGGACCAGCCGCATGACCCAGAAAATCCGATCCGATCTTCGGTCAGATCAAGTGCCGCAGCGTCCTTCGCGCGTCCAGGGGGAGGCGCGGCACATTAGATGACGCAGCAAAAAGCCCGGCGCGAGGGCCGGGCTTGTCTGCGGATTTCCGCCGGATCAGGCGAGATTGCCGTTGATCCAGTGCGACAGCGCCGTCTTCGGCGCGGCGCCGACCTTCATGTCGGCCATTTCGCCGCCCTTGAAGATCATCAGCGTCGGAATCGAGCGCACGCCGAACTGCGCGGCCAGCTCGGGATTCTCGTCGATGTTGAGCTTGGCGATCTTGACCTTGCCGCCGAGTTCGATGGCGATGTCTTCCAGCGCCGGCGCGATCATCTTGCACGGGCCGCACCATTCCGCCCAGAAATCGACGACGACCGGCTCCTTGGCGTCAAGCACATCGGTCTGGAAATTGCTCTTGTCGACCTTGACGGTGGCCATGCGAAAATCCTTTCGAGAGTTATTGTCGCACCAAATGTGGTGGTGATCGCGCCCTTCTTCAAGCAGCTGTTGTGTCACGCTCCCGTGAGTCGGGCAAGGGCGTCGTCCATCACCGCCGGCGGCAGCTCGATCAATCGTGGCGCTTCAGTGAACAGCAGCGCCGCCGAGACCTCATGCCCGGGATAAAGCGGCTGGAGCAGTGCGCGATAGAGCGCGAGCTGCAGGACATAGGCCGGTGGAACGTCCGCCAGCGCTGCAGGCGCCGGCCGGTTGGTCTTGTAGTCGACGATCGACACCCTGCCTGATGTGACCGCCAGCCGGTCGATCTTGCCGGAGATCGAGCGCAGCTTGCCCTTGACCTCCAGGCTGCCCATGACCGCGACCTCAGCGCGTGAATTCGGCGCAAACAGCTGATCGAAGCGGCTGTCGGCAAGGATCGTCGCCACCGAAGCCAAGGCCTTGTCACGCTCGCTTTCAGGCCATTGCGCGCCAACGCGCTTGAGGTAGCGCTCCGCGGCATCGCGGCGTTCGGTCTCGGCAATGCCGGGCAGCATCTGCAGCAATTTGTGCAGCGCCTGCCCCCGCATCACCGCAAAGCCAGGTTCTGCCTCGGTGTCCAGCACCGGCGAGCCGGTGTCGATTACGGCTTGCCTGGCCTCGTCGATCAGCGCCGAGGCGCCGGACGGCGACAGCGGCCGCGGCAGTTCCTCGAAGGGCGGCAAGGGCTGGAACAGGCTCTTCGGCAACGGCTCGAACTGTTGCGCCTGCCGCGCCGCTTCGGCGGCCACTTGCGCGACCGGCGGCAATTTTGTCAGGTGAAAGCGATGCACGGTCTCGCCAGTGGCGGGGTGCTGCCGCTCGATGCTTTCGGGCGCGCCGACCAGCGCGCGGCTGACGATCGAGTGCCAGGTGCCGGTATTCGGCGCCCGCTTGCCGTGATAGCCGCAGACGATCAGCCGGTCCTCGGCGCGGGTCATGCCGACATAGAGCAGCCGGCGGTATTCGTCGTCGGCCAGTTCGCGCGCGCGAACCGAAGCGGCCCGCGAAAAGCCATTGGCGACATCGCCGGCCGAACGCCAGAGATAGCCCTTGCCGTCCCAGTGTTGGCCCGAGCCATCGAACGGCATCAGTCGCGGCAGATGCTGATCGCTGAACGGCGCCGAGCCACCATCGACCAGGAACACGACGGGCGCCTCAAGGCCCTTGGCGGCATGAACGGTCATGACCCGAACCTCGTCGCGGGTCTGGTCCATTTCGCGCTTGATCTCGGGGCCGGCATTTTCCAGCGTCGCCAGGAAGGATT
The DNA here is from genome assembly GCF_055811595.1 of Mesorhizobium sp. WSM4814. Taxonomy (NCBI): domain Bacteria; kingdom Pseudomonadati; phylum Pseudomonadota; class Alphaproteobacteria; order Hyphomicrobiales; family Phyllobacteriaceae; genus Mesorhizobium; species Mesorhizobium sp. WSM4814. The sequence continues at coordinate 20,066 of NZ_JBVVQT010000013.1, forward strand.
CCAGTCCCGGCAGGCCGGTCCGCTCCTCGGCCAGGCAGAAGCTCAGGAATTCGTCGAGGATGTCGCCGGCCTCCGGCCCGAGCCGCGCGATCATTTTCTTGCGCAAGCCGTCGCGGGCGAGAGCCCCGGCATAGAATTCGAACACTGGCCTGAATGCGGCTTCATCAGACCATGTGTCGAGTTGGGCAGCGATTGCGGCCGAGGCTGCGTTTTCGCCGGCTTGCTGCCTGAGCGAAGCGATCAGCGAGAGGCCGGACGGCCGCTCGCCGGCGAGCGCGAAAAGCATCTCTTCCGAAACGTGGAAAATCGGGCTGCGCAGCACGGCGGCGAGCGACAGATCGTCCTCGGGCTGGACCAGAAAGTGGCCGAGCGCGATCAGATCCTTGACCGCAATATGACCGGGCAGGCTGAGGCGGTCGGCGCCGGCGACCGGGATGTCGCGGCGCTTCAGTGCGCGCGTCAGCGCATGGACGAAACGATCGCGCTTGCGCACCAGCACCAGCACGTCGCCGGGCCGAAGCTTCTTACCGCGGCCCTCGATGATCTCGCCAGCGCCGATCCAGCCGGCAATGGTTGCCGCGACGTTTTCGGCAACACGCACCGCCGGTGCATGGGCGTGGTCGACGGCTTGCGTCCAGTCGTCGGGTTCGTCAACGACGTCGGCGCCGATCGACGGCCACACCTCGACATAGCCCGGCGCATCGCTGCGGATCGCCTTGTGGGTCAGCGGGTCGGGATCGTGGCTGATGCCGCGCCGCACGAGCGGGTCGGCAAAGACACGGTCCACCGCCGCAAGCACGTCTTCGGTCGAGCGGAACGACCAGGTCAGCTTGAGATCGGCGAAGGCGGCTTTGGCGTCGCGCACTTTTGCGGAAAACAGCAGCCTTGAATCGGCGAAGGAGTCGGGCGCCGCTCCTTGAAAGGAATAGATCGACTGTTTTTCGTCGCCGACGGCGAACACCGTGCGGTGAACATTGTCGCGTGCGCCGAGCCCGGCAAAGAATTCCTCGGCCAGTCGCTTTACCACCTCCCACTGGTCGGGACTGGTGTCCTGCGCCTCGTCGAGCAGGATATGGTCGATGCCCTGGTCGAGCTTGTATTGCACCCAGGGGCCGGCGTCGGGCCGCGCCAGGAGATTGACAGTTCGGGTGATGAGGTCGTTGAAATCGAGGAAGCCGCGGGCGCGCTTCAAGTGCTCGTAGCGGGCGATCAGCCAGTCGGCGATGGTCAGCGCGGCACGTGTGCCCTCCAGCATCCTGAACAAGGCCAATCGGTCGGAGATTTCGAGAATGGCATCGACCGCTGACAGATAGCGCTCGGCAAGATCCGGCAGCCGGTCGAGCAACGCCTTCTTGAACATTGCCGGCTCATAAGGCTCGCCATCGCCTCGCAGGAAGGCTTTTGCCAGCAGATGCAGCCGGCGAACCGGATCATCCTCGGCGAAGGCAAGGCGCGCATAGGGCAGAAGGTTGTTGAGTACGGTGCGGGCATCGGCGGCTTCAGCAGCACGGGCGAAGGTGATGAAATAGTCCGGCAGGAAGCCCGGCAGCGGCCAGACGGACGCCGCCAGGCCATCGGCGGTCTGGCCGGCGCGAAACCTGAACTCGTCGAACAGCGCCTGAAAACCATCGCCGCCAGCCGCGCTGATGAAGGCGCGCAGACCTTCGCGCTTGCGAACGATCTCGGCCAGCAAGGCGTCAAGCCCATGTTCGCCGCCGCGTTCCAGAATGGTGGCGAAAGCCTCGGCCAGTTCCGCATCGCCGGCCGCCGTGCCCGAGATCATGTCGCGGCGGGCGGCGGCGAAGAGCGACGCCTCCATCTGCGGATCGAGCATTTCGAAATGGGCCGGTATGTTGGCTTCCAGTGGAAACTGGTGCAGCACCGATTCGCAGAAGGCGTGGATGGTCTGGATCTTCAGCCCGCCGGGCGTCTCCAGCGCCTCGGCGAACAGGCGGCGGGCGCGGCGCATGGCTTCGCGATTGGGCTCGCGACCGTCCAGCGCCTCTATCCTTGTCGCCAGTTCTGCGTCGCCAAGCGCCGTCCATTCCGACAATGTCGAAAACACCCTGTTCGACATGTTGGCGGCGGCGGCGCGGGTGTAGGTCAGGCACAGGATCTTCGACGGATCGGTGCCACGCAGCAGAAGACGGATGACACGCTGGGCCAGCACATGGGTCTTGCCCGATCCGGCGTTGGCCGACACCCAGGCGGAATTTTGCGGATCTGAGGCGCTTGCCTGGCTGACGGCGGTATCGGTCGGGATGGGATAGGCCTTCTTCATGCCTCCCCTCCCTCGTCGTCGGCGTCGCCCCCGGCAGACCATTCGAGCACGCGGGCGAGATGGTCGTAGTCGCCGTCGGTCTCGCCCTCGCGGAACGGCAACGCCCGCGACAGGTATCCGGTCGCCGGGTTGGCATAGTGGATCAGCAGTTTTTCGAGCCGCGCCCAGGCCTCCTCGGCGAGGTCTGCGGCGGTTCGCGGCTTGCGGTTGTATTCGAGGATGGATTCCTCGAACACCTCGCCGTTCGGCTTCAGCCTGATGAAGGCCAGCTGCGACGGCTCGCGCGCGCCTAGCCCCTTGAAGGCGCCTCGCCTGAGCAGCGCGCCCTCGAGCGCCAGTTGCGGCGAAAGCAGCGTATGGGCCTGCGCCTTCGACGGCGAAGAGCCGGTCTTGTAATCCAGGACGTCGGCCATGCCGCCGGCCAGGAGATCGACACGATCGGCATAGCCGGACAGCGTCACGCCGGACTGGCCGACGCCTGTTTTCTCGGCGTGCTCCTCGGCATGCCGCATTGTCACGGCGAAGGCGCGGCCGCGCTCCCATTCGATGATGCCGGCGGCGAGCTTTTCGAAGCGCGGCCACCACACCGCCTCGACATCGGGAGGAAGGGCCGCCTCGGCAAAGCATGCGCGGCCGGCGGCAATGAGACCGTCCAGCGCCTCCGGCACAAGCGGATCGGCCACGGTCCGCGAAAAAAGATGCAGGATGGCGTGAAACAGCGTGCCGCGTTCGGCAGCGCCCGGGTCGCGGATGACCGGATCGAGCGGCATCAGGCGGAGGATCCTCCTGGCATAGATCGCGTAAGGGTCGCGGCGCAGCGTTTCGATCTCGGTGACCGAGAAATGTTGCGGCCGCACATCCAGCGGTGGCTTCGGCTGCGGCCGCGGCGCGAAGTCTCTTCGTTCGCCGGCATCGAGCGCACGGGCCCAGGACAGGAATTCATCACCACGCCGGCGAAGCACCGCCGCATGGTCCTTGCCTATGAAGGTCAGCAGGCGCTGCAGCCAGCGCGACGGCACCGCCGGTGCGTCGCCGGAGCGGGCGGAGCGCGCCAGCACCACTTTCTTCGCCCCCATCGCCATCTGGAAATCATGGGCGGCCAGGCCGATGCGCCGTTCGGGCGGCTCGAGGTCGATGCCGGTCTTCATCAGCCGGGACATGAAGCGGTCGCTTTCCGGCTTGCGCGGCCACACGCCTTCGTTGAGCCCGCCGACGACCAGCGTGTCGACGTTCTGCAACCGGGCTTCCAGCGCACCCCAGATGGCGATGTTCCTGTCGGTGCCTTGTGCCGGCTTGACCGTCTCGGGTGCGATCAGCGCCTCCATCACATCGGGCCATTCGTCGGCTCCGAAGGAGAACGACGCCGAGGCAGCGACCAGCCCGCGCAAGAGCTCGGTGAGCTTTTCGCCGGCGTCGCCGGCATAGAGTTCGCTCAGACTGCCATCCGCGGCGCGGCCGAGACCTTCGAGCGTGACGACGCTGGCCCGGGTCAATTCGGCAAGGTCGGCTTCGGCTTGACTGCGAAAGGCAATCAGCGGCGCCAGCGCAGCAGCAAGGCGGACGAGCAGTTCGCGGGCGCCTTCGATGTTTCGCACGGTCAGGCGGGAAAACCAGAACGGTGGCCGGGTGCTGCCCAGGCCGGTGAGGCGGGCCTCGAAGAGCTCCGGCAGCGAGGCGGCGTCGGGGCGGCCGGTGCCGCCGCGCAGCGCCACCAGTTCGACGATCTCCGCCGCGTGACGGACACTTGTGCGTTGTTCCAGACCGAGGCCAAGCAGCGGGTGCTTGAGCAGCGACAGCAGGGCCACGGGATCGCCGGGGCGGAACGCCGCCTGAAGCGCCAGTCTGAGCAGGCTGGCGGCTGGCGTGTTGATGAGCGGTGTGCCGCCCGAATCGTCGGCGACGACACCAAACCGCAACAGCTCGACCGAGACGCGCCGCGCCAGGGCGCGGTCGCCGGTGACGAGCGCGGCGCGCTGGCCGGGCTGTTCGACGGCGCGTTTCAGCGCGACGGCGATCGCCACCGCTTCGTCGCGCTCGCCGGCGGCTTCGAGCAGCGTCACGTCGGCGAAGGCCTCGGTGATATCGCCTGAAGTAAAGCGGGCGCGCGTCTCGACCCACAGTTCGGTGGTCTCCGCCGGCCGCAGCGCCTCGCCGACAAGTGCGGCGCGCAGCGCGAGCGGCCTTTCGGCAACGGCGATCTCCTCGACATCGCCGCGCAGCACGCCGATCTTGCCGATCAGTTTTGCCAGGCCGTATTGCGGGTGGCCAAGCAAGGCCGGCCGCGCGCCGGGCACCGCAATTGCCTGGAATGACGGCTCATCCAGCATCAGGTCGAGGCCGGGCAGCACGACCGCGCCGCTGGGCAGGCCGGCGATCACCGCAAGCAATTCAGCGGTGGCGGGAATGGACCCGGTGGAGCCGGCGGCGATCACCGGCCCGGTCGGCGGATTGCGCTTCAGCCGCGCTGCTTCCAGCCTTATCAGCGCATTGCGATGCGCAGCCGGGTTGGAGCGATTGCGTTCTTCGAGGAGATTCGGCCAGTTTTCGGTGACGATGCTCAGGAAGTCGAGCGTCACTTGCCACCAGCCGGCGAGGTTGCCGGTCACCAGATCGGCGAGCCTGGTCCAGTCCGTGCCTTCCGTCTCGATCTCGTCCATCAGCCGGGCCAGGTCGCGCGCCAGCCAGATGGCATCGGCGGCCGACGCCGGCACAACGATCTCCTCGTCGAAAAGTGCCGCGACATGCGCCGGCAGGCGGCGTTTCCAGGCGCGCACCAGCGGCGCCAGCAGCAGCAGGCGCTCGATCGCGGCGATCGGCGGCGCGAGGTCGATGGCGGCCGATGCGTCGGCCTCGAACGCGGCCTCGTCCTCGTCAAACTCGCCGAGCGGGCGGATGACCGGCAGGATCGCCGAGCGGCCACCCAGACAGTCGACGAAGACGCCGCGCAGCGCCCGCGCGGCGCGGCGCGTCGGCACGTAGATGGTGACGTCGGCCAGCGCCAGCGGATCGCCGTCGAAGCGGAAACCGGGAACAAGCCGCCCTGACAGCAAGGCCTCGGCCAGCGTCGGCAGAAACGGCGCTCCGGGCGGGATCGAGGAAACGCGGCGGGAGCCGCTCATTTCAACTTGGTGAGAGCGCTGGTCAACTCGGTAAGAGTGCCGGGCGACTCAGCAAGAGCGGTGGCAACGACCGCTTCGGCAAGCGGAATGGCGTCGGGCGTGCCAACGGTGATCCAATGGCCGTGCATCACCATGCCGTACAGGCGGCCGCCTGCGATGGCCGCATCGAAATAGGCGTTGAGCGAGTGTGGGCCGGCCGGCGCATCCTTGAAAAGCCTGGGATGGACGATCGCCGCGCCGGCATAGATCAGGCCTGTCGGGTCGCCTTTCGAACGCCGCAAGGCGCCGTCCGGCGCCATCAGGAAATCGGTGCCGCCGCTGTGTCCGGTTGCCGACTGGGAATCCGCGAGCATCAGCAGAATATCCATTTTCGCCGCGTCCCATGCAAGGGCGAGGCGGGCAAGGTTGGGCACGCCGCTGTCGATCCAGAAGGTGTCGGCGTTGACGATGTAAAAGGGAGCCCCTCCCAGTTCCGGCAAAGCATGGACGATACCGCCGGCGGAATCGAGCAGTCTTTGGCTTTCCTCGGAAATAACGACGCGCGGCGCGCGGCGCGCGGCGACGTGGGCGACGATCTGCTCGGGAAAGTAATGGACGTTGACGATGGCCTTGTCGACGCCGGCGCGAGCCAGGCCGTCCAGGCTCCAGTCAAGCAACGTCTTGCCTGATATCCTGACCAGCGGTTTCGGCATTGTGTCGGTGATTGGCCGCATGCGCTTTCCCAGCCCGGCGGCAAGCACCATTGCGGTTTTGGGGCGTGTCGTCACGGCGGCCGCTCCTCCAGCAGCCCGTGGGCGGTGTAGAAATCCCGCAGGCCGGCAAGTGCCGGATGCGCCAGCGCCCGCCGAAGATAATCGCGAATGCGCGGCAGGTGTTTCAGATAATAGGGCTTGCCGTCGCGCTTTTCGAGCCGGACGAAAATGCCGAGGATCTTCGAATTGCGCTGCGCTGCCATGATCGCATAGGTCTCGACGAATTCGTCTTCGTTAAAAACGCCAGCCTTGTGGCGAGCGGCGATATAGGCATCGAGCGTCCGCCGCTCGATCTCAGGCGAGATCGTAACCCGGGCATCCATGGCGAGAGAGGCGAGATCATAGGCGGAGGGGCCGATCAGCGCGTCCTGGACATCGACGATGCCAAGGCGATCGTGACCGCTACGCTCGCCGCGCCAGATGATGTTCGGCGAATGAAAGTCGCGCAGCATGAGCGTGTATTCGCGCCCCTCTAGCCGGTCGAGGGCCGCGTTCCATTGCTTGGCATAGCCGGCGCGCAAGGCATCGCTTGCCGGGCCGCCAGTGATTGCCGGCACATACCAGTCGAGCAGCAATTCGGCTTCGATCATCATGGCGTCGCGGTCGAAAGGCGGGACATCGTGAAAGACGGCGGGCGCGGCCTCGATGCGATCGGGCCACGTCTTGCCGTGCATCATGGCAAGCAGTTCGGCCGCCGCCGCATAGCGCTCCGCCAGCGGCTGACCGTGCTGGCCGAGAAACCCTTCCGAGCCGAGATGCTCCATGAGAAGAAAGCCCTGGTCCAGGTCCTGCGCGTGGATTTCCGGGGCGCTGACGCCGCCGGCCCGCAATGCCCGATCGATGGCGACGAAGGCGGCGACGGATTGCGCGGTGTGGGCGATCACCGCATAGGGCTTGCCGTCGCGGACCGGCGGCCCGAGCACCAGCCGCGGCGAGTTCATCAACACGCGCGGCGGCAGGCCGGCCAGCGAGACGACCTCATAAGAGCGGGCCGAGGCGTCGCCGATAAAATAGCGTCTCTGCGCTTCACCCCAGCCGGCTGTTTCGAGAAAATTGCGCATGGCCAGCGAGCGCGCCGCGCGCTCGAAGGCAGCGCCTTGTCCCGACAATCTCGCCAGGCGCCCGTCGTCCTGATGGACGAGTTCGATCAGCACCGAAGTCTTTGGCAAATAGGCCTCTGCCCGCTCCGGCCATTCGACCAGGGCAGCGCCTTGCGCCAGCGCCTCGTCGAAGCCCAGTTCGTCCAGTTCGGACGCCGCGGACAGGCGATAGAGGTCGAAATGATGGACGGGGACGCGCGCCTCATAGCTCTGGACGAGCGTGAAGGTCGGGCTCGGCACGTCGAGACCGGCATCGTCGGTCATTGCCCTGATCAGCGCCCGGGCCAAACTCGACTTGCCGGCGCCGAGATCGCCTCTGAGAGCCAGCACGTCGCCGGGGCGCAGTGACATGGCCAGATCCTCGCCCAGCCTTGCGGTCGCAGCCTCGTCGGCCAGAAAACGCTCTAGCACCACGCCTGCCATCGAGCGCGCTACTCGGCCGCCGCGCGGATGCCGGACGGCGTGTCGGGAAAGGCACAAATGACGGTGGTGCCCATGTCCTTGCCGGTTTCGATGCGGACACTGCCGCCATGCAGCTCGACAAAGCTCTTGACGATCGACAGGCCGAGGCCAGGGCCGCGCCGGCGGCCGCTATTGGTGCGCGGTTCGAAACGGCGGAACACCGAATCGAGCAGTTCCGGCGGCATGCCGGGACCATCGTCGTGAACGGAGAATTCCACGCCTTCGGCAAGCGAGCGGCAGGCGAGCGTGATGGTGCTCGCCTCAGGAGCGTAGTTCGCGGCATTGCTCAGCAGGTTGTAGAGGATCTGGCGAACGCGGATTTCGTCGCCGTGGAACGTCTTTGGCGCAGTGGCCGCATCGATCTTGAGCCTGATCGCATGCTCCTCCAGCCGGTCGGCCACAAGCTCGGCAGCGGCAGCGATGGTCCGGTCGACGTGAACTTCGGAGATATCGAGTTCCATGATGCCGGCATCCACGGTCGCCAGGTCGAGGATGTCGTTGACGATGGTGAGCAGGACCGAGGAAGACGAGCTGACATGCTCGACATATTCGCGCTGCTTCTGGTTCAATGGCCCGGTCGAGGGCAGCGAAAGCAGCTCGGTGAAACCGATGATGTTGGTCAGCGGCGAGCGCAGCTCGTAGGAGACGTGCTGCACAAACTCGTTCTTGAGCTGGTCGGATTTTTCCAGCGCCTCGTTCTTGTCCTTCAGCGCCCGCTCGACATTGACGCTGTCGGTGACGTCGACGAAGGTCATCATCACCTGCCCGTTGGGCAGCGGGATCATCGCGTAGCGCAGGACGGTGCCGTTGTTCAGCTCGGTCTGGCCGTGGCGGTCGCGGCGCTCGTCGTCGAAACCGGTGACGGCGGCAACGAAGCCGCGCCAAGGGCTGTCGGCGGCGCGCCGGTCGCACAGATCGCGGATCGTGGAGACGTGAACGTTGGGCTTGGCGGCGTCGGCGTCGAGCCCCCAAAGTGCTGCGAATGCAGGGTTCGAAAATCTGAGCCTGCCGTCGGGGCCGAACACGGCTACGCCTTCGGCAAGATTGTCGAGCGTTTCGCCCTGGACCCGCACCGCGGTCTGGTAGCGGCTTTCAAGGTCCATCTTCTCGGTCAGGTTCTCGAACACCCAGGTGACGCCACCTTTGGGCTGCGGATTGGCGACGACGCGGATGGTCTTGCCGTCCGGCAAATGCCACCAATGTTCCTGCGACTCGACCGCGCGATAGGCGCCAAGCAGGCTTTCCTTCCAGCGCCGCCATTCGGGCTGCTCGGCGATCTTGCCTTCGCTGCGCAGCCGGTCGAGCAACAAGGCGTTGTCCGGAGCGCTGTGCAGGAAGCCGGCGTCGAGACCCCATAGTTTCTGAAACGCCTGGTTGAAAAACCGCAGTTTTTCATCGGTATCGAAAATCGCCACGGCGGTGTTGAGCTGGTCGAGCGTGTCGGCATGGCTGCGCACGGTCCGCTCATATTCGCTACGGATCGTTTCGATGGCGCTGGTGTCGCAGGCGAGGCCCGCCGAGCCGTCCGCGCCGGCGAAGTCGGTCACGGCGAACATGCGGCGGTCGCCTTCGATTACGGTGGAAAGCGCCTGCTCGAAGACGGGATGCGACTTGTGCTGCGCAGCGATTGCATCGCGCGCCTGGCCGCCCAGGAACTCCTTCGCGTCGCGAACCGCAGCTTCGGCGTTTTCCGCCTCGACGGCCCTGGCATAGGCGCGGTTGACCCATTTCAGCCGCCCGTCCGCCGAGCGCAGCCAGGCTGGCATGCTGAGTGCGTTGAAAAGACCGAGCATGGTGTCATAGTCGGCGGCAAGGCGCTGGTTCTCAATTCTTAGCCTAGCCTCGCTTCGCTGCGTTTCAGAAAGCGAGACGAAGCGGACGAGCACGTGTGCTGCGCTCTTGCGGCCGTGCACTTCGAGCGGCGCCCCGGCCTGCGATTCGATGACGAGATCGAACGGCTTCGCCTTTTCCCGCAGTCCCGCCACGGCATTCTCGAGCGCCGCCGCCGAGCGCGGCATCAGCCAACGGCCAAAGGCGAGGAAGGCGGCACGGTCTTCCGGAGCCCCGCTTTCAACCGGCAATGTCCCGACGAGCTCGGGCTTTTTGTTTTCCGATGCCCATACGACGACACGCTGGCCGCGCAGGTTGAGCAGCGCCTCGGAGCGCTGCAGCGCAGCGTTGACGTCGGCCAGGCGGGCTCTGAGTTCGCCATTCTGGGCCGAGGTGCGCGCCCGTTCGCGGATCAGGAAAATGGCCGAGACAAGCGCCGCGCCCATGACGCCGACAAACATGGCGAGTTGCATGACCTCGACCGTGCTGACCGACAGCCCGGCTTTGGGCGCAGCCGCGTGGGATGTAGCAGCCGGTCCAGCGTGTGCCGAAAGGCCAAGCAGCGGGCCGGCGAGCGCGGAAGAAGCAAGCAATTTTCCGACGCGGGCGCCAGCGCGCCATAAGAGGCTTCCGCCTCTGGCAGCGGAACCCGTGGTCACCATATCGTTGTGGCCGCCGGAAACGGCCTGTCCCGCGCAAGGCGGGTAATCCCCCGGCATGTCCTGGTCCTCTTCGCCGCCTGAATGCAAGACCGCCCTGATGCGGGCTTCGGCCCTCGTCCCTGGGCCCGCGAATCAGCACCATAGCGCTTGCGCGAATCGGCGTGAAGAATCAATCGGCGCAAAAATAAAGCCGGGCGAAAGTCAATCGCCCGGCCTCAATATCTAGTGGTAATTTCCGCTGTGGTTAATAGCGGTAGTGTTCCGGCTTGAACGGTCCCTGCGGGGTCACGCCGATATAGGCGGCCTGTTCGCCGGACAGTTCGGTAAGCCGGGCGCCGAGCTTGTCGAGATGCAGGCGCGCGACCTTTTCATCGAGATGCTTCGGCAGGACATAGACCTGGTTCTGATACTGGCCGGGCTTGCTGTACAGCTCGATCTGGGCCAGCACCTGGTTGGTGAAGGACGCCGACATGACGAAGCTCGGGTGGCCGGTGGCGTTGCCGAGATTGAGCAGGCGGCCTTCCGACAAAAGGATCATCCGCTTGCCGTCCGGGAAGGTGATCATGTCGACCTGCGGCTTGATGTTGGTCCACTTCAGATTGCGCAGCGACGCCACCTGGATCTCGTTGTCGAAGTGGCCGATATTGCCGACGATCACCATGTCCTTCATCGCCCGCATATGGTCGATGGTGACGACATCCTTGTTGCCGGTGGTGGTGATGATGATGTCGGCGGTCGGGGCGGCATCTTCGAGGGTGACGACTTCGAAGCCATCCATTGCCGCCTGCAATGCGCAGATCGGATCGACCTCGGTGACCTTGACGCGGGCGCCGGCGCCCTTGAGCGACGCCGAAGAGCCCTTGCCGACGTCGCCATAGCCGCAGACGACCGCAACCTTGCCGGCCATCATCGTGTCGGTGCCGCGGCGAATGCCGTCGACCAGCGATTCCTTGCAGCCATATTTATTGTCGAATTTCGACTTGGTCACGCTGTCGTTGACGTTGATCGCCGGGAACGGCAGCAGGCCCTTCTTCTGCAACTGATAGAGCCGGTTGACGCCGGTCGTGGTCTCTTCGGTGACGCCGCGGATCGCCTCCTTCTGCTTGGCGAAGAAGCCGGGCGATGCCGCCATCCGCTTCTTGATCTGGGCAAACAGGATTTCTTCCTCCTCGCTGCCTGGATTGGAGAGCACATCCTCGCCGGCTTCGGCGCGCGCGCCGATCAGGATGTACATGGTGGCATCGCCGCCATCATCGAGGATCATGTTGGAGGTGCCGCCATCGGCCCACTGGAATATCTTGTCGGTGTAGACCCAGTAGTCCTCGAGCGACTCGCCCTTGACCGCGAAGACCGGAATGCCGGCCTCGGCGATGGCCGCGGCCGCATGGTCCTGGGTCGAAAAGATGTTGCAGGAGGCCCAGCGGATCTCGGCGCCGAGCGCCTTCAGCGTTTCGATCAGCACCGCCGTCTGGATGGTCATGTGCAGCGAGCCGGTGATGCGCGCGCCCTTGAGCGGCTGCGCCTTGCCAAATTCTTCGCGGCAGGCCATCAGGCCCGGCATTTCGGTTTCGGCGATCTCGATCTCCTTGCGGCCCCAGCCGGCAAGCGAGATGTCGGCGACCACATAGTCATTGCTACCCGTCATGGCAGTGCTCCGATCAAGAATTGTCTTCGGATGCGCCCGCGCCGGAAGGCGTGTCGAAGGGCGCGAGTTGCCGGCCTGACTAGCAGATCGTCGGTCGGACGACAATGGGATATAAAGAAATCTTTATCCGTGCATGTCCTCAGAGGCGCCGGCGCGAAATCGGGTTCAGCCGCGACGCGCTCCAGGCGTCAGGACTCTTCGCCGAAGCGGGAGGCGACCAGTTGCTCCAGCGCGTCGATCACCTGCTCGGCCTCCGGGCCGCTGGCGGTGACGCGGATCGAATAGCCGGGGCTTGCCGCCAGCATCATGAGGCCCATGATCGAGGTGCCACCAACCGTGACGCCGTCCTTCTCGACCTGGACGGAGGCGTCGAAGCCGCTGGCAACCTGAACGAATTTTGCCGAGGCGCGGGCATGCAGGCCACGCTGGTTGACGATTGGAAATTCCCGGACGATGTCACCCTTGTTGGCCGACAGCGCGCTCATTTGCTGCTCAGAAGCTGGCTGGCGACATTGATGTATTTGCGGCCGGCCGCCTGCGCCTCGTCCAGCGCTGCGCTCATATTGTCGCCCTTGCGAATGCTGGACAGCTTGATCAGCATCGGCAGGTTCATGCCGGCAATGACCTCGGTGCGACCGGATTCCATCACCGAAATTGCAAGATTGGACGGCGTGCCGCCGAACATGTCTGTCAAGACGATGACGCCCGCTCCCGTGTCGACACGGGCAACGGCATCGATGATGTCGCTGCGGCGCTGCTCCATATCGTCATCGGCGCCGATCGCGACGGTCTCGAAACTGTCTTGTGGCCCGACGACATGTTCCACGGCATGGCGGAATTCGGCGGCCAGTTGACCGTGCGTTACAAGCACGAGTCCGATCATTCTTTGGTGGCTCCCGTCATCGCCGCTTCACAGGCGTTTCATGCTCGCCGGCCTTTTCAGGCGGCGGGAGCGCTATCTTGTCGACGCGAGGCGCGTTGACAAGCCCAAAATTGCACAGGCGCAGGCCATTTTGACGCATTGCAGCAACAATTCGAAATCGCATCATACGAAAGGCGCAATTGGCAGCCGCGCCATCACGGCCGGCAGGGCCGCCGGAACATTGCGTTCGGCGAGATCAATACGCGGCACCGGACAGCCCGCGATGAACTCGCTGGCATCTTCCTGGAAGCGGTCCATTTCGCTTGCCGGGACCAGCCGGACGCAAAGGTCGATGACGCCGCCGGGCTCGAACGACAATGGCCGCGGGCCGAATCCGGGCACCTCGGCGAGGCCGGCGATGGGAGCGGGCACCCGGCAGACCAGCCGCCCCGCGTGATCGGCCGCGAGTAGCCTGTCGTCACCGATCAGCCGCGAAAACAATCCACGTTGGCGGCAATGATCGATGAGGGCGAACGCCAGCGTCGTCTTGCCCGACCCGGACGGTCCCGTGATGAGGACACCACGCTCGCCGATCAGGATCGCCGTGCCGTGAATGTTCTCAGCCTTCACAGTCGGCTCACGCATGAGTTCCTGTCCGGAAACCGGTCGCCACTTTTCGGGATCATGCTTTTTGGTTCACGCATGATCTTGTCCGAAAACCGGTTCCCACTTTTCGGGATCATGCTTTTTGGTTCACGCATGATCTTGTCCGAAAACCGGTTCCCACTTTTCGGGATCATGCGTCAGCCTTCCGCCGGCAGTGTCACGACGAAACGCGCGCCCTTGATCTCGCCGGGTTTGGTGCCCGGGATGTTCTCGGCGGTCAGCGTGCCGCCATGGGCTTCGACGATCTGCCTGCTGATCGACAGGCCAAGACCCGAGTTCTGGCCGAACGCCTCGCCGGCCGGCCGGTCGGTGTAGAAGCGCTCGAAGATGCGGTCGATGTTGTCGGCCCTTATACCGGGACCATTGTCGTCGACGGTGATGATGTTGACCTTGCCGGCGCGCGCCAACGATATGGTGATGTGGCCGCGCTCCTCAGGAACAAAGGAGCGGGCATTCTCGATCAGGTTGGTGATGACCTGGCCGATCCTCAGGTCATGGCCGGCGACGAAATAGCCTTTGACGCCCTGCGGCAGTTTGGCGACCTTGAACTCGATGTCGACCGTCTTCTTGTTGCGCGTGGCCGTGCGCGAAACGTCGACCAGATCGGTGATGAATTTCTTGAGATCCACGGTTCCTGCGTCTTCGCGCGCGAGCTCGGCGTCAAGACGGGAGGCATCGGAAATGTCGGTGATGAGACGGTCCAGCCGCCGGACGTCGTGCTGGATGATCTCCATCAGCCGGGCGCGCGACGCCTCGTTCTTGGCCAGAGGCAGGGTCTCTACCGCGCTGCGCAGCGAGGTCAGCGGGTTCTTCAATTCGTGCGAGACGTCGGCCGCGAAACTTTCGATCGCCTCGATGCGGGCGTAGAGCGCATTGGTCATGTCGCGCACGGCGATCGACAGATTGCCGATCTCGTCCTGCCGATCGGAGAAGTCCGGGATTTCCTCGCGATTCTTGACGCCGCGCCGCACCCTGACCGCCGCCGCCGACAGCCGGCGCAGCGGGTTGGCGATGGTCGAAGCAAGCAGCATCGACAGGATGGCGGTGACAAGGGCGGCAATGCCGAAGACGCGCAGGATCGCCTTGCGCTCGGCCGCTACGATCTTGTCGATGTCGCCGCCTTCCGTCGACAGCATCAGCACGCCGAGGACGGCGCGGAAGCGCTGGATCGGCACGGCGACCGAAACAATCTGCTCGCCCTGTTCGGAGATCCGGACGATGGTCGACGGGCTGCCGGTAAGCGCCTTGACCACCTCCGGAAATGCAGCGCCGTTGCCGCCCGGCTGCTCATGGTAGACCGGCAGCGCGGTGTTGCGGAAGAAGTCGAAGACGAATTTCTGGATTCGCTCGAGAAGATCGGGCTCTTCCTTGTCGGTCGGCGGCAGATCGTAGCGAAGGATCTGGCCGCGCGAATAGAGGTGGCGCGAATCGAGCAGAAGATTGGCGTCGCGGTCATAGATCCGGGCGCGCGTCCGCGTCGGCGAAATCAAGCGCCTGAGCACCGGCGCGACGCGCTCAGGATTGATCGGAAAGTCCAGATTGTCGAGCTGATCGGAGCCGGGGCCCAGGCTTTCGCCGGCCTGCAGTTCAAGCAGCTTTTCCGGATCGATGCTGATCGAATCGGTCTCGACCGTCGCCGATGCCGCGATCGCGCCGGCGATGATCTCGCCCTGGGTCATCAGGCTCTCGACGCGGGCATCGATGAGCCCGTCGCGAAACGTGTTGAGGTAGAGAATGCCGGTGACCAGGACGGCCAGGCCGGCGAGGTTGAGGAAGAGAATGCGCCGCGTCAGGCTGGAAAAGATATGGTGGCCGAGGAAGCGGCGCATCGGCACCGTGATCCTCGACAGGAATGCGGGCAGAATCCGCGACGGGCGCCGGGCGCTCGTCCGTCTCACTCGCTCTACGTCCACTGCCATCGAATAGCAGCCCCCGCTTAGTAATTAGTGAGTAGGCAGTAGGGAATAGAGAAATGGTTGGCTGAGGTCGCGGCGATGCTAAGTGGCCGTTCGCACCATTCAAAACTGACTACCGACTATTCCCTACTGCCTATTGCCTATTACGCTTCGCGAAACCGATATCCGACTCCGTAAAGGGTTTCGATCATCTCGAAGTCATCATCGACGGCCTTGAACTTCTTGCGAAGCCGCTTGATGTGACTGTCGATGGTGCGGTCATCGACATAGACCTGCTCATCATAGGCCGAATCCATCAGCGCATCACGGCTTTTTACCACACCGGGGCGTTGGGCCAGAGAATGCAGGATCAGGAATTCGGTGACGGTAAGCGTCACCGGCTCGCCTTTCCAGGTACAAGTGTGGCGCTCCTGATCCATGACAAGCTGGCCACGCTCAAGCGAGCGGGCCTGCTGGTTGGGCGTCTTGGCCGACGCCTCGCGGGCGCTGGCACGGCGCAGCACGGCGCGAACCCGCTCGACCAGAAGACGCTGCGAGAAGGGTTTGCGGATAAAGTCGTCGGCGCCCATCTTGAGGCCGAAAAGCTCATCGATCTCGTCGTCCTTGGAGGTCAGGAAGATCACCGGCAGGTCGGATTTCTGGCGCATCCGGCGCAGAAGCTCCATGCCGTCCATGCGCGGCATCTTGATGTCGAGGATGGCGAGATTCGGCGGGCGCGCCGCCAGACCTTCCAGCGCCGACGCCCCATCCGTATAGGTTTCGACGCGATACCCCTCCGATTCGAGGGCGATCGACACCGAAGTCAGAATGTTGCGGTCGTCGTCGACAAGCGCGATTGTTGCCATTTCAAGTGGCTCCCTCATGAGCTGTCCCTTCTTTGGTCGAGAAGGGGCTTTTGCAGGACAAATTAGGTACAAAATGTGGCACAGGCTTCGTCCGCTGTCACGAGCGGCATGCCGGCGGCCACAATCTCACCTCAACATGGATTGGACCGATACAGACCGCCAATCCTTTGGGCACCCGCCTGATTTTTCGCACATATAAACGATTTAAACAACTTTCAAATTATTTAAATCGATTAAATATTTGATATCATTTGGCTTTTCTGGTTCTGACCGTTACAGTCTCCATCGTTGGGGGCTCCGGAAGTTCGCCGGCCAGGATGCTGCAATCGAAGAAGGAACCCCTCATGTCGGAAGCCGGCAAACGCAATCCCGCATGGGCGATCGACCGGATCGGCCTGAAAACCACCGGCGCGGTGCGCTATAATTTCGGCGAGGCCGTCCTTTACGAGGAAGCGATCCGCCGCGGCGAGGCCCGGCTTACCGCGCATGGCGCGCTGGTCGCCGAGACCGGGCAGCACACCGGCCGCTCGCCCAAGGACAAATTCGTCGTCCGCGACGAGACCACCGGGCCGCATGTCTGGTGGGACAACAACAAGGCGATCTCGCCGGCCCAGTTCGACACGCTGCTCGCCGATTTTCGCGCCCACGCGGCGGACAAGGATCTTTATGTGCAGGACCTGGTCGGCGGCGCCGATGAGGACTTGAAGCTGACGACCCGGGTCGTCACCGAGCTTGCCTGGCACTCCTTGTTCATCCGAAATCTGCTCATTCGCCCGCAAGCCGCCGAGCTCGAGAATTTTGTGCCCGAGTTGACGATCATCGACCTGCCGTCGTTCCGTGCCGATCCCGTCCGCCACGGCACCCGAACCGGAACGGTGATCGCCGTCGATCTGACGCGCATGATCGTGCTGATCGGCGGCACCTCCTATGCCGGCGAAATGAAAAAATCGGTGTTCACCGTGCTCAACTATCTGTTGCCGGCGAAGGGCGTGATGCCGATGCATTGCTCGGCCAATGAAGGCGCCGGCGGAGACGCGGCCATCTTCTTCGGCCTCTCGGGAACCGGCAAGACGACGCTGTCGGCCGATCCGTCGCGCACGCTGGTCGGCGACGACGAGCACGGCTGGGGTCCGCATGGTATCTTCAACTTCGAAGGCGGCTGCTATGCCAAGACGATAAAGCTCTCGGCCGAAGCCGAGCCGGAGATCTTCGCCACCACCCAGCGCTTCGGCACGGTGCTGGAGAATGTGGTGCTCGACGCCGGCCGCGTGCCTGATTTCAACGACGGCAATCTCACTGAAAACACGCGCTGCGCCTATCCGCTCCACTTCATCCCCAACGCCAGCAAGACAGGCCGCGCCAGTCACCCGAAAAACATCATCATGCTCACCGCCGACGCATTCGGCGTGATGCCGCCGATCGCCCGGCTGACCCCGGCGCAGGCGATGTATCATTTCCTCTCCGGCTACACCGCCAAGGTGGCAGGGACCGAAAAGGGCGTCACTGAACCCGAAGCGACGTTTTCGACCTGTTTCGGCGCACCGTTCATGCCGCGCCATCCGTCGGAATACGGCAATCTGCTGCGCGAGCTGATCGCCCATCACGGTGTCGATTGCTGGCTGGTCAACACCGGCTGGACCGGCGGCGCCTACGGCACCGGCAAGCGGATGCCGATCAAGGCGACGCGGGCGCTGCTCGCCGCAGCGCTCGACGGCTCGCTGAAAGGAGCCGATTACCGGACCGACGCCAATTTTGGTTTCGAGGTGCCGGTGGCGGTCGCGGGCGTCGACCGTGCCATTCTCGACCCAAGATCGACATGGGCCGATACCTCAGCCTATGACCTGCAGGCGGCAAGGCTGGTCGGCATGTTCGCCGTCAATTTCGAAAAATTCGAACCGCATGTCGACGCCATCGTGCTCGGCGCCGCGCCGCGCATGCGCGAAGCCGCGGAATAGTCGCCATCCGGCTACCAGGGCCGGGATCGGGATCGGGCAAGGGCCCGACCCGGGGGGCCTTTTCTTTTTTCGTTCGCCGCGCCATGACTGCGGCATGAACGCCGACGACAAGATCATCATTGCCGACGATGCGGTGATCCATCCGGATGACCTGCACGAGGACTTCATCCGCTCGTCCGGCCCCGGCGGCCAGAACGTCAACAAGGTGGCGACGGCGGTGCAATTGCGCTTCGATGCGGCGAATGCGCCGGGCCTGTCGGAGCGCGTCCGCGAGCGAACCATAAGGCTGGCCGGCCAGCGCGCCACCAAGGACGGCGTTATCGTCATCGAGGCCGGACGCTTCCGCACGCAAGAGCAGAACCGGGCGGACGCCCGGGCGCGGCTTGCCGAACTGGTCGCCAAGGCCGCCGAACCGCCGCCGCCGCGCAAGAAGACGAGGCCGTCGAAAGGCGCGGTCGAAAGGCGGCTGAAGACCAAGGCTGGGCGCGGCACGATCAAGAAGCTGCGCGGTCGGGTGGACGACGATTGACGCGTCCACCCGGACGCACAAGGCGGGCTCTGGCAGCCACGCATGGTGCTTTTCCAAAAATCGATTCCGAGTTTGGGCCGATGCGGCAGGCGCGACGTCGATCGCGGTCGAGACCGCTTCCAATTCGAGGTTGCAGGTGGCAAGTTCGGTATTCGTCACAGCAAGGAGACCGCAGATGGGCATGTTTGATTTCGTCAAGGACGTCGGCAAGAAGCTCGGCTTCGGCGACGATGAGCCGGAGCCGACCGCCGATACGCTGAAGAAGGAACTCGATTCGCACGCGCTCGGCACCGACAATGTGGAAGTCGACGTCAAGGGCGATACGGCTGTGCTGAAAGGCGTAGTCAAGGACCAGTCGATCTTCGAAAAAGCCATCATCGCCGTCGGCAACACGCTTGGCGTGTCCAAGGTGCAGGCGGATGAATTGCAGGTCGCCGCACCCGAGGCCGGCACGCCCGCAGCCCCGGCCAAGCAACCGACCTTCTACACGGTCAAGAAAGGCGACAATCTCTGGAAGATCGCCGAAAAGAGCTATGGCAAGGGCAAGGGTGCGAAGAACACGGTCATTTTCGAGGCCAACAAGCCGATGCTGACCGACCCGGACAAGATCTATCCGGGGCAGGTCCTGCGCATCCCGGATCTCGACCAGGCCTGACCAGATCGAGCCAGATCGGCAACAGCAATCGACAATGGCGGCGGCTTTCGGGTCGCCGTTTTCGTGTGATGGTGGCATTCTGGTCGTTTGCAGACCAACGGATCAAACGACCATGCTCGTTCTGCCCAAAGGCGTCCGCCACATGCCCCTCTATCTGTCCCGTGCGGTGCAGGAAGCGCTGGTCGAGGATGTGAGGCAGGTCGTGCAGGAAGCGCCGCTGTTCGTGCCGGCGATGCCGCGCACCGGCAAGGAGATGAGCGTGCGCATGACCAATTGCGGTTCGCTTGGCTGGGTCACCGACAAGCAGCACGGCTATCGCTACCAGCCGACGCACCCGGTGACCGGGACGCCCTGGCCGCCGATCCCGGACGTGCTGCTGGAGCTGTGGCGCGAGGTGTCTGCCTATCCCCATCCGCCGGAGGCCTGCCTGGTCAATTTCTATTCGCCCGACGCGAAGATGGGCCTTCATCAGGACCGCGACGAGATCGATTTCTCCGCGCCGGTCGTCTCCGTTTCACTGGGCGACGATTGCCTGTTCAGGGTCGGCCAGAGCACGCGCGAAGGCGGCACCAAATCGTTCAGGCTGAAAAGCGGCGACGTCGTCGTGCTTGGCGGCGAAGGCCGCCTGTGTTTCCACGGCGTCGACCGTATCTATGCGTCGACCTCGGCACTGCTCAGGAACGGCGGGCGGATCAATCTGACGTTGCGGCGGGTGACCTATCCTGGCTAATGCTGTCGCGCAAAAGCGCGGACTTTCAAGTCGAGCCGTATCGCCGCTCATCACTTTTTTCAGGCATCGGATTTTCCCAAAACCGGCACCCGCTTCGTGTCACGGCCGAGGCCCGCGGCTGAGCGACCGGAAAAGATCCAGCGTTCGAGAACGACGAAGTTGACCACGGGAAGGAGAATATCGCGACCGGCAGGCCGAGCTGCCCGCCGTTAACCGCTTCATTACAGCTTCCTGAGCGCCACTTCCTCGACCAGATGATTGGCGCCCTTGCGCAGGATGAGATCGGCGCGGGCTCGCGTCGGCAGGATGTTCTCGCGCAGATTCTTCAGGTTGATGTTGGCCCACAGGCCTTCGGCGATGGCGCGGGCCGCTGCTTGCGAAAGTTGCGAATAGCGGTGGAAGAAGGAGTCCGGATCGCGGAAGGCGGTCTCGCGCAGCCGCATGAAGCGGGCGGTGTACCATTGATGGATCAGCTCCTCTTCGGCATCGATATAGATGGCGAAGTCGAAGAAATCCGACAGGAAAGGCACGATCTTGCCGTCCTTTGGCAGCTTGCCCGGCTGCAGGACGTTGATGCCTTCGAAGATCAATATGTCCGGCCGGTCGATGGTCTGGAACGCGCCGGGAACGACGTCGTAGGTCAGGTGCGAATAGACTGGCGCGCGGACATTGCGCTGCCCCGATTTGATGCCCGACAGGAAACGCAGCAGGGCGCCGACATCATAGCTGTCGGGAAAGCCCTTGCGCTCCATCAAATTGTTGCGGCGCAGGATTTCGTTGGGAAGCAGGAAGCCGTCGGTGGTGATCAGATCGACCTTGGGGCTCGACGGCCAGCGCGCCAGCAATTCCTTGAGGACGCGCGCCGTGGTCGATTTGCCGACCGCGACGGAGCCGGCAATGCCGATGATGAAGGGCGTCTTGACGACATCCACCGCGTTGAAGAAGGCCTGGCGCTGCCTGAACAGCAGTTGGCTGGCCTCGACATGGGCCGACAACAGCCGAGATAGCGAAAGATAGATGCGCTTGACCTCTTCGAGGTCGACCGGGTCGTTGAGCGAACGCAGGCGACGGATCTCGTCCTCGCCGAGCGTCATCGGCGTATCGGCGCGGAACTGCGACCATTCTTCCGCCGAGAAAAAACGGAAGGGCGAATATTTCTCGGTGGGGGCGAGCTGGTCCATCGAGTTTCCTGCCCTCCGCAGCGATCAGCCCCGGTCCTGCCGAGACGCCTTTTCGGCGATGCCCGAGCGACCGGTGCGGCGCTCGAGTTCGGTCAGGACATCGGCAAGCGGAACGCCGGCGACACCCAGAACGACGAGCCAATGATAGATGAGATCGGCGCTTTCCGAAACGAGGGCTTGCCTGTCACCGCCAACGGCCGCGATCACCGTTTCGACCGCCTCTTCGCCGAGCTTCTGCGCCGCCTTGTCGATGCCGCGCGCGAACAGCTTTGCCGTCCACGAATCCGGATCGCCGGAATGCGCGCGTTCCCTGATGATTGTCTCCAGATCGGAGAGCGAAAACTCAGCCATGGCGCCATCTATCTGCTTGTTGAAGCATGATCTTTTCCGAAACCGGTTCCCCCTTTTTGGCTGGCGCGGACCTTCGGTTCGGGATCATGCTTTAGAGCCGATCCCCTGACGAGTCCAGTCGCATCGGCAGGCCGGCGCGGGCCATGTGCGACTTGGCTTCAGCAATGCTGTACGTACCGAAATGGAAAATCGATGCCGCCAGCACCGCGCCGGCATGGCCGTCGCGAATGCCCTCGACCAAGTGATCGAGCGTGCCGACGCCGCCGGAGGCGATGACCGGCGCACGCACGGCGTCGGCGACCGCGCGGGTGAGCGCGATGTCGTAGCCGGCCTTGGTGCCGTCGCGGTCCATCGACGTCAGCAGGATCTCGCCGGCGCCGCGATCGACCATCTGCTGAGCGAATTCGACCGCGTCGATGCCGGTCTTCTCGCGGCCGCCATGGGTGAAAATCTCCCAGCGGTCGGCCTCGCCTTCGCCTGACACTATCTTGGCATCGATGGCGACGACGATGCACTGGTTGCCGAACTTGTCGGCCGCCTCGGCGATGAAATCGGGATTCCTCACTGCCGCCGTGTTGATCGACACTTTGTCGGCACCGGCCAAAAGCAGCTTTCTTATGTCGCCGACCTGGCGCACGCCGCCGCCGACGGTCAGCGGCATGAAGCATTGCTCGGCGGTGCGGGCGACGATGTCGAAGATGGTCTCGCGATTTTCGGACGAGGCGGTGATGTCGAGGAAGCAGAGCTCGTCGGCGCCGGCGGCATCATAGGCCTTGGCCGCTTCGACCGGATCGCCGGCATCGATCAGGTCGACGAAATTGACGCCTTTGACGACGCGGCCGTTCTTGACGTCGAGACAGGGGATGACGCGGGCTTTCAGCATCAGATCCTCGCATGCGCGGCAAGAAAATCGCCAAGCAATTGCCCAACGACAGGCGGAACCTCGCCTTTGGCGTCAAAGGCAGGATCATAGGCGGACAGGGTGATGCCGACGATTGGGATCGACTTGGCCAGCCCGCAAACCAGTTGCCGCAGCTGCTCCGGATTTGGACCTCCCGGCAGCGCATAGCGGTTCACTTGCAGCACATCCGGATCGTGAACATCCAGATCAAGATGCAAATGCACTTGGGCCGCGCCGGCCGCCTTGAGCTTTCCGACATTGTCGAGTGCATCGGTCCACTGGGCGCGAATGATCGGCAACGTCTCGAGAAGCCGCCTTTCATCTGGATCGAGGTCGCGCGCGTCGACCAGCATGCACCGCGACGGGTCGATCGC
Organism: Mesorhizobium sp. WSM4814; assembly: GCF_055811595.1. NCBI lineage: Bacteria > Pseudomonadati > Pseudomonadota > Alphaproteobacteria > Hyphomicrobiales > Phyllobacteriaceae > Mesorhizobium > Mesorhizobium sp. WSM4814. The sequence goes on from NZ_JBVVQT010000013.1 coordinate 42,882, forward strand.
CTGGAAGCCGGGAATCGCTGACGTCATCGGCCGCCAGCAGAGCCCCAGCGTCGTCGCCAGCGCCATGCCGTCGAGAAAGCCGTAGGCGGACGTCTCGGGCGTGTTGAGATCGCCATGCTGATCGATCCAGATGATCGAATCAGCGGCGTCGCCAGCCACCGCACCGGCGGCGGTCAGGCAATTTCCGGCGAGCACGATGGGAAAACGCTCATCGTCGCGCGCCATGTCGACCTTGGTGGCGACTGCCCGACAAACCGCGAAACCTGTCGCGATTTCGCGTCTCTGGGCATCGCCGACCTCGCCGATGTCCTCGACGATGACATCATGGCCGCGCAGGGCAAGTTCGTCGACAAGGCCGCCGGCAATGATGGCGTCGGGGCCCTGGCCAAAGCCGGCATGGTAAAGGCCGCTGTCATAGGGTGCGAGGATGATCGAGAGTTTCATCGCGCCCTCGCCTTCTCCGGTCCGGCCGCCAGGATCGCCAATGCCTCGGCCGGGTCGATACGTCCGTCATAAAGTGCACGCCCTGAGATGGCGCCTTCGAGCTTTTGCGCATCGGGCATCGTCATGCGCACGATGTCGGCGATCGAGGCCAGCCCGCCGGAGGCGATGACCGGGATGGACACGGCGTCGGCAAGATCGATGGTGGCGTCCCAGTTGATGCCGGTCAGCACACCGTCGCGGTCGATGTCGGTGTAGACGATGGCGGCAACGCCGGCGCCCTCGAACTTCTTCGCCAGTTCGATGACGCCGAGACTAGAGGCCTCGGCCCAGCCCTCGACCGCCACCTTGCCGCCTTTGGCGTCGATGCCGACGGCGATCTTGCCCGGGAATGCCTTGCAGGCCTGCCTGACCAGATCCGGATCGCGCACCGCCACCGTGCCGAGAATGATGCGGGCCAGGCCGCGATCGAGCCAGTCCTCGACCTGCGCCAGGGTGCGGATGCCGCCGCCGAGCTGCACCGGGTTCTTCGTTGCCTTGAGAATGGCGCCGACCGCCGCGCCGTTGACGCTCTGGCCCTTGAAGGCGCCGTTGAGGTCGACGACATGCAGCCATTCAAAGCCTTGTTGCTCGAAAGCCCTGGCCTGCGCGGCCGGGTCGTCATTGTAAATCGTCGCGGTCGCCATATCGCCGTGCTTCAGGCGCACGCACTTGCCGTCCTTGAGGTCGATGGCCGGGAACAGGATCACCGTTCAGGCGCCTTCAACAATGACGAAGTGACCGGTCGAGGCGGCAAGCCTGTACTTCAATGCCTCCCGGTATTCAGGCGATTCGTAGCATTCTATCGCCTTGTCGTAGGACTCGAACTCGACCAGGACGTGGCGGTTGCCTGTCGGCCCTTCCGGGTTCGCATAACGCCCCGCCCGCACGGGAAACTTCGCGCCATATTTCGCAAAAGCCGCCGCGTTCGCCTCGATATACTGCTTGTAGCCCTCGGGATCGCGGACATCGACCATCGCCATCCAGTAGCCTTTCTTGCTCATTTCTTAGGGCCTCCAGCGCAGGAAATTGGTGATCAGCGCCAGGCCAAGCGCCTGGCTCTTTTCGGGATGAAACTGCGTGCCGGCGAGATTGTCGCTGATAACAGCAGCTGTAACCGGACCACCATAGTCGGCGATCGCCAGCACCTCGTCCGGCTTCTGCGCGTCGAGATGGTAGGAATGAACGAAATAGGCGTGCAGCCCCTTGCTGCCTGTCGGAATACCGGAAAACAGCGGATGCTTGCGCGTGAGCTCGATCGTGTTCCAGCCGATCTGCGGGATTTTTAGCGCAGGATCGGCCGGGGTGATCTCCTTGACGTCGCCGGCGATCCAGCCAAAGCCTTCTGTGACAGTCTTTTCCAGGCCCCGCTCCGACATCAGCTGCATGCCGACGCAGATGCCGAGGAACGGCCGCCGCTTGACGATCGCGACCTCCTCGACCGCTTCCCACATGCCGGCCACGGCGCGCAGCCCGGCCGCGCAATCGGCATAGGCGCCGACGCCGGGCAGGACGATGCGGTCGGCGGTTCTGACACGCTCGGCATCGGCGGTCAGGTCGATGGCGGCGGCGATGCCGGCCTCGTGCGCGGCGCGCTCGAAGGCCTTGGTGGCAGAGCGCAGGTTGCCCGAGCCATAATCGATGATCGCGACCCGCATGTCAGGGTCTTCCCGGCGTGTGCGTCAGTCCGAGCACCAAGCCTGTGTGTGCCGGCCGGGCATGGGCAGCGTCCGGAACGATGCGCGGCACTGGCGCTGACTCATCCGCACGCGCTTCGGCTTCCAGCACATAGCGCGTATCGGCATCGTCGAGCCTGTCGGCCTCGACGACGCCCCATTCGTGCCAGCCACGACGGCGCAGCGCGGCGATCCGCAACGCCTGCCCTTCCAGCCCGACATAGAGCGACACCAGCAGCGACAGCAGCGGGCCGGCCAGCCCAAGGCTCAGCCCTTCGGCAAGCATCGAAAGCAGAGCCATACCGACAAACGCCAGTGCTGCCTCGATCCACAACCGGTGCCAGAGCAGCCACAGCGGCGGCACGAGGAAGCCGAGCCAGGAAAATCCATCACGGACAAAGGCCGTTGTGTCAGGCTTTTCGCCGCGGCCCGGCGGTTCCATCACGACATAGACGGCCATGGCCTATCCCTTCAGAGATCCCTTGGTGGAAGGAACCGCGTCAGGCTGGCGCGGGTCGCTTTCAAGCGCGAAACGCAGCGCACGCGCCACCGCCTTGAAGCAGGTCTCGGCGATGTGGTGATTGTTGGCGCCGTAGTGGTTGGTGACATGCAGCGTGATGCCGGCATTTTGCGCCAGGGCCTGGAAGAATTCGCGCACCAGTTCGGTGTCGAACGTGCCGATCTTCGGCGACGAGAACACAACGTTCCAGACAAGGAAAGGCCGACCGGAAACGTCGATTGCCGCGCGCGTCAGCGTCTCGTCCATGGCGAGATCGATCGAGGCATAGCGCATGATGCCGCGCCGCTCGCCTAGTGCCTTGGCCAGCGCCTGACCGAGCGCGATGCCAGTGTCCTCGACCGTGTGGTGGTCGTCTATGTGGAGGTCGCCCTTGGCCTTGACCGTCATGTCGATCAGCGAATGGCGCGACAGCTGGTCCAGCATGTGGTCGAAGAAGCCGACGCCCGTCGAAATATCGGATTTTCCCGAGCCGTCGACCTGGACCGATACGGAGATGTCGGTTTCCCTGGTCTTGCGGCTTGCGTTGGCGGAACGGGGCGGCATGCTCATCCTTGTCCAGAGTTCCGGCGTTCAAGCGTCCACATGCTTGAAAGCGTCCACATGCTTGAAAACGAGAGCCTTCTAGCAGCATGATCCGGTGATTGCCAGTTGCCGTGCCAAGCAGTATCGAGCCTGGCCGATGACCGGTTGGCAATCGTCGGACCTATGCATACATAGGGTCGATCAAGTCACTCGTTATGCGCCAATCGCCTTGTCGGGACCGGTGCTGATCGGAGCAGAGATGTCGAACGAACTGACCATGCACGCCACGACGATCCTGACCGTGCGCAGGGGCGGCAAGGTGGTGATCGCCGGTGATGGCCAGGTCAGCCTTGGCCAGACGATCATGAAAGGCAACGCCAAGAAGGTGCGCCGAATCGGCAAAAGCGGCAATGTCATTGCCGGTTTCGCCGGCGCCACCGCTGACGCCTTCACGCTTCTGGAGCGGCTGGAGGCCAAGCTCGAACAATATCCGGAGCAATTGACGCGGGCCTGCGTCGAACTCGCCAAGGACTGGCGCACCGACCGCTATCTGCGCCGGCTGGAAGCGATGATGCTGGTTGCCGACAAGTCGGTCTCGCTGGCGCTGACCGGCACCGGCGACGTGCTCGAACCCGAACATGGCGTCATGGCGATCGGCTCGGGCGGCAATTATGCGCTGGCCGCGGCGCGCGCGCTGATGGACACCGACAAGGATGCCGAAGAAATCGCCCGCAAGGCGATGCAGATCGCATCCGACATTTGCGTCTACACCAACAACAATTTTGTCATCGAAATCCTCGATGCCGGCTGAGCCGGCCGCTGGCCATGATCCCGAAGAGTGGAAACCGGTTTTTGCTTCGCTGACCTTCGGTTCGCATGAGATCATGGCCAAACGAGAAAATAGATATGATTTTCGACCGGTGACCGAGGCGGACCTGCCGATGATCGCGGCCTGGCTGGCCGAGCCGCATGTCGCGGAGTGGTGGGACGATCCCGAGACGGAGATCGCCCAGATCCGCGAGCACATCGACAGCATTTCCGTCGAGCCGCTGATCATCGAGCTCGACGGCGAGCCGATCGGCTACATGCAGAGCTACGATCCGCATCTGGAGGACGGCCACCCCTACAGCGACCAGCCTTTCGGCACGCTCGGCATCGATCTGTCGATCGGCAGGCCCGAGCTTGTCGGACGCGGCCACGGCTCGGCAATTGTCCGGCAGTTCGTGGAACAGCTGTTCGAGGAAGGGGCACCGCGTGTCATCATCGACCCGGATCCATCCAACGGACGAGCGATCCGTGCCTATCAAAAGGCCGGGTTCAGAGCTATCGATCGCAGGCAATCGGAATATGGCGACGCCGTGCTGATGGCAATTGACACCGAAGAGGGCGACGCCCAAGCGGGCAATATCGAATAGGGTGACGCCGAATAAGGCGCCGAAGAGGGGCAGTAACAGCATGAGTACAAGCGGCGCCGACAAGACCGTCTCGGCCTATGAAGACAGCTGGCGGATGGGACTTCTGCTCGTCCTCGGCCTGATTATATTCCAGGCTGGAGCCCTTTACGGCATGGGCCGAACGCCGATCTGCGAATGCGGCTATGTCAAGCTGTGGCACGGCATCGTGCAGAGCTCGGAGAATTCCCAGCATATTTCCGACTGGTACACATTCTCGCACCTCATCCACGGCTTCCTGTTCTACGCGCTGGCGTGGGCTCTGTTCCCGCGCTCGCCGATCGGGCTCAGGCTGGCTTTTGCCGTCGTCATCGAGGGCGGCTGGGAGCTTCTCGAGAACAGCCCGTTGATCATCGAGCGCTACCGGGCCGGCACGATCTCGCTCGACTATTACGGCGACAGCATCATCAATTCGGTGGCGGACACGCTGGCGATGGTGCTGGGATTTGTGATGGCGCGCAGGCTTCCTATATGGGTGATCGTGACGCTCGCTCTCATCTTCGAATTCGGTGTCGGCTACATCATCAGGGACAATCTGACACTCAACGTGATCATGCTGCTGCATCCGTTCGAGTCCATCCGGCAGTGGCAAAGTGGAATTTAGCGATATGACCACATTCTCGCCCCGCGAAATCGTTTCGGAACTCGATCGCTTCATCATCGGCCAGAAGGACGCCAAGCGCGCCGTGGCCATCGCCTTGCGCAACCGCTGGCGCCGCCAGCAGCTCGAAGGCCAGATGCGTGAAGAGGTGATGCCGAAGAACATCCTGATGATCGGCCCAACCGGCGTCGGCAAGACCGAGATCTCGCGCCGCCTGGCGCGCCTTGCCGGTGCGCCGTTCGTCAAGGTCGAGGCGACCAAGTTCACCGAGGTCGGCTATGTCGGCCGCGACGTCGAGCAGATCATCCGCGACCTGGTCGAGATCGCCATCGGCCTGGTGCGCGAGAAGATGCGCGAGGACGTCAAGGCGCGGGCCCATATCAATGCCGAGGAACGCGTGCTGGAGGCGCTCGTCGGCAAGACGGCGAGCCCGGCGACGCGCGACAGTTTCCGCAAAAAGCTGCGCGACGGCGAGCTCGACGACAAGGAGATCGAGATCGAAGTGAGCGATACCGGCACCGGCGGCATGCCCGGCTTCGAGATCCCCGGCATGCCGGGCGCCAATATCGGCGTGTTGAACATCAACGACATGCTGTCGAAAGCGATGGGCGGCCAGAAGACCAAGACCCGCAAGACGACGGTGAAGGAATCCTACGCGGTGCTGGTCGGCGACGAGTCCGACAAGCTGCTCGACCAGGACGAGGTGGTGCGCAGGGCGCTCGAATCGACCGAAAACGACGGCATCGTCTTCCTCGATGAGATCGACAAGATCGCCTCACGCGAAGGCGGCATGGGCGCCGGTGTTTCCCGCGAAGGCGTGCAGCGCGACCTGCTGCCGCTTGTCGAAGGCACCACGGTCGCGACCAAATACGGACCGGTGAAGACGGATCACATCCTGTTCATCGCATCGGGCGCGTTCCACGTTGCCAAGCCATCCGATCTGCTGCCCGAACTGCAGGGCCGTCTGCCGATCCGCGTCGAGCTGCGTGCGCTGGAGAAGGACGATTTCGTCCGCATCCTGACCGAGACCGAGGCCAGCCTGATCAAGCAGTACATCGCGCTGATGAAGACCGAGGGCGTCGATCTCGTCTTCACCGACGACGCCATCGATTCACTGGCCGGCATCGCCGTCGATCTCAACGCCAGCGTCGAGAACATCGGCGCCAGGCGACTGCAGACGGTGATGGAGCGGGTGCTGGACGAGATCTCATATGACGCGCCGGACCGCCACGGCACGTCGGTGACAGTCGACGCCGCCTATGTGGAGAAGCATGTCGGCGATCTGTCGAGAAACACGGATCTGTCGCGATTCATCCTGTAGCAGGCAATCCATCCGCAAGAGTCGGACCGGCGGAGCCGGCACGTGTGGCCAAATGGAAGCATCTGGCCAGCTTTTGTCTTGCCGGGCGACGGGGCTCTCGACTCCCGTTGCAGCTTTACCTAGTTTGCCGGCAACACCAGCGCCGCGCAGCTTTTTGGATGCGCAAAGGACGCTGTACAGTTGGTTCTGCGCATGACCCCCGAGAATCGGTTCCGAGGGTCATGCGTTGTTGCAGGCGGCGGCGCATGAAAAAAACGATCCTCGTCACTCTCGGGCTGACGCTGGCGACAGCCATGTTCGCCGCCGAAGCGGCGACGATGGTGCCGCCGGGCAACAGTCATGTCGAGCAGCCCAACATACCGGGCGCCTCAAGCCGGCGCACCCAGGCCACCAACACCACCTTCCAGTCGAAATACCGCAAGGTCTATGCGCTGCTGCAGCACGACGCCGGTCTTCGCGGCAAGATCGAGCAGGCAGCAGCGACCTATGGCATCGATCCTATGCATATCGTCGGCGCCATCGTCGGCGAGCACACCTACAATGTCGACGCCTACGACCGGCTGCAGACCTACTACGTCAAGGCGATCTCCTATCTGTCGAGCAAGCTGTCCTTCGCCTATGAAGGCGAGGACATCACCGATTTCGTGCAACGGCCGCAATTCCAGGACTGCGTCGGCAAATCGGATAGTTACGAGCTCTGGGAATGCCGCGAGCAGGTGTGGAACCTTTCCTTTCGCGGCAAGACTGTCGGGGGGACAAGCTTCCCCGACGACCGCTTCGGCGCGACTTTCTTCCAGCCCTATTATGCCGGCCAGACCTTTGGCCTGGGCCAGCTCAATCCGCTGACCGCCTTGCAGATGAGCGATCTCGTGCACCAGGTGTCCGGCCTGCCGAAGCTCGACGTCGGCGATCCGAACGCGGTCTACAAGACCATCATGGATCCGGACCTGACCTTGGACTATGTCGCGGCGACGATCCGGAAATCGATCGATGCCTATCAGAGCATTGCCGGCTTCGACATATCGGGCAATCCCGGCATCACATCGACCCTCTACAATGTCGGCAATCCGGAACAGCGTGCGCATGCGCTGAAGGCCGAAAACGACAGGCGCCGCGCCGCGGGCGAACCGGAGAAGCTGCCCGAGGAAAATTACTATGGCTGGCTGGTCAACGACAAACTGCCGGAGCTCAACGCGCTGTTTTAGTGGGTGTTGATATCTGGACTTTGAGCTCGAAGTCGCCTCTTCGCCGTTTGCGCTGCCCCTCATCGCCCTGCCGGGCACTTCTCCCCGTATAGCGACGGGGAGAAGGACGCCTTCGCAAAGGATTTCCCCAATCGCCCAGGGTTGCAAAAAGAACGCCAGGGTTGCGGCCAGCTTCTTTCTCCCCGTTTACGGGGAGAAATGCCCGGCAGGGCAATGAGGGGCGGCGCCGGCTTTCGACAATCGGCACGCACCAGGCTCACGCCGCCAGCAGCGACTTCAGCTTGATCATTTGCGAACCGAGCGCCTCAGGCGCCGGCTTCGCCCTTTTTGCGATCAGCATCTCGGCCAGCCTGATGTCGCGGGCGACAGAATTGCCCGGACCGATGCCGCTCGCTGCGACCAGCCTGCCGTCTTGCGCCAGGTGAAACAGGATGAAGGCGCCGTCGTCGAGGTCGCGGCGCACGACCTTGCTGCCCTCGTCCGACAGCCCAGATATCTGCAAGGTCAGGCCGTACTGATCCGACCAGAACCATGGCACAGCCGAGTGGGCCTCACCGGCGCCAAGCATGTTGCTGGCCGCCAGCGCGCCCTGCTCCTGCGCGTTGCGCCAGGCCTCCAGCCGCACGCGCCGGCCGCCATAGACGGCAAGCGGAAACGAGCAGCAATCGCCGGCGGCAAAGATATCCGGATCGCTGGTGCGAAGCTCGGCATTGACGGCTATGCCGTTGTCGATCGTTAGGCCCGCTTCTGCGGCAAGTCCGGTCACCGGCACAGCGCCGATGCCGATCACCGCCAGGTCGGCGACGATGTCCTGCCCGCCGGCAAGCGCGATGCTCACCTCGGCGCCGTCATCGGCAATCGCGGCGATTGCGTCGCCGCACAGGATTTTGACGCCTTCAGCTTCATGCGCCTCGTGGACGATCTTGGCGATCTCGGCCGGCACGCCGCGCATCAGGATGCGCGGCTGCGCCTCGATGACGGTGACAACTGCGCCCAGTCTGCGTGCTGCGGCGGCGAGCTCAAGACCGATGAAGCCGCCGCCAATGATGGCGATGCGGTTTCCGGCGCGGAGATGGGCTCGAATTGCCAGCGCGTCGTTGAAGGTCCGGAGATAGGCACAACGCGGCCCGAGGCCCGGCATTGGCAGTCTGCGCGGCAGGGAACCGGTCGCCAGCAGCAGCTTGTCGTATAGCAGCGCCGAGCCGTCCGACAGGCGCACACCATGCGCAGCGCGGTCGATCGCCACCGCCTGAACCGAATGGATGTGCCTTATCGATCTCTCGGCCAGGATTTTGTCGCTGGCGATCGCCTTGATCACCGGCGCATCGCCGGCCATCGCGTCCTTCGACAGCGGCGGCCGCTCATAGGGCAGATGCGGCTCGTCGCCGACCAGCGTCACCGGGCCATCATACCCGAGATCGCGCAGCGCCAGGGCAGCCCGCCCGCCGCATTCGCCGGCGCCGATGATGAGCATTCCTTTCGCCATCACCGTCACCCGATCTGAATGAGGATTTTGCCGGCGTCGAGTTTGACCGGATAGGTCCTGAGATTGACGCAGACCGGCGCGCCCCTGGCTGCACCAGTCTTGTAGTTGAAGCGGCCATTGTGCTTCGGGCATTCGATGATGTCGTCCATCACCAGCCCGTCGGCCAGATGCACCTTCTCATGCGTGCAAAGGCCGTCCGTCGCGAAATATTCGTCGTCGGGACTGCGATAAATGGCGAAGGTGCGGCCGTCATGGTCGAACCGCATCACGTCCTCTTCGTCGATGTCATCGGCACCACAGGCCTCGACCCAGTCGCTCATTGGTCCTCCCGGCAGAATTTTTCTTGGTCAACATGCCCCGGCACAGGCGCGCAAATCATTCGGCTGCTGCCGCGACGGCGTCGTTATCGTTGTGGAATTCCTCGCGATAAGGCTTGGCAGTCGGCGGCAGTTCGCGCTTGAGAAAATAGTCTTCATTGCGCAGCTGGCGCAGGAAGGCAGGCACCATCTCGCGATAGCCGGCCAGGATCGATGGCGTCGGCGCCGGCAGGTCGTGCTTGATTAGCTCATGCAGCCTCGGCAGCGCGTGATAGGGCACCATCGGGAACATGTGGTGCTCGACATGGTAGTTCATGTTCCAGTAGATGAAGCGGCTGATCGGGTTCATGTGGACCGTGCGGCTGTTGAGGCGGTGGTCGATGACATTTTCGGCGAGGCCGCCATGCTGCAGCAGGCCGGTCATGACGTGATGCCAGGCGCCGTAAAGCCTGGGCAGACCGACCAGCATCAAGGGCAGGAACGAGCCGCTATAAAGTGCCAGCGCGATTGTCGCCGCATAGATCGCGGTCCAGATGCGGGCAATGCGGATCGCCTTTGGCTGCTCCTGCTCGGGAATGAAGGTCTTTTCCGCCGGGCTGATGATGCCGGCCGCATTGCGCACCATGTCGCTCATGGCATGCCAGGCATCGACAATGCCGAAGAAATTGAGCACGACGCGCAACAGGTCCGGCGGGCGCATTACCGCGATCTCCGGATCGCGGCCGACGATGATCGTGTCAGTGTGATGCCGCGTATGGCTCCAGCGCCAGGTCACCGGGTTGCGCATGATCATGAAGCAGGCGATCTGATAGACCGCATCATTCATCCACTGCGTCCTGAAGGCGGTGCCGTGGCCGCATTCGTGCCAGCGTGAATCGGTGGAAGAGCCGTAGAGCACGCCATAGACGAAGAAGAACGGCACGCACCACCATGTGCCCCAGAACCAGGCGCCGCCGGCGCCGCTCAGGACCAGGGCGGAGAGCCAGATGATGGTGTCGCGGATCGCCGGCCCATCGGAGCGCTGCATCAGCTCCTTCATCTGCTTGCGGGGCACGTCGGTATGATACCATTCGGCCGCCGCCAGCCCGGTCTCGACGGCGCGTTTCGCGTCGCGGCCGAGCAGGCTGTAGTCTCGCCGGGACGGCATTGCGGATAGTGTCGCTTCCATTGAGGCTGCCTCCGTCGGCATCCGTCGAAACGGGTGCCTCTGCCACAGGTGCTTATGCCCTAAAATAACGCCAAGCCGTGATAGGCTCAACATCATGAAGATAGTTTCTATCATTTCCCATCAGAATGATGTATAGCCTATGACAGGCAATCAGGCAGGAAGCGTATGGCAAAACGGCCGACCATCACCGATCTGGCGCGTATTTCGGGGGTCAGCGTCGCCACTGTCGATCGGGTGCTGAACAATCGCCTGCCGGTGCGCGAGGAAACCGCGCGCCGCGTCTATGAGGCCGCCACCAGCATCGGCTACCACGCCGCCGGGCTGATCAAGCAGCGGATGCGCCAGGAACTGCCGGAATACCGGCTCGGCTTTCTGCTGCTGAGGGGCAATGATGTTTTCTACAGCGATTTCGCCCGGGAGATCGAACTGGCTGTTTCGCAGTCGCAGCGCTTCCGCGGCGTCGCAACCATCGATTTCGCCAGTTCGCTGGCCCCGGACGAGATCGCCGCGCAGATGCGCAAGCTGGCGGCGAAATCCAGGGCAGTCGCCCTTGTCGGTCCGGACCATCCAACGCTGACGGCGGCCGTCGAGACCCTGAAGGCGAGGGGGCAACCCGTCTTCTCCCTGCTATCCGACTTTGCAGCCGGCATCCGCGAGGGCTATGTCGGCCTCGACAACCGCAAGGTCGGTCGTACCGCGGCCTGGATGATCGCCAGAGCGGCGAGGAAGCCCGGCAAGGTCGCCCTTTTCGTCGGCAGCCATCGCTTCCATGGCCATGAGCTGCGCGAGATCGGCTTCAGATCGTTTTTCCGCGAGCATGCGCCGGAATTCACCGTGATGGAGACGCTGGTCAACCTGGAAGCCAACCAGGTGACCCATGATGCAATGATCGATCTTCTGGCGCGGTACCCGGATCTGGCCGGCTGCTATGTCGCTGGCGGCGGCATGGAAGGCGCGGTTTCCGCGCTACGGGCGGCCAAGCCGGCAAACATGCCAGTGGTCGTCTGCAACGAGATCAACGCCGAATCGCGCGCGGCGCTCGCCGACAACATCCTGACCATGGTGATTTCGACGCCGCTGGCAGCACTATGCCGCGAACTTGTCGGGCTGATGGTGCATGCCATCGAGGCAGGCGCCGCCAATGCGCCGGGCCAGACCTTCCTGCCCTTCGACATCTATCTGCCGGAAAACATCTAGGCTCGGGCAGAACATCTGGGCTCAGCCAAGACATCCTGTTTAGATCGGGGCGTCGGCAGTGATGTGAACCATCAGCCTGATGGATTCTTGCAGAAGGTTTGCCGGCCCTCAGCCGCGTTGTCCGAAAAATCCGGCAGCCGCTTTCGGATTCTCCTTGACGCCCGCCCGAAGAATGGAATAAATATTTCACCCACTAGGTATTTTGGTTCTTTCGTTCCGGACATGCGTTTCAACGGAGGGCTTGGCCTCCCCAGCCAACGCGGAAATCGCCATCGGAAACGGAGAAGCAATCGGGAGAGATTCCCGGGGAGATCGGGGATTCCGGGTAGATCGGTGCAGCCGGACACCAATTCTGTGGAGGAGAAATAGAATGAAAAAGCTGCTGTTGGGCGCCGCATTCCTGGCGCTGATGAGCTCGTCCGCCCTCGCTGCCAAAATCGGCGTGTCGATGGCGCTGTTCGACGACAATTTTCTCACCGTGCTGCGCAACGGCATGATCGAGCAGGCCAAAGGCATGGAAGGCGTCGAACTGCAGGTCGAGGACGCGCAGAACGACGTCGCCAAGCAACTCGACCAGATCAAGAACTTCGTCGCCTCGGGCGTCGACGCGATTGTCGTCAATCCAGTCGACACCTCGGCCACCCAGGCAATGTCGGATGCCGCCGCTGCGGCCAACGTTCCGCTGGTCTATGTCAACCGCGAGCCGGTCAATGTCGACACGCTGCCGGACAACCAGGCTTTCGTTGCCTCGAACGAGGTTGAGTCAGGCACTCTCGAGACCCAGGAAGTCTGCCGCCTGTTCAAAGAAGCCGGCAAGACCGAGGCCAATGTCTACGTGATCATGGGCGAACTGTCGAACCAGGCCGCGGTGCAGCGCACCAAGGACATTGACGATGTGATCGCCACTCCCGAATGCAGCTTCATCAAGATCATCGACAAGCAGACGTCGAACTGGAAACGCGAGGAAGCACAGAACCTGATGACCAACTGGCTGTCGACCGGCGCGCCGTTCGATGGCGTGATCGCCAACAATGACGAGAGCGCCATCGGCGCCATCCAGGCCATGAAAGCTGCCAACATCGACATGAAGTCGGTTGTCGTCGGCGGCGTGGACGCCACCCAGGACGCGCTTGCCGCGATGCAGGCGGGCGATCTCGACGTCACCGTGTTCCAGGACGCGGCCGGCCAAGGCGCCGGGGCGCTGGACGCGGCGCTCAAGCTTTCCAAGGGCGAGGCGGTCGAGCAGAAGGTCTATATCCCCTTCCAGCTGGTCACGCCGGCAAACATCGACAAGTTCCTGCAGAAGAACTGAGGCAGAGGACCGTTTTTCGATAGGGAGCGGCGGCAGAGCATCGGACCGTTTTGAGAATCCGATGTTGGAAAAACAAAAAACGCCGCTCCTCTTTCCCCTCGTCGCCGAAACAGGCCGCGGGAGGGCGACTACGGCTGATGGAGGAAGCAAGAGTTGACACAGACAACCCATGGCGTCGGCGGACTGAGCTATGATGCGAAAAAGCGGACATGGCCTGCCGAATTCAACGTTTTCCTGGCGCTCATCATCCTGGTCGGCGCCTTCGAGCTGATAGGCCGCGTCTTTCTTGGCGACAGCTTCCTGTTCAACACCCGCGCCAATGTCGATACGATCTTCAACGAGGCGCGCCTGCAGATCATCATCCTGCAGGTGTCGATCGTCGGCATCATCGCCATCGGCGTGACGCAGGTGATCATTTCCGGCGGCATCGACCTCTCCTCTGGTTCGATCGTCGGCGCCACGGCGATGATCGCCATGAGCTTCGCCCAGGTGGCGACGGTCAACGGCAACCCGAACCCCAAGGCGATGTTCATCGAGCAGGGCTGGACCGACCTGCCGGTGATCGTGCCGGTGCTTGTCGCGATCGGCTGCGGCCTGCTGGCGGGCCTGATCAACGGCACGCTGGTCGCCTACACCCGCATTCCGCCGTTCATCGCCACGCTCGGCATGATGGTCACCGCGCGCGGCGTCGCCAAATGGTGGTCCAAGGGGCAGCCGATCTCGTTTCCCACCGAGAGTTTCGCCGCCATCGGCAAGGGGCTGATGCCGGTCATCATCTTCATATCGCTGGCGATTTTGTTCCAGCTGATCCTGTCATACACCAGATACGGCAAGCACTGTTATGCCATCGGCTCCAACGAGGACGCCGCGCGCATGTCCGGCATAAATGTCAAGAACCACAAGATCCTCGTCTTCGTCATTGCCGGCATCCTCGCCGCGCTGGCCGCCGTGGTGCTGAGCTCCAAGAACCTCACTGCTCAGGCCGGCATGGGCGTGATGTACGAACTGGACGCGATCGCCATGGCGGTCATCGGCGGCGTCTCGCTGTCGGGCGGGCGCGGCTCGATCATCGGCACGGTGATCGGTGCGCTGATCTTCGGCGTCATCATCTCCGGCTTCACCTTCCTGCGCCTCGACGCCTACTACCAGGAGATGGTCAAGGGCGTGATTATCATCGGCGCAGTCGTTCTCGACCAGTGGCGCCAGCGCCTGCGGGCAATGAGGGCTTGACCATGTCAGACATCGTCCTGAAGACCGAAAACCTGACCAAATACTATGGCGGCGTGCATGCGCTCGAAAGCGCCAATTTCGAACTGCGCAAGGGCGAGCATGTCGCCATCATGGGTGACAATGGCGCCGGCAAATCGACCTTCGTGCGCCAGATCACCGCCGTCGAGCAGCGCACCAGCGGCAAGATCTGGTTCGACGGCAAGGAAGTCAACTTCGCCGGACCGATCGCGGCGCGCGAGGCGGGCATCGAGACCGTGTTCCAGAACCTGGCGCTTGCCGACGATCTCGACGTGCCGTCGAACCTGTTTCTCGGCCGCGAAAAGGTGCTGTTCAATCTCGGGCCTTTCTCGATCCTCGATCGCAAGTTCATGCGCAAGGCGACCGAGGCAGCGCTGATCCGCACGGCGGTGAAGATTCCCAATCTTTCCAACACCATCCGCCACATGTCGGGCGGCCAGCGCCAGTGCGTGGCAATCGCCAGAACCGCGACTTTCGCGTCCAAGCTCATCATCATGGATGAGCCGACGGCAGCGCTTGGTGTGCAGGAGACGATGCAGGTCGAAAACATCATCCGCACGCTGAAGGCCAATGGCGAGCCGCTGATCCTGATCAGCCACAACATGCGACAGGTGTTCGACCTTTGCGACCGCATCGTCGTGTTCAGGCGCGGCCGCATCGTCGCCAACCTGCGCAAGCAGGACACCGACGGCAACGACATCGTCTCCTACATTACCGGCTCCAAGACCGGGGAGGCGGAACTTGCGGCTTAGGGCGGATGCGCGGCGGGTCATCGGCCCGTCGCCGATCAGCTGCAATAAGAAAATCTACTGCGCCTTGTCCTGAACGGTGCAGTAAAGACGCACTTCCATTTCGAACCATCCCAAAGGAAATTTCCATGTCTCTCCGCTTCGCTCTTCTCGGCGCCGGCCGCATCGGCAAGGTCCACGCCCGCGCCGTGGGTTCCAATCCACAGGCCAGGCTGGTCGCAGTTGCCGATGCATTCGAGAAGGCGGCGACCGATCTGGCGTCGGCCTATGGCGCGGAAGTGCGCAGCATCGAGGCCATCGAAAAAGCCGGGGATATCGATGCGGTCATCATCTGCACGCCGACCGACACCCATGCCGATCTGATCGAGCGGTTCGCCAAGGCCGGCAAGGCGATCTTCTGCGAGAAGCCGATCGACCTTGACGCCGGCCGAGTGGAAGAATGCCTGGCCGTGGTCGACAAGGCCGGCGCCACTTTGATGGTCGGCTTCAACCGCCGCTTCGATCCGCATTTCGCTGCCGTACGCAAGGCGATCGACGACGGCGCCATCGGCACGGTCGAGATGGTGACCATCACCTCGCGCGATCCCGGCCCGCCGCCGCTCGACTATATCGGCCGCTCGGGCGGCATCTTCCGCGACATGACCATCCATGATTTCGATATGGCGCGCTTCCTGCTCGGCGAGGAGCCGGTGGCGGTCAGCGCCCATGCCTCGGTGCTGGTCGATAAGAAGATCGGCGAGGCCGGCGACTTCGACAGCGTCAGCGTCATCCTCGAAACCGCCTCCGGCAAGCAGTGCATCATCTCCAATTCGCGACGCGCCACTTATGGCTACGATCAGCGCATCGAGGTGCATGGCTCGAAAGGCATGGTAGCGGCCGAAAACCAGCGGCCGGTGTCGATCGAGCTGGCCAATGAAAAGGGCTATACGCGCCCGCCGCTGCACGACTTCTTCATGACCCGCTACCTCGACGCCTATGCCAACGAGATCGCCGCCTTCATTGCGGCGGCGACGTCAGGCAACAAGGCGGCGCCAAGCGGTGCGGACGGGCTGGTCGCGCTGCGGCTGGCGGACGCGGCGCTGAAATCGGCGAGGGAAGGCAAGACCGTCCGCCTCGACAAGACAGTCTGACCATCAAGCACAGGAGCAAGGCGATGAACGGTTCCGCCGGTCGCAATTCAGAAACACGCGCCATCGTCACCGGCGGCGCGCAAGGGATCGGCTTCGCCGTCGCCGAGGTGCTGGCCGACGAGGGCTGCCGCGCCCTGGCGTTGGTCGGCCGTTCCAGGGAGAAGGGCGACAAGGCGGTCGCCGCACTTGCGAAAGACGGCGTCGACGCCATCTTCATCAGCGCCGACGTCTCAGTGGTGGCCGACTGCAAGCGGGTCGTGGAAACGGCGGTCGCTCATTTCGGCTCCGTCAATGCGCTGGTCAACGCCGCCGCCACCTCGGCCCGCGGCTCACTGGTCGAGACCTCCGAGGTTCTTTTTGACCAGATCTTCCAGACCAATGTGCGCGGCCCCTTCTTCCTGATGCAGGGTGTGGTGGCGCATCTGCTCGACCGCAAGGCGCCCGGCTCGATCGTCAATGTGCTGTCGATGTCGGCGCATTGCGGCCAGTCGTTCCTGGCGCCCTACTCGTCGAGCAAGGGCGCACTGGCGACGCTGACCAAGAATGTCGCCAATGCTTATCGCAGCAATCGCATCCGCTGCAACGCCGTGTTGCCCGGCTGGATGGATACCGAGGGCGAGGCGATCGTGCAGAAGAAATGGCACGACGCGCCGGACGACTGGCTGGAAAAGGCCGAGGCAGCGCAGCCGATGGGCCAGTTGGTGAAGCCGGCGCAGCTTGCCCGGCTGATCAGCTATATGATCAGCCCGCAGTCCGGCGTCATGACCGGCTCGCTGGTCGACTACGACCAGACCATTGCAGGGTCTTCGCCGGAATGATCGGTTCGACCAAACTCACCAAGGCACCCGGGCTCTGAAAACCGCTCTCCTTCCCTGTTGCCGCCGTATCGCCATTTCCATATAGTCAAGATGGTCAGAATGGTCACGGAGGTCGAAATGCTGTCTGAGCCCAAAGAGGATAGCAGCTGGACAGTCGCTGGGGCAAAAGCCCGGCTCTCGGAGGTTATCGAGCGTGCGCAGTCTTCGCCGCAGACGATCACCAGAAACGGCAAACCAAGCGTGGTTGTGGTCTCGGTCGAGGAATGGCAGCGAAAGACCGTACGCAAGGGTACGCTTGCGGAGTTCCTGCTGGAGTCGCCGCTGCGCGGCACCGATCTCAACCTTGAGCGTCAGCGCGACGAACCGCGTGATCTGCCGCTGTGAGGCTACTGCTCGATACGAATGTCCTGTCCGAGGTGACAAGGCCGGCGCCGAACGCACGCGTTCTGGACTGGCTGGACGGACTTGATGAGGACCGCTCATTCATCAGCGTCGTGTCGATCGCCGAGATCCGACGCGGCGTCGCCCTCATGGATGAGGGCCGGAAACGCGAGGCATTGGCCCAATGGCTCGCCCAAGACCTGCCGCGGCGTTTCGAACAGCGGGTTCTTCCTGTGGACGAACCGGTTGCCTTGGCCTGGGGAGACCTGATGGGCCTTGCGAAGCGCCGCGGTCGCGGTCTGTCGTCGATGGACGGCCTGATTGCAGCCACCGCGATCGCGCAGGAGCTCACCTTGGCAACGCGCAATACGAATGATTTCGAAGGCTTTGAAATCGAACTCTTCAATCCCTGGACTGCATGAACCGCTTGGCGCAGCATGTTGGGCCTCAAGCGACCCGAGGCAAGGAGGGGTGCGCTTCAGGACGGAGAAGACCTGTTCCCCAATCTCGCCTGGATGCGTGACAAGCGCCCCGGCTTCGGCTATAGGGCTGGCATGATCCACCTGACCGCCTCGTTCTGGTACTTTAGCTATGGCAGCTCGCTGGCGGCGGGAGGATTGCGCTCGATCTGAAGATTGCAGCAACAACATCCGAACAGCCGCCAGACCTGGCGGCTTTTTTGTTTCAGCCGGCAGGTCTCCCAACCAGGAGCAGAAAGCCGTGTTGACCACCACAGATGATCTTCGGGTCAAGGAAATCCGAGAGCTGAGTACGCCGGACGACGTGATGCGGGAGATACCACGCACGCTGACGGCGACGCGCACCGTGACCGCGTCGCGCAACGCTATCCACGCCGTGCTGACCGGCGCTGACGATCGGCTGGTCGTCGTCGCCGGCCCCTGTTCGATCCACGATCCGGCCGCTGCCGTGGACTATGCCAGCCGCCTGGCATCGCTGCGCGAGAGCCTGTCGGACCGGCTGGAGATCGTGATGCGCGTCTATTTCGAGAAACCGCGCACGACGGTCGGCTGGAAGGGCCTGATCAACGATCCCGACCTGGACGGCAGCTTCGACATCGACAAGGGCCTGCGGATGGCCCGCAACGTGCTCTCCGCCGTCAACAATCTCGGCCTGCCGGCGGCGACCGAATTCCTCGACATGGCCACGCCGCAATACATTGCCGACCTCGTCGCCTGGGGCGCGATCGGTGCGCGCACGACAGAGAGCCAGATCCATCGCGAACTCGCATCCGGCTTGTCCTGCCCGGTCGGCTTCAAGAACGGCACCGACGGCAATTTGCGGATCGCCGCCGAGGCGGTGAAGTCCGCCGCCCAGCCGCACCATTTCATGGCCGTGACGAAGGGCGGGCGCAGCGCCATCGCGACGACCACCGGCAACGAGGACTGCCACGTCATCCTGCGCGGCGGCATTGTGCCGAATTATGACGCAACGAGCATAGCTGCCGCCTGCGCGGAACTCGGCCGGATCGGCGTAGCACCACGGCTGATGATCGACGTCAGCCACGCCAACAGCAACAAGAAGCCGGAGAACCAGCCGATGGTGGCGGCCGAAGTCGCCGGCCAGGTCGCGGCAGGCGACGAACGCATCATCGGCGTCATGATCGAGAGCAACCTCGTCGCCGGCCGGCAGGAGGTCATGCCCGGCAAACCGCTCGTCTATGGCCAGAGCATCACCGACGGCTGCATCGACTGGACAACCACCGAGACGGTGCTGCACGGCCTTGCCGACGCCGTCGAGCGGCGCCGGTCGGCGCGACGCGCCCTGATCGCCAGCCGTCCGGGCGCCGCCTGAAGCGGCTGGCACGGAATTTTGCCGTTGCTACCGTGCTGCTTGGCTTTGAAAGGCCGGCGCCGCCCCTCATGGCGGCGTCAATATCGACAATTGGCCCTCTCCAACACAAGCTCTCCCTTGCTCTGGCATGGGCGGCGTCGAGGCTCTGATTGCGGGTCGCTAGCGCACCGCGATCCAGCGCTGTTCCTCGAACGAGCGCGCCATGGCATGCACCGTGCGCTCGATCTCGAGGCCTTCGTCGAAATCGATGATCCGCGCCGGCTTGCCGGCCAGCCGCGTCAAAAGCTCGCGGCACTCGATGATCTTGAGGTCGTTGAAGCCGAGGCCGTGGCCGGGCGCCGGCAGGAAGGCGTCGTAGGGCTTGTGGTGCGGCGCCACCAGGATGGTGCGATAGCCTTGCTCGGTCGGGCGGTCGGCTGTCAGGTAAAGCTGGAACTCGTTCATCCGCTCCTGGTCGTACAGGATCGAGCCCTTCGAGCCGAAGATCTGAATGGCGATCCGGCCCTTGCGGCCCCAAGCCGAACGGTTGACCAGCAGCGTGCCGGCAATGCCGTTTTCGAGATGCATCAGCACGCTGGCGATGTCGTAGGTCTCGACCGCGCGACGCCCGCCTGATGCGACGCGGCGATCGGGATAGGGTTTTGCCATGTCGCACATGACGCGGGCGACGCGGCCGAACAGCACCGAGACCAGCGACAACGGATGCACGGCGAAATCGTCGAGCGCGCCGTAACCGGACGCCGTCTCGTGCTTCCAGAAGAACAGCGCCTCCGGGTCGGCCATGAAATCCTCGTCCATCTCGATGCGCAGATGATTGATTTCACCGATGATCTTCTCGTCGAGCAGCGCACCGATATGGCGGATCGCCGGATTCTGGATGTAGTTGTAGCCGAGCGCGGCCACCTTGCCGGATTTTTTGGTCGCCGCCGCCATGGCTTGCGCCTCGGCAAAACTCGGCGCCATCGGTTTTTCGCACCACAGATGCTTGCCGGCTTCGAGGATGGCGATGGCCATCTCCGGGTGGAACTGGTTCGGCGTGGTCAGCGAGACGATATCGACGCCCGGGTCATCGACGACGGCGCGCCAGTCGCCGGAGCCCTTGGCGAAGCCGAACTCGGTCGCCCGGCGCTTGGCAAGGTCGTCATCGACCTCGCCGAGATGGACCAGCCTTGGCTTGGCCACGTCGGGAAAGACGGTGCCGACCGCGTTCCAGGCGATGGCGTGGCACTTGCCCATGAACCCCGTGCCGATAAGACCGACTCCGACCATTTCCTTGTCTCCACTGCCAGAAAGGTTGCGTGGATGAATTAGTCCATTTTTTCCAGAAATGGAACGCATGGCTCATTTTTTATGGCCTTCTTGCACAGGCTCGCTATGATGGGGCATCACACGGCATCGACTGATGGACCTGGGCGGAGCGACGATGGACGAACGGGTGCCCCGCGATTTCGAGACGCTGCGTACGACGATCCTGGAACGGCGCCAGAGCCTGCCCAAGCGCATCGCGCAGATCGCCGCCTATGCGCTCGACAATCCCGACGATATTGCCTTCGGCACCGCCGCCAGCATCGCCGCCTCCGCCGGCGTCCAGCCTTCGACCTTGATCCGCTTCGCCCAGCAGCTCGGCTTCGACGGCTTCACCAGCCTGCAACTGGTGTTTCGCGAGCGCCTGCGCGAGCGCAATTCGTCTTATGATGAAAGGCTCGCGGCATTGCGCGCCAAGGCCGAGGAAGGCGCCGGTCACCGGGCGATTTTCGACGGCTTCGTCGCCGCGGCGAGTACCTCGCTCAACGATATTTCAGGCAGGTTGAACGAAGACCATTTCGAAGCTGCCATCGCCTTGCTGGCGAAGGCGGAGACGATTTATGTGCTGGCCAAGCGCCGCTCCTATCCGGTCGCCTCCTACATCGCCTATGCGCTGGGCAAGCTCAAGATCCGCAACCAGCTGATCGAATCAGCCGCCGGCCTCAACGCCGAGATGATCAGCTTTGCTTCGCCCAGGGATGCCGTCATCGCCATCAGTTTCTCGCCCTATGCCCCGGCGGCCATCGAGGAGGCGCGCGTTATCTCGGAGCAAGGCGTTCCGATCGTAGCGATCACCGACAGTTCCTTTTCCCCGCTCGCCCAGTTCGCCAAAGTCTGGTTCGAGGTCGCCGAGGCCGATTTCGCCGGCTTCCGCTCGCTGTCGGCGACGATGGCGCTGGCCATGGCGCTGACCGTTGCGGTTGGCGAAAAGCGGCGCGACTCCGGCGGGAAGCGCAGGGCCTGACAGGCTACTTTTCAGCAAAGGAACGCGCGTTCCATATTGACTATCGATTGGAATTATTATTTCATATTGCCGGCGCCACGCTGCCGCTCGCGCGTGTTACCCAAGACAACAAGGCTGATGGGAGGTTCGAATGAGCGAAGCCGTGGACGCGAAACATGCGCCGCTCGACGTCATCACCATCGGCCGCGCCTCGGTCGATCTTTATGGCCAGCAGATCGGCTCGCGCCTGGAGGACATCACCTCCTTTGCCAAGTCGGTCGGCGGCTGTCCGGCCAACATTTCGGTCGGCACGGCGAGGCTCGGCCTGCGCTCGGCGCTGCTCACCCGCGTCGGCGACGAGCAGATGGGCCGCTTCATCCGCGAGCAGTTGACGCGCGAAGGGGTTTCGGTTGACGGCCTCAGGACCGATCCGGACCGGCTGACCGCGCTGGTGCTGCTGTCTGTCGAGGACGAGGGCGTGTCGCCGATGATCTTCTATCGCACCGACTGCGCCGACATGGCGCTTTCGGAAGACGACATCGATGAGACGTTCATCGCTTCGGCACGCGCGATCGTCGTCACCGGCACGCATTTTTCGCGGCCCAACAGCGACGCCGCGCAGCGCAAGGCGATCCGTGCCATCAAGGCCACGGGCGGCAAAGTGGTGTTCGACATCGACTATCGCCCTAATCTGTGGGGCCTTGCCGGCCATGCCGAAGGCTTTGAGCGCTATGTGAAATCCGACCGGGTCTCCGCCCAGCTGAAGACAGTGCTGCCCGACTGCGACCTGATCGTCGGCACCGAAGAAGAGATCATGATCGCCTCCGGTGCCGATGATTGCCTGAGCGCGTTGAAGACGATCCGCTCGCTGTCCAAGGCCACGATCGTCTTGAAGCGCGGCGCCATGGGCTGCATCGTCTATGACGGGCCGATCAGCGACGACCTCGAGGACGGGATCGTTGGCAAGGGTTTTCCGATCGAGGTCTACAATGTGCTCGGCGCCGGCGATGCCTTCATGTCGGGTTTTTTGCGCGGCTGGCTCGGCGGCGAAAGCCTGGAGACGGCAGCGACCTGGGCCAACGCCTGCGGCGCCTTCGCCGTGTCGCGGCTGCTCTGCGCGCCGGAATACCCGACCTTCGAGGAATTGCAGTTCTTCCTGAAGAACGGCAGCAGGCACCTGGCGCTGCGCAAGGACGAGGCGATCAACCATATCCATTGGGCGACGACGCGCCGGCGCGACATTCCCTCGCTGATGGCGCTGGCCTGCGATCACCGCATCCAGCTTGACGATGTCGCCGCGAAGGCAGGCGCCGACCCGTCGCGCATCCATGATTTCAAGGTGCTGACGGTCAAGGCGGCGGCAAAGGTTGCCGCCGGCCGCGCCGGCTATGGCATGCTGCTCGACGAAAAATACGGCCGCGAGGCGATGTTCGAATTCGCCCGCCATCCTTTCGCCTGGCTTGGCCGGCCAGTCGAATTGCCTGGATCGCGGCCGCTTCGTTTCGAATTCTCGCAGGATATCGGCTCGCAACTGATCGAGTGGCCGGTCGACCATTGCATCAAGTGCCTGTGCTTCTACCACCCCGACGACCCGGAGGCGCTGAAGACCGAGCAGCAGCAGAAGCTCAAAAGCCTGTTCGGGGCCGCGCGGAAAGTTGGCAGAGAACTTCTCATCGAAATCATCGCCGGCAAGCACGGCGAGCTCGACGACACGACGATCCCGCGGGCGCTGGAGGAACTCTATGCGCTTGATATCAAGCCCGACTGGTGGAAGCTTGAACCGCAGGCCTCAGCCGGGGCGTGGGCGAAGATCGAAGCGGTGATCCTGAAGAACGATCCGTGGTGCCGCGGGGTTGTGCTGCTCGGCCTCGAAGCGCCGCAGGACGAGCTGGAAGCGGCCTTTGCCGCCACCGCCGAGGCGCCCATCGTCAAGGGCTTCGCCGTCGGTCGCACCATCTTCATCAACGCGGCCGAACAATGGCTTGCCGGCAAGATGTCGGACGAGGAGGCGGTGGCCGACATGGCGTCGCGCTTCGAGAGGCTGACCGAGGCATGGCTTGCCGCGCGCGGCCGCAAAGCAGCATAAGAAGGCGCGGCACAAGGACTGCGGAGGAAAACAACATGACCAAGACAATCCGCCTGACGATGGCGCAGGCGCTGACCCGCTTTCTCGGCTGCCAGATGACCGAGATCGACGGCAGGAAAATGCCGATCTTCGGCGGCGTCTGGGCGATCTTCGGCCACGGCAATGTCGCCGGCATCGGCGAGGCGCTTTATCAGGTGCGCGACGAATTGCCGACTTTTCGCGCCCACAACGAACAGGCCATGGCGCATGCCGCGATCGCCTATGCCAAGGCCAATTTCCGCCGCCGGTTCATGGCGGCGACCAGTTCGATCGGCCCCGGCGCGCTCAACATGGTGACGGCGGCGGCACTTGCGCATGTAAACCGGTTGCCCGTCCTGTTTCTCCCCGGCGACGTCTTCGCCAATCGTATCCCCGATCCCGTGCTGCAACAGGCAGAGGATTTTTCCGACGGAACGGCGACGGTCAACGACTGCTTCCGGCCGGTGTCGCGCTATTTCGACCGCATCACCCGGCCCGAGCAGATCATCCCGGCGCTCAACCGTGCCATGCAGGTGCTGACCGATCCGGCCGAATGCGGACCGGTGACCTTGGCGCTCTGCCAGGACGTGCAGGCCGAGGCCTTTGATTACCCCGAGAGCTTCTTTGCCGAACGGGTCTGGCATCAGCGCCGGCCGCGTCCGGACCGTGGGGAATTGGCGGCCGCGGTGGCGGCGCTGAAGGCGGCAACAAAGCCATTGGTGATTGCCGGCGGCGGCGTTCTCTATTCGCAGGCTTCCGGCGAACTGGCGAAGCTGGTGCAAGGCGCCGGCATCCCGGTCTGCGAGACGCAGGGCGGCAAATCCTCGCTGCCGGACGATCATCCGCTCAACATGGCGGCGGTCGGCGTCACCGGCACTTTGGCGGCCAACCGGCTGGCTGAAGAAGCCGATGTCGTGCTCGCCGTCGGCACCAGGCTGCAGGATTTCACCACCGGCTCGTGGGCGCTGTTCAAGAATTCCGGCAAGACCATCATCGGGCTGAACGTCCAGCCTTTCGATGCGGGCAAGCACCAGGCGCTGCCGCTGGTAGCCGATGCGGCGGAAGGGCTGGCCGAACTCGGCGCGGCGCTGAACGGCTGGCAGGCGCCGGCTGCCTGGACCGACAATGCGGCCAGGGGGAAGAAAGAATGGCAGGCCGAAGCCGGCAAGGTAACGGCCTCGACCAATGCCGCCTACCCATCCGACGCGCAGGTGATCGGCGCCGTCCAGCGCGCCATGGGCTCGGGCGTGATATTGCTTCATGCCGCCGGCGGCCTGCCCGGCGAGTTGCACAAGCTCTGGCAGGCCGGCGCGCCCGGCTCCTACCACGCCGAATACGGCTTCTCGACCATGGGCTACGAGATCGCTGGCGGGCTCGGCGTCAAGATGGCCAAGCCTGACGAGGAGATCGTCGTCATGATCGGCGACGGCTCCTATCTGATGCTCAATTCCGAGATCGCAACCTCGGTCATGCTCGGCCTCAAGCTGACCATCGTGCTGCTCGACAACAGGGGCTACGGCTGCATCAACCGGTTGCAGATGGCAACCGGCGGCGCCAACTTCAACAATCTGCTGAAGGACGCCCGCCACGAGATTATGCCCGACATCGACTTCGCGGCGCATGCGGCAAGCCTCGGCGCCATCGCCGAGAAAGTTTCGTCGATCGCCGGGTTGGAAACGGCGCTGGCAAAAGCGAAAGACAATAGCAAGACGACGGTACTGGTCATCGACACCGACCCACTGGTGTCGACCGATGTCGGCGGCCATTGGTGGGACGTCGCCGTGCCGGAAGTTTCTTCGCGGCCGCAGGTCAACGCCGCACGCAAAGCCTATGAAGAAAAGCGGCGGATGCAGAGTGTTGGTGATTGATGTCGGCGCCGCCCCTCACCCTTACCCTCTCCCCGTAAGGACGGGGAGAGGGGGGTCGCCGGCGTAGGAGCTTGTCCCTTCTTCCCCGTCCTTACGGGGAGAAGGTGCCGGCAGGCGGATGAGGGGCAGCGCCGACGAATGAAAATTGAACGAACTGACATTGGAGTGACGACTTGAAAGCCAAACTGGGCATGTCCCCCATTGCATGGTGGAACGACGATCTTGCGGAACTCAGCGATGACGTGTCGCTGGAGGACTGCTTGGCGCAGTCGCGCTCGGCGGGCTTCACCGGCATGGAAATGGGCCGCCGTTTTCCCAGTGATCCGAAAATCATGCTGCCGATCCTGAAGGAGGCCGACGTGACGCTCTGCGGCGGCTGGTTCTCCGGTACTCTGGTCGACGAAGACATGGCCAGGAACAAGGATCGCATCCAGCCGATGATTGATCTGTTCAAGGCGGTGGACGCGCCCTGCATCGTCTATGGTGAGGTCGGCCGCTCCATCCAGGGTGACCGCTCAAAGCCGCTCGCCACCAAGCCGAGGCTTTCGGACGACGAGATGAAAGCCTATGCGAGGCGCCTCACCCAGTTCGGCGAATGGTGCGCCGATCAAGGCATGCCGCTCTCCTACCACCATCATATGGCGGCGGTCGTCGAAACCGAGCCGGAGCTCGATGCGTTCATGCGGCATTCGGGAGAAGGCATTCCACTGCTGCTCGACGCCGGCCATCTGGCTTTTGCCGGCGGTGACGTGCTGCGCGCCATCGACAACCATCACCGGCGCATCAATCATGTCCATGTCAAGGACGTTCGCATGGAGGTGATCGAAAAACTCGATCGCCAGAAGCAATCCTTCCTCGATGCCGTGGCGCTCGGCGCCTTCACGGTGCCGGGCGACGGGTCGCTGGATTTTGGTGCCATTGTGGAAAGGCTGGCGAACTACGGCTATGAAGGCTGGTTCGTGGTCGAGGCCGAGCAGGACCCCAAGAAGAATCCGCCGCTCAGGATGGCGCAAGTCGGCCACAAGGAATTGATGCGGGTGATGACGGCCGCCGGCTACACGGTTGAAACGCAGGGCTTCCCCAATGCTTGAGCGAGTCTATTCCCGTCGACGGGGTGATCCGATGCGGGGGCTGATCCGATGAAGGATTCAGAGCATCCGTTCTTCCGGCCGCTGTGGCGGCGTATTGCCATCGTCGCGGTCTGCCTGGGCTGGGCCGTGGTCGAGTTTGCCACCGGCGCGCCGTTCTGGGGCACGATCGCGCTCGGCTTCGCCGGCTATGCCGTCTGGCAGTTCTTCTATCTCTACAAGCCGGCCGACAGCGGCAAGGGTTCGGCCGACGCCGAACCAAAGGAGTGAGCCAAGATGTCGAAACTGCTCGTCAAAGCCGATAAGGGCCATGGTCGCGTCGCCCATGTGACACCGCAAAACGCCGGCTGGACCTATGTCGGTTTCGATCTGCATCGATTGCGGCCCGGCGAGACCGTCTCCGGACAAACCGCGAGCCGTGAAGTCTGCCTGGTGTTCGTCACCGGCAAGGGCAAGGCCAAGGCCGGCGGCAACGATCTCGGCCTGCTCGGCGAACGCATGTCGCCCTTCGAAGGCAAGCCGTGGTCGGTCTATGTGCCGCAGGGCTCTGACTGGTCGGTGACTGCCGACACCCGTCTCGAACTCGCGGTCTGCTCGGCGCCAGGGCTTGGCGGCGGCCTGCCGGTTCGCGTCATTGCGCCGAAGGATCTCGGCCAGGAGGTTCGCGGCAAGGGCACCAACACGCGCTATGTCACCAACATCCTGCCGGAAGGCAAGCCGGCCGATTCATTGCTGGTGGTCGAGGTCATCACGCCCGGCGGCCACACGTCGAGCTATCCGCCGCACAAGCATGACCAGGACAATCTACCGGCCGAGTCCTATCTCGAGGAGACCTATTACCACCGCCTCAATCCGCCGCAGGGCTTTGCCTTCCAGCGCGTCTACACCGATGCCGACCGGAACGGGGCTCGTTCGCTCGACGAGGCGATGGCGATCGAGGATGGCGATGTCGTGCTGGTGCCCAAGGGTTATCACCCTTGCGCCGCCTGCCATGGTTACGATCTCTACTACCTCAACGTCATGGCCGGGCCGAAGCGGACGTGGAAATTCCACAACGCGCCCGAGCACGAATGGCTGATGAAGGCCTGAGGCGCTGCCCGTCCGGGTCGCAACTGGCCCAAGGCGAAAAAATCGTCGGCTAATGACCCGCCTGAACAAGTTTGTTATCAGGAGCGATCATCAGCTTCGTCATTTCGTCATGCAAATCGCCTATGGCAGCGGGAGTTGACGAGGACTTTCGATGCGCTACGCTATCTATTTCACCCCCCGGCAGGACGAACCGCTGGCGCGGATCGCCGCCAATTGGCTCGGCCGTGACCCATTCGGCGCTGCCACGAGGCCGGTCGAGGCCGTGGGCGAACTGTCGGCGGCGGAAGTCGCCTTCCATACCGCTTCGGCGCGCCGCTACGGCTTTCATGCGACGCTGAAGGCGCCCTTCCGGCTGGCTTCGAACGAAACGGAAGCCGCGCTTCGCGCGGCACTGGACGATTTCGCCGAAATGACGCCGGTGGTGACGATCCCACGGCTGGTCGTCAGCCAGATCGACGGCTTCTTCGCGCTGGTGCCGGAAGGTCCGCTGCCGGCGCTCAACCGCTTCGCCGACGACGTCGTGCGCGACTTCGACCGTTTTCGCGCGCCGCTGAGCGAGGCTGAGATCGAACGGCGCAGCCCTGACTCGCTGAAGCCGGCTGAATTCCGCAATCTCTGCCAGTGGGGTTACCCCTATGTCTTCGAGACCTTCCGTTTTCATATGACGCTGTCCGGCCGGGCCTCGTCACAGGAAAGCCCTCGTCTTCGCGCAGCAATCGACAGCCTGTTTGCGGGAGTCCTGCAACGGCCGGTGCCGGTGGACGCACTGACCCTGTTTGTCGAAACCGAACCTGGCGCCCCGTTCATGGTGCTCTCCCATCACGCGCTCGGGCGCCGCCCGGCGAGAAAAACCGCCTGAAATACAATTTGTTCAACCGCTTTTGTGCGACGCCAACTCATCCCAATCGGTGATTCAATTGGCTGCAAAAATGCTCCAAGGACTGCCTGAAATGACCGTCGAGACCGTTCTCAACAATGCCCGCATCGTGCTTGCCGACGAGATCGTCGAAGGCTCGATCGTGCTGCGCGACGGCTTGATCGCCGGGATCGATGCCGGCGCCGGCCGGATCGGCGAGGACATGGCCGGCGATTTCATCATTCCCGGGCTGGTCGAGCTTCATACCGACCACCTGGAGGGTCACTACGCGCCGCGGCCGAAGGTGCGCTGGAACCCGATCGCCGCCGTTCTCGCCCACGACGCGCAGGTGGCGACCGCCGGCATCACCACCGTGCTCGATGCCTTGCGCGTCGGCATGGACGACGACGCCGACATGAATTCGGCCGACATGCGCAAGCTGGCCGATGCGATCGAGGACAGCGTCCAGCAGGACCGGCTGCGGGCCGACCATTTCATCCATCTGCGCTGCGAGGTTTCGGCGCCGGATTGCCTCGCAGCCTTCGCGCATTTTGACGGCGATGACAGGATCAAGCTGGCGTCGCTGATGGACCATGCACCGGGACAGCGTCAGTTCGTCGATTTGGAAACCTATGCCTACTACTACCAGCGCAAGCTGAAGCTGACGGACCGCGAATTCCAGCAATTTTGTGAGAAGCGGATGGCGGAGTCGGCGACGAATTCTGGGGCGAACCGCGCCTTCATCGCTGCTGCCTGCCATCAGCGCGGCATCGTGCTGGCCAGCCATGACGACGCCACGACCGGCCATGTCGACGAGGCGATCGAACAAGGCGTCCGCGTCGCCGAATTCCCGACCACCAAAGAGGCCGCAAAAGCTTCGAAGGCGGCAGGGCTCGGGGTGCTGATGGGCGCCCCGAACGTCATGCGCGGCGCCTCGCATTCGGGCAATGTTTCGGCCCGGACACTCGCCGGCGAAGGCCTGCTCGACATATTGTCGTCCGACTACATCCCCTTCAGCCTGATCCAGTCGGCGTTCTTCCTCGGCGACGTTGTCGACGGCATCTCCCTGCCGCAGGCGGTGGCTATGGTTTCGAAGAACCCGGCCGAGGCAGTCGGCCTTGCCGACCGTGGTGTCATCGAGCAGGGCCGGCGCGCCGATCTGGTTCGGGTCCGTCTTGACGATCATGTCCCGGTTGTCCGCACGGTCTGGCGGCAGGGACGTCGGGTCGCGTGATGGCGTCGGCGTCGATCGAGCGTGAATTGTCGGCCGCGGCGTTTCCGATCCGCGACGGGGTGTTCGTCGCTGTCGTCGGGCCGAGCGGCGCCGGCAAGGACACGGTGATCGGCTATGCCCGGTCACTGTTTGCCGACGAGACCCGGCTGGAGTTCGTGCGCCGGGTCATCACCCGGCCGAGCGACACGGCAAGCGAGGATCACGACACGCTGGCCGATGCGGCCTTCGTCGAGGCCGAGGCGGATGGCGCCTTCGCCATCTCGTGGGAGGCGCATGGCTTGCGCTACGGCATCCCGGCTGAAGTCGACCGGTCGGTGGCCAATGGCCGCGTCGCCATCGCCAATGTCTCCCGTGCCATCATCCCGGCGCTGCGCGATCGCTATGCCAATCTGGCTGTCGTCGAGATCACCGCATCGCCGCAGATCCTGGCCGAGCGACTGGCGATGCGCGGCCGCGAGTCACGCGGCGAAGTGCTGGCGCGGCTGGCGCGCAGCGCCAATGTGGCGTTGTCCGGGCCAGACGTCACCTCGATCGACAATAGCGGCCCGCGCGAAGCAGCCGGCGAGCGTTTTGCCGACGTGCTGCGCAAGGCGATGGCCTTCTCCGACATGTCGGGCCTGATCTAGCAGTGAAAATCTAACGGTTGGTACCGGAGTGGCAAGTCCGCCAGGACGAACGAACTCTGCCCCGTCAAATGGCAAGGAGCATCCCACGTCGGTTTGTCGGACGACTTAGGTCATTGTTGCCGTGCGATGGCACGAATTTCCACAATTGCGCCTTCTGTGACAAAGCCCGCTACTTCAATCGCTGTCCACGCCGGAAATGGCTCACGCACGTAGTCAGATCGAACTGCTTTGAAAAGATCGAGATGATCTCGCAGTCCGACGTGATAGGTTGTCATCTCCACAATGGAATTGAAGTCCAGGTTAGCTTTTCGCAAGACAAGACCCAACTTTTCGAACGCATCGCGCATTTGAGTTTCCGGATCTTCCGATAGAGTTCCGTCCGATCGGGCACCCGTGAATCCGGTCAGAAACAAGAACCCATCAACGAGCAGCCCAGGCGACATCCGCCAATCGTCGTAGTATGATTGAAGTTCTGCTGGGACTATCGGCTTGGCTGTCACTGGCAATCTCCAATAGGTTTTGTCATCAGACTACAGGACGTGACCCATTTGCATCGAATACTAAGCGTCAGATTTTCACCACTAGGCAGGTCCTCAAGCAACTACTCCGCTGCGGCACCGGCCGCGCCCTTGCGGGTTGCCTCCAGCATCAGCCGCCGCTCCCGGTACACGCCCCATTGCTGGTCGACCAGCACGCCGATCAAGATCACGCCGCCCATCACCGCGAAATTGAGCGAGGACGGGATGCCGAGCAGGTTGACGAGGTTTTGCAGTTCCTGCAGCAGAACCGTGCCCAGGATCACGCCGATCAGCGAGCCTTCGCCGCCGCGCAGCGAGAAGCCGCCGAGCACGGCTGCGGCAATGGCGTAGAGTTCGTAGAACTGGCCGTGGCTGGCCGGCGAGATCGAGCGCGTGTACATGGCGAAATAGATCGCCGACAACGCCGTCAGCACACCGCAGATGACATAGGCCGCCATGACGACGCGGCCGGTGCGGATGCCGGAATATTTTGCCGCCTCCTCGTTTTTTCCGATGGCATAGAGGTAGCGGCCGAACACCGAACGGTGCAGCACCACCCACATCACGATGGCGATGACGATCAGCGCGATGAAGCTGTTCGGCACGCCATAGGATCGCCCGGCGGTCAGGAATTCGAGCTCCGGAAAGTTCTGCCCGAAGGCAAAGCCCGCCGTGCCGTCGGCTGTGTAGAACCTCGCCACGCCGCGATAGATCAACAGGCCGCACAGCGTCACCACGAAAGGCTGCAATTTGAGCCGCGTGATCAGCCAGCCATGTGCCAGCCCGATGATGCCGCCGAGCACGAGGATCAGCGGGAGCGCGACCGGCCATGCCATGCCGCGCGTGGCAATGAAATCGACAAACAGGAC
The DNA here is from genome assembly GCF_055811595.1 of Mesorhizobium sp. WSM4814. Lineage (NCBI taxonomy): Bacteria > Pseudomonadati > Pseudomonadota > Alphaproteobacteria > Hyphomicrobiales > Phyllobacteriaceae > Mesorhizobium > Mesorhizobium sp. WSM4814. Next base: position 74,776 of record NZ_JBVVQT010000013.1, read on the forward strand.
GCCGAGCAGCGCGACCACCGAGCCGACCGACAATTCGATGCCGCCGGTGATGATGACGAAGGCCTGGCCGATCGCCAGGATGCCGAACAGCCCGATCAGGTTCGAGGTGTTGGCGAGGTTGATCGGCAGCAGGAAGCGTGGGTTGATGATCGCCACCACCGCTCCGACCACAAGGATCAGGATCAGCAGGCCAAGATCTTTCTTGCTCATCGTCTTCTCCCAATGCCTGCCTGAGCAGGTTCCGCAAAAGTGTTCCGCGGTTTTGCGGTCAAGAACCTGCGCGAACAAAAACTATTTCGGCTGCTTGCCGACGGCCAGCAACAGCACGTTTTCTTGGCTGAACTGTTCCTTGTCGAGAATGCCCGAGATCTGGCCCTCATGCATGACGGCGATCCGATCGGAGACGCCGATCACCTCCTCCATGTCGCTCGATATCATCAGCACGGCGACGCCGGCATCGGCCAGCGCCCGCATCAGCCCATAGATCTCCGCCTTGGCGCCGATGTCGATGCCGCGCGTCGGCTCGTCGAGGATCATCACCTTGGGGCTCATGGCCAGCCACTTGGCCAGCACCACCTTTTGCTGGTTGCCGCCGGACAGCGTGCCGGTGCGCGTCGCCACCGAGGGCGCCTTGATGCCGAGATTGCGTTTCTGCTTCTCGGCGGTAACGGCTTCGGCGCGGGCGGAGACCAAGGATCGCCGGGCATGCGCCGGTAGATTGGGGAGCGAAATATTCTGGGCAATCGACAGGTCGAGCAGGATGCCGGTCAGCTTGCGATCCTCGGGGACGAGGAAGATCCCGTTGGCCACAGCGTCGGCCGCCGAACCAAGAACCAGATCTTTTCCATCAAGCTGGAGCGCGCCGCCAAGGCTCTTCTCGATGCCGAAAAGCACGCGCGCCAGTTCGGTGCGGCCAGAGCCGACAAGACCCGCCAGGCCAAGGATTTCGCCACGCCTGACGCCGAGATCGACCGGTCGGTCTGGATAGGCGCTGGTGCGAACGGCCTTGGCCGACAGCGCGACGGCGCCGGGTGGGCGGCCTGATTCTGCGGCCTTCTCCCGCTCCTTCAGCATGCGGCCGATCATCAGCTTGACCATCTGGTCGTGGTTGATGGCGTTCTTCGGCAGCGTGCCGGCAAGCATGCCGTCCCTCAGCACGACGACGCGATCGGCAACCCGCTCGACCTCGTGAAGGCGATGCGAGATGAAGATGACGCTGATGCCGTCGGCCTTCAACGCCTTGATGACATCGAGCAGCTTGTCGGTTTCGGCAAGGGGCAGGCTCGACGTCGGCTCGTCGAGGATGACCAGCCGCGCCTCGATCGACAGCGCCTTGGCGATTTCGACCATCTGCTGCTGGGCAAGCGACAGCGCCGATACCGGGGTGTCGGCCGAGAAATTGGCGCCCACACGTTTGAGCAGCGGCGCCGCCAGCATGCGCAGCCTGGTGCGGTCGACAAGCCTGAGCGGACCGGCGCGCAACGGCTCGCGGCCGAAAAAGATGTTGGCGGCAACGTCGAGGTTTTCGAACAGGTTGAGTTCCTGGTGGACGAAGGCGATGCCGGAACCGATGCTAGCCTCGACCGTCAGCCCGTCATGGGCGACGCCGTCGACGGTGATCGTGCCGGTGTCGGGTGTGGTCACGCCGCCGAGGATCTTCATCAGCGTCGACTTGCCGGCACCGTTTTCGCCGACGAGGCCGATAACCTCGCCAGGCCTGACCTCCAGCGAAAACCCGTCCAGCGCGACCACGCCGGGATAGGTCTTGCGCACGGCCTCGAGACTGAGGAACGGGGCAATCGTCGATGCGCCGATGGATGCGTCGGAATAGTTCATCATGCCTGACAGCAGTTGGCGGGCCAGCCTCCCCGCAGATTGACGAGCCTGATCAGGCCCGTCAATAACAAGCGGAGCCAGTCACGCCAGCGTCGCGCTGCCCCTCACCCTAACCCTCTCCCCGTAAAAAACGGAGGATTCGCCAGCGTTGCAACCATCCCCCTTCTCCCCGTTCTGCACGGGAAGAAGGGGGATGAGGGGCCAGCGCCGACGACGCTCAGTTTCCGGACATCGCTTTCAGACTGGCGGCATAGGCGTCGACGTCGTCCTTGCCGATGATCTTGGTCGGGATGATGATCAGGCCGTTCTCCGGAATGCCCGACTTGTCGCCCTCGAGATAGGCCGCCATCAGCTTCATGCCCTGGTAGGCCCATTCGAACGGCTGCTGCACGACGGTGGCGGCAACGGTGCCTTCCTTGACGCCGCCGAGCGTGATCGGATCGTCGTCGAAGCCGACCACCGTGATCTGGCCGAGCTTGCCGGCGTCGCGCAGCGCTTCATAAATGCGCGGGGTGTTGTAGGAATAGAAGCCGACCATGCAGGTGACATCGGGGCTGGCGACCAGCGCGTCCTCGACGTTCTTCTTGGCGCGGGCCTGGTCGATGTCGTCGCCACGCACGTCGATCAGCTCGATCTTGGTGCCGGCGAGCCCTTCCTTCATGCCTTCGATGCGCTCCTTGGCATTGTCGGCGCCGAGCAGGCCGACGAAGCCAAGGCATTTGCCGCCGTCGGGCATCGCCTTCTTGGCGATCTCGGCCGCCTGCTTGCCGGCATCGATGTTGGACGAGCCGATATAGGCGATACGCTTGGTCTGCGGCGCGTCGCTGTCGGTGGTGAACAGCGCCGTCTCCGAGGCGATCTTGTTGAGCCCGTCGGTCGAGGTCTTGGGATCGACGGCCGAAACCATGATCGCCTTGACGCCGGCCGTCACCAGATCATCCATCAGCCGCTGCTGGATGGCGACCGACGACTGTTCCGGATATTTGAGCTCGAGATTGTAGTTGGGCAATTCGGCCTGGGCCTTCTTGACGCCGGCTTCGGCCGCCTTCCAGAAATCGGAAGCGCCGTTGACGACGAAGGCCAGCGTCGGTTTGTCCTGGGCACCGGCAATCGCCGTGAAGGACAGGCCGAGAGCCAAAGCCGCTGCGGCGACGGACGCATTTCGTATCGCAGATTTCATGTTCAACCTCCCATTTGATTCAGTCATTTTCGCTGATCTGAACTTTGTCGAATGCGGCTTGGACGCCCTCCTCCTCAAGGGTGCTGGCAGCGAAAGAACGGCGCCATCCCAGCCACAGTCTGAACTCTAGAGACTCATTGGCTGCTCGTAAATAGTCCGATTTGTCTGATATTTCGTGATCGTGGAGCGTTGCCCCGCAGCGCAAACGTCCCGGACGAAGGTGGCCAAAGCTATGCGGATGAGGCTCCTGTGGGAGGCAAACTCGCGGATACTGGTATACGAGTATACCAGTATCCAGTTCGGCTACCTGAGAACAGCTTCTGCAGCCAACCCTTCTAGTCCCCTGAAAGCTGCGCTTCAATTCGCAACGCAAGTGCTATAGTGAGACCAGGAAAGCGGCTCGCCGCTTACCGAGGCAACGAAAGCGAAAGCGTATTGGTCGCAGTGGATGCAAGCCGTAGCGATGGGATGAGACGAGGCGGCCGAGGACGGGACGGGCCTGGCGTCGTGCTCAGCCTGGGTGCCGGTCTGCGGCTGCTGGCTTCGCTGCTCTTTTTGATCTGGACCATTCCTGCGGCAACAGCCGACCAGGTTGCGCATGACCTTGCCGAAGGCCAAATCGGCGCGACCGAACCGGTCACACACCCGACTGTCCTTGCCCGCAGTATTGCGCGCCACGTCGGCGCTGAGACTTCCCGTGTCAAGACACCTGTCATTGCGAGAGATGGCAAACCGTTTTGCATAATCGCGGATTTGCGGCTGCCGCCCGAAACCGCGTCAGCCGCGCCGTTTGGCATATGGTCCGACGACCGGCCGGAACTGTCGCCGATCCGCGCCTTTGATGCGCGCGCGCCTCCGCTTCTCACGGCGTGAACCTGGCCGCGACCGCGGCCCTAGACCCGCAAAACTTTCACACCGCGTTCCGTTCGTCGGGTTGCTCGCCGATCGGAACGCCAAAGCTCTTGTCGGAGGCGGTTTGCGCCCGATATGGGCTGAACGGACAAGAACATGCTGCATTTTTCGCGCTGGAAGACCATTCTCATCTGGCTGACGGTCCTGGCCGGTATTCTTTACGCAGCTCCCAATTTGGTTCCCGCCTCCACTCTGGCATCGCTGCCGAATTGGCTGCCAAAGCAGCAGCTGACGCTGGGGCTCGACCTGCAGGGCGGCTCGCACATCCTGCTCCAGATCGATCGGCAGGACCTTGCCAACGAACGTCTCGAATCGGCACGCGACGAGGTCCGCACATCGCTGCGCGATGCCCAGATCGGCTATACCGGGCTTGCCGGCACCGCCAATTCCATCCAGGTCCGCATTCGCGACCAAGGCCAGATCGAAGCGGCGAAGAGCGCGCTCGAAAGATTGGCGCAGCCGATCTCGACGGGCATGTTCATGAGCGGCTCGGTGACCGAGATGGAGATGACCGAGCCGGAACCGGGCCTGCTGCGCTTCACGCTGACCGAAGCCGGGATCGACTACCGGATCGCTGCGGCGCTGACCCAATCGATCGAGGTGGTGAGCCGGCGCGTCAACGAACTCGGCACGACCGAGCCGATCATCCAGCGCCAGGGATCGGACCGCATCATGGTCCAGGTGCCGGGCCTGCAGGATCCGCAGCGGCTGAAGGATATCCTCGGACAGACGGCTAAGCTGACCTTCCAGATGGTCGACCAGTCGATCCCGGTCGAGGAGGCGATCTCCGGCCGCCCGCCGGCGGGCTCGACGGTTATGTATTCGACGGAAGAGCCGCGGGTTCCGCATCTGATCGAGAACCGGATCATCGTTTCCGGCGAAAACCTTGTCGATGCGCAGGCAACCTTCGACCAGCGCACCAACGAGCCGGTGGTCTCGTTTCGCTTTGACAGCCGCGGCGCCACCCGCTTCGGTCAGGCTACCCAGGCCAATGTCGGGCGCCTGTTCGCGATCATCCTCGACAACGAGGTGATCTCCGCGCCTCAGATCCGCGAACCGATCCTGGGCGGCACCGGGCAGATATCCGGGAGTTTCACGGTGGAGAGCGCGAACGATCTTGCGGTCCTGCTGCGCGCCGGTGCACTGCCTGCCGACCTCACCATCGTCGAGGAGCGCACCGTCGGTCCGAGCCTCGGCAGCGATTCGATCGAGGCGGGCCAGTTCGCGGCAATCATCGCCGGGGTCCTCGTCGTCGGCTTCATGCTGTTCGCCTATGGGCGACTGGGGCTGATCGCGAATATCGCGCTCCTCGCGAACGTCGCACTGATCATCGCCGTCCTGTCCGTGCTCGGGGCGACGCTGACGCTGCCTGGCATCGCCGGCATCGTGCTGACGATGGGCATGGCGGTCGATTCCAACGTCATCATCTTCGAGCGCGTCCGCGAAGAGAACCGCCAAGGGCGCTCGATCGTGCAGTCGATGGATTCCGGGTTCAAACAGGCGCTGGCGACTGTCGTCGACGCCAATGTGACGACGTTGATCGCCGCCGTCATCCTGTTCTTCCTCGGCTCGGGGCCGATCAAGGGGTTTGCCGTCACACTCGCCATCGGTATCGTCACCACCGTGTTCACGGCGTTCACGCTGACGCGTTGGCTGGTCGCGTTCTGGCTTCGCCGGCAGCGGCCGAAAACCATGCCCGCCGGTGTCATGCGGCTGGTGCCCGACGACACGCGCGTGCCGTTCATGGCATTCAGAAAATACGCCTTCACGCTGTCCGTTCTGTTGTCGATCGCCTCGGCGGTGCTGTTCTTCACTGTCGGCATGAACTACGGCATCGACTTCCGCGGTGGTTCGAGCATCGAGGTGCAGGCAAAGGGCCAGCAGGCCGACATCGGCGACATCCGTGAGCGGCTGACGGGTCTCGAACTGGGCGAGGTGCAGGTGCAGGAGTTCGGCTCGGCCCGGGATGTGCTGATCCGCATTGGCACCCAGGGGGGCGGCGACGTTGCCGAACAGTCCGCCGTCGAGAAGGTAAGAAGCGCGCTCGAAACCGACTACGAGTTCCGCCGCATCGAGGTTGTCGGTCCGACAGTGTCCTCCGAACTCGCGTTCAACGGCACAATGGGCGTGCTCGCCTCGCTGCTGGCGATGCTCGTCTACATCTGGATCAGGTTCGAGTGGCAGTTCGGGCTCGGCGCCATCATTTCGACGTTCCACGACGTGATCCTGATGGTCGGCTTCTACGTCGTCGCCGGCATAGAGTTCAATTTGACCTCGATTGCCGCGATCCTGACTATTGTCGGCTATTCCATCAACGATACGGTTGTCGTCTATGACCGGGTCCGCGAGAATCTGCGCCGCTATAAAAGGATGCCGATTGCCGAGCTGCTCGACCTGTCGATGAACCAGACGCTGGCGCGAACGGTCCTGACCGGCGTGACCACGCTGTTTGCGCTGGCGGCGCTTTCGATCTGGGGCGGCGAGGTGATCCAGTCCTTCACGGTCGCAATGATCTTCGGCATCCTCGCCGGGACCTATTCCTCCATCTTCGTCGCCGGGCCGCTGCTGATCCTGTTCAAGCTCCGGCCGGGCGCCCTCAGCCAGGAGGAAGCCGCAGTGGCGAAAGAGCCGCCAGCGCAACAGGCCTTGTAATGGGCGGTGCCATCTCTTTGGGTCCGCTGTAGCTCCAGCGCGGCCGCCTGCTCCAGGCTGACACCCGGGACGAGCGGGTCCGCGTGACGGTGCTCGAGCCGCCATTCGCGTTCGTCCGAGCGATGCACCGCTCAGCCGGCAGAATTGCATGTTGATCTTGATGAAGCCAATGATATGATTTCAGGAATATGCTGAATGAAATTGATCTTTCGCGCACCGATCTCAATCTCCTCGTCCTCTTCGAGGCCGTGCTCGGAGAGGGCCACGTGGGCCGGGCGGCGGACCGGCTTAACCTGACGCCATCGGCAGTCAGTCACGGACTCGGCCGGCTGCGCCGGCTCCTCAACGATCCGCTGTTCCTGAGAACGCCCAAGGGCGTGGTGCCGACGGCGCGTGCTACGGAACTCGCCGCGCCGATCGCCGACGTTCTGGCGCGCGTGCGCAGCGTGATGGCGACTGCCGCGCCCTTCGATCCCGCTACGGCCATGCGCCGGTTCGCAATCGGCGCACCGGACGGTGTCTCAGCCGTGATCCTGCGCCCGCTCCTCGCCGAACTCAGCCGGATTGCGCCACGCATCGACGTCGGCGTGCGTCAGATCTTGCCCTCGCCAGCCCGCGTCTGGCGGAGCGCGATTGTCGATCTCGAGGCGCACGCCATCGATATCGCGATCATTCCGTCCGATGACATCCCGCCTCGCTTCGAAAAGCGCTGCATCTACGAAGAGGACTTTGTCATTGCCATGCGCCCTGGACATCCGTTCGCGCGTGATCCGAGCCTGGAGCGATACTGCAGCATGCAGCATCTGGTCGTCTCGGAGAGCGGCGATCCTTACGGCTTCGTCGATGAACAACTGGCCAAGCAAGGCCGGGCGCGACGGGTTGCGTTGACGGTTCCGAACTTCATGTTTGCGCTCGCGGTCATCGCCGAGACCGACCTCATCTCGGCCCTGCCGCGGCGGTTCGTTGCCATGCATGCGGCGCGTTTCGGCGTGCTGAGCCTCGATGCCCCGTTGCCGTTGCCCGGCTTCCGGCTCAACGCCGTCGCTCCCAAGGTCGCGATGGTGGATGCGGGCGTGGCATGGCTCTTCGATCTGCTTGCGGAGCAGACTGCGCAGAACCACCCCAGCGGCTTGCCCGCACGAAGTCGGCAATCATAGCTCGGAAAGCTTCGTCGGCGCCGCCAGCGTGGATGAAACTGACAATTGCGTTTCCCCTGCAGCGCTACTCCGCGGGAGTTGGGAAGTGCTTTCCAAGCCGGGTTCGCCATTTTGGCTCCTCCCGTTTTGCGATGCTTGCTGCATCGACCGATGCGATCGCCGGCAGCATCTTTTTTACTGAACCTCCTTTCCTTGCGGGTTGGCTGGTGACGGATGCGCCGTCACGACAAGGCGATGCGACCGTCCCTGCGGCGCAGTTTCGTCGTGATAGCGTGCCGCCAGCGTGGTGATGGCCTCAGTCAATTCACGCGTGAACGAGGCGCGGTCGGCGGCGGAGCGGAAGCGGATTTCGGTGTCGATCGCCAAGGTCGCCAAGCGCTTGCCGGCATCGGTGGCGGCGCGCTGGAGAGCTCCGATCTCCCGCACCAGCCGGGCGCCGAGCGCGATCAGGTAGCTTGCCGACAGGCGGTCCGGGGTGCTGTCCGGATCGGCGCCGACCGGACCCAGTGCGCTCGTCGAGACGACATAGCTTGTGGCGCTCGCCACCATGAGCCGCTCCGTCAGGCCACCCCACTTGCGCGTGTCTGCAACTTGGACAAGCCCGTGCTCCTCCAGAGCATGCAGGTGGTAATTGATCTTCTGCCGCTTGAGGCCGAGGCGTGTGGCGAGGGTAGCGGCCGAGGCCGGCTCCCGCAGTTCTGAGAGGAGTTGACTCCGAACGGGCTCCAACGCGGCGGCGGCCGCGCTCGGCCGATCTATGACTTCGATATCGAGCATGCAGCCCTCACATTGACAATCTTTCCTGTCAATGCGCGTTGACGATTGTAATTGTCAAGAGCGAAAGGGCCGCTTCGTCCGAACTTTCCAGCTGGCTGCGGCTGCAGCAAGCGAGCCAGCTATCGCCCACTGCGGAGTCGATGCGTCCCGCAGACGGCCCCGCACGGGGCAATTGCAATGACGGTGCCGTTCGTTGTAGCCATTGCGACCGCTTGATTTTGGAGGAGACGCAGCATGGACCGATTCACTGGCGGTTGCCTGTGCGGCAACGTCCGGATTGTGGCGTCGGGACTCCCATACCGGGTCGGCATTTGTCATTGTCTCGACTGCCGCAAGCATCATGGCGCCCTTTTTCACGCTTCCGCGGTGTTCCCCCAGGATGCGGTGACGATCGAAGGTGAGACGCGCGACTACGCCGGGCGGTTTTTCTGCCCCCGCTGCGGCTCGACAATTTTCGGACGCACCGCAGACGAAATCGAAGTGAATCTGGGATCCCTGGACGCCCCTGACCAACTGATGCCAACCTACGAAAGCTGGATAATCCGTCGCGAGTCCTGGTTGCCGCCGTTTCCGCTCACGAGGCGGTACGAGCGCGATCGTGACGCCACGAGTCGCTTTGAGGAATAGTCGCACGAACGCTGCGAAAGCGTTTTGGGAGGTCACGCCGGCACGTCACTCCGGAAGACCGGCCTTGCGGAAGCCGTCGACGAAATGCTCGAGCGTCGCAGCGTCGCGGAATGGCTCCGTCGCGGCCCAGTGGCGCGTGGTGAAATGCGGGTTGCCGACGAGGAACAGTTCGGCCTCTGCGCGCGCCTCGTCGAGCCGGCCCAGTTGGGCAAGGCTTGCCGCCAGGAAGCGGCGCGAGCTTGTACGATAGGTCTCATCCCTGCGCAGTGTTTCGACAGCGGCTTCGTATTGGCCGGCGGCATATTGCGCCTGGCCAAGCGTCAGATAGTACCAACGTGCCGGAAACGGGTTCAGCCGGAATGCCTTGCGAATGTGCTCAAGGCCTTTCTTGACCCGTCCGGCCAGGACCGCGATGTCGGACAATGCCGCCCAGGCATCGGCTTCGTTCGGATCGAGCTCGATCGCCCTGGCGAATTCCGCATCCGCCTCGGCGAAGCTGCGCTCATAGGCAAGCAGGTAAGCCAGAACCCAGCGGCAGCCGGCATCGTTCGGATCGATCGCCACGGCTTTGCGCGCCAGTTCCAACGCAACGCTACGGGCCGTTTCGCTAGGTCCGCCGGAATGCACCCATCCCATCCAGTGGTTCATGGCAAGCCAGCGATGGGCCTCGGCATATTCCGGATCGAGCGAAACCGCGCGGGTGAGCATCAGATGCGCTTCGCGCGCCGTCTGTGGCGTGTCATCCATCAGCTTGCGCGCCCGCACGCAGAGATCGTAAGCCTCGAGACTGTTGGGCCGGTTGCGCGGCGGCGGTGCGCGCAGCCTGCCGAGCAACGCCTCGACGATCTTGCCGGTGACCTCGTCCTGAACGGCAAAGATGTCTTCCAGGCTGCGATCGAAGCGTTCTGCCCACAAATGGTCGCCGCTCACTGCGTCGACCAGCTGGGCGTTGATGCGCACGCGCCCCGCAGCACGTCGTGCGCTCCCCTCCAGCAGGTAGCGCACGCCGAGATCCTGCGCGATATCGCGCACGTCCATCGCCTTTCCCTTGTAGGCGAAGGCCGAGTTGCGTGCGATGACGAACAGCCCGGAGATCCTGGACAGGTCGGTGATCAGGTCTTCGGTCAAGCCATCCGCGAAGGATTCCTGCTCGGGATCGTTGCTGACATTGACGAAGGGCAGCACCGCTATCGATGGCTTGCCGGGCAGCGGCAAAGGTTTTCGCTTCGCGCCGAGCTGTTCGACAGGCCCCGTGAAGCGGTAGCCGACGCGCGGAACCGTGGCGATCCATTCGCCGCCATCTGCAGCCGGGCCAAGCAGCTTTCGCAGCACCGCGATCTGTACGGTGAGGTTGCCTTCCTCGACGGCCGTGCCCGGCCACGCCGCGTCCATCAACTCGGCCTTCTCAAGGATTTCGCCGGCTCGTCCAACGAGCGCCGCAAGCAGCTTTAGCCCGCGGTAGCCTACGGCAACGGGGACATCGTTGCGAAGCAGCGTTCCCGCACCGGAATCAAGCACGAACGGACCAAAGGCAAAGCGCGATCCCTGCATGCGGCGTATCTATAGCCCGTTTGGAAGTTTTGAGAACTATTTGGCAGAGCTTAATTACGACGCTGTTCGTATCCTGCAGAATTCAGCCTCTTTCAGGTCAAAGGTCCCTGGACCTCAAACCTATGGAGGTTGCTATGAACGATACTCTTGCATCGGCCCGGCATCAGGCAGGGGCAACGCCCGTCAAGCCGGCGGGAATATTGCGTCGGCAACACAGCCTGGCGACCCTGCGAAGCATTATCGCGGCGTGGGACGAGCGGAAACGCTTTCGCTGGGAACTTGAGCAAATGGCGAAGGACAATCCCCACTTGATCGACGACATCGGTCTGACGAGACGGCAGGTCGAGGCAGAGATCGCCAAGCCCTTCTGGCGGCGATAATCCTTGTCGCCGCAAGGTCGCGAACCGTCATCCTCGTCCTGGCTGGGCCAAAAATTTCGGAACGATGCGAGAAGCTGGGCCGCCGATCCGATGCCAAGATCGGGCCTTGGCATGCGTCAGCGGCCCGGCTTCTTCCTTAGTCCTCGTCGTCTTCATCGGTGTAGCGCTCGCGATAGCGGCGACGATCATAGTCCTGGTAACGACGGGAGGATCGGTCCTCCTGGTAAACCCTGCGTTTGACGTAGGTCTCACAATAGTCATCTTCACAGTAGGTCTCGACAATCCGCTCACGCACAACGCCGTTGTTCGACGAGCTATTCGAGCTGGTGTTCGAGGACTGGCTGCCCGCGTGGGCAACGACTGTCGCCATCATCGTCGCTGATGTCACCAGTAGGAACTTCATACGCATGGCTGCCTCCATTTTTGGCTGGATAGCGCAACTCAAAGCCAAGTCGAGGTGAACTCAACTGCTGGGCCTGCGGAGCGTGCACTGCAGTCTAGCCCAAAGTGTGGCTTGGCGCGCCGGACAGGATGAAACTGGCGTCTCGTACATTGTTGCTGCGCCTTTCTGAGATCACCGCTCGGAGCGGTCCGACTTGCGCCCCATAAACTGCCCTCGCCGCCCCAGCCAAGATCGGACCAACCGGTCATTGGTCAAGGGGAAGCGAAATGACCTCCATGCAGAATTCGAGCGCTCATCGGCTTCGGCGCAATCCGGCCGCGCCACTCCTGGGCGCGAGGGCTCAGGGTAGCGGGATTGGCTTGTCACTGAGTGTGCGCAAGTAGGCAATTATGTTTGTGCGTTCAGTCTCGTCCGGAGCACCCGGCACCTCCATGTAAACGCCCGGCGTCGTGAGCATGGGCTCAAGCAGAAATTTGTTCAGGTCCTCGTATGTCCAGACACCCTGCCATGCCAGCAAGGCGTCGGAGTAACGCCTCTTGGCCACAGATGCTTTGTCGCGACCGACGACATTCCACAAAGTCGGTCCCTGATTGCCCCCTTCGTCCGGCACGGCATTGTGGCAATAGGCACAGAGGCGGGAGAAGGAGGCTCGGCCTTTCTCCACGTCGGCGGCAGCCAACTTCTTCGCGATCGGGGCTGGCGTTGGCAAGATGACGCCGTGCGCGATGAGATAATCAGCCACTTCGCGTTGCCCCTTGAATTTCGCCAGATGGAGCGGTGTCTTGCCGTCCTTTGTCTTCGCATTCACATCCGCGCCGGCCTCAACCAGTGCCTTCACGCAATCGAGGCAACCGGATCTGGCGGCGATGTGAAGGGCGTTTTCGCGGTTGCGCTGCGAATTTGGATTTGCGCCCCTCTCCAGCAACAGATTGATCAAATCGATCCGGCGTTTTGCCAGAGCCGGCATGAGGGCAGGACCCAAACCCGGCGTCGGGGCGGCGTTGACGTCGGCACCGCGTTCGATGAGCAGTTTTGCCGCCGCAAAATGCCCGCCCCTGACCGCAAGATAGAGTGGTGTGGCTTGCCCATCACTCTCATCGACATCGGCGCCGGCGTCGAGCGCTGCCGCAATCGCCGCGACATCGCCCGTTTTCGCGGCGTCGTGGATGGCGGCGGCATGCGATGCAATCGGTGCAAGCACCAACAGAATGAACAGCAAAAACCCGCGCATCCGGCACCCCACTGTCAAACTGGAGGACGGCCAAAAGGCGCTGGTTCGACAGTTCGTCGACGATATCCTCGTCATCGACCGTTGGAAAGTCTCGTCGGGTATATCGTCAGCGACGTGAAAGTGCGAACCGCAGTCGCTTCATCGCGGCGATCATTCCGGCTGACCCGAGCAATGGACCTGTTCACCCCAGCGGCATAAGCCCTCTGCCCCGGCACAGAGCGTCGATCCGCTTTCCGTCAACGAATAGACGACCTTCGCCGGAGAACCCGGATGGACTTTTCGGTTCACAAGCCCGTCTGCCTCAAGTTCTCGCAGCTGCTGCGTCAGCATCTTTTCGCTGATCGCCGGAATTGACTGCCGCAGCCGGCCGAACCTGCGTGGTGTCGCGCCGAGCTCGCAGATGATGTCCAGCTTCCACTTGCCGGAGACCATCTTTATCGCGGTTGCAAAACCATTCTCGGTGGGTTTGTTCACCTTGCCCTCCTTACCGGCAGGTAACCACTTACGCATCCGTGCGTATTGGTGTCGCGCTTCCCAAATCATAGCTCTTCCTCGGAACGACAAGCGAGCCGAGCGTTGCGCCAATCAAAATATGGGATGTCGGAATGATGACCAACAGTATTCCTAGGAGAAAGAGCATGACGAATGCAAAACCGGATACAATGCAGGCCGCCGCCATCGACCGGTTCGGTGGAGCCGAGTTGGTTACTGTGCGAGCCGTGCCAGTGCCCGAGGTCGGGCCGAGCGATGTCCTAATCCGCGTCGAAGTGGCGGGCGTGGCCTCGTGGGACGCGCTCGAGCGTGAGGGTGGCTACGACGGGGCTTTCGGAATGCCGTCGACATTCCCCTATGTGCTCGGCTGGGACTGCGCGGGCGCAGTCGTCGCCGTTGGCGGCCAGGTTAGCCGCTTTAGGGAAGGCGACCGGGTGTACGCTGCATCCATGCCACTTCCCAAGGGTGGAACCTATGCCACCTACGCAGTGACGGATGCGGACAACGTGTCGCTCATCCCCGCCAAGCTCACGATCGAGCAAGCCGGCGTCATGGGCTGGGATGCGTTGACCGCGCTCAGCGGCCTGGAAGAGGTCGGCCTAAAGCAGGGCGATACAATAATGATCTTCGGCGCCAGCGGCGGTATCGGTCACATGGCCATCCAACTCGCAAAACGATTGGGCGCCCGCGTATTGGCGGTGGCTTCGGGCGATGACGGCGTGGCGCTATCGCAGCGGCTGGGCGCCGACGCCATCGTCAACGGGCGCAAGGACGACGTGGTGGCGGCCGCTCGTGAATTCGCCGCCGGCGGCCTCGACGCTGCCCTTGTCACCGTAAGCGGTGAGGCGGCCGACCGCGCGCTGACGTCAGTGCGCGACGGCGGTCGGGTCGCCTGCCCGCACGGCGCGACGCCCGATCCAAATGTCCGGCCCGGCGTGGAGCTCATTCGCTACAACGGCGCCCGCAGCCAGGACGCGACCGACAAGCTTAACCGCCTGATCGACTCTGGCCCGTTCGACGTCCATGTCGCCCGTACATTCCCGTTCGACAGGGTTGTCGATGCGCACCGAGCGCTTGCCACCCACTACGTCGGCAAGCTCGCTTTGCGGGTGAGTTGAGCAAAGGGTGGATCCATCAGACATCACCAGGCGTTGCGACGGCGGAACAGGATTATGACAGCCATGGAAATGTGCTGGCGCTTTCCCATCCGCCGATCGCCGCTGATCTGCCAGAAACAAAAAAATGTGCTGCCGTTTGCGGTCACCGACTATCGGCTGCAAATGGCGCGTCGGAGAGGATGAAACTGGGCACCCTATGTCATTGCTGCGCCCATTGATATCTAAGATCACTTCTCGGAGCGGAGGATCGGCTTTGCACCACTTGCCGACCTCAGCACCTCTAAGCGCGAACGTCTGGTGTGATGCGGGCGTTCGTAGGGCATCTCGCTGTTACATCGCGGTGACAAAGCACCCGCCACGGTGGCGTCAACCGGTTACACAGAGCAGGAAATATTTCCGGCCTTCTGGGAGAGTGGTCAGCGTCCCAGAGGCTGCGTGGGCGTGTCGTCGGTTGGCTGTTAGCGCGGCGACTGGAACGCTCCACGTCTCGCAAGCGGGATAGCGAAGTCTCGTGAAGGCAGGGTCAGCTGCGTTCTCCGTTCTGTATCGGCGGCGACTGGGAGAGATGGTTACCATGCACGTAGGGCGTCCGGAAGTTGGCAGGACATGGACGCGGGGCGGCCCGCGTGCAGGCGCTTGGCTGAGCGGTGTAATAACCACGCAGCGCCGCCTCGCAGCGATCCTGGCTTGCGACGTGGTCGGCTATTCGCGCCTGACGGAGCGCGACGAGCGCGGCACGCTCGAGCGGCTGAAGATCTACCGGAAGAACCTCCTCGAACCGCTGGTCTCCGAGCACCAGGGTCGGATCGTCAAGCTCACCGGCGACGGCATGCTGTGCGAGTTCGCGAGCGTCGTTTACGCAGTGACCTCGGCGATGGCGATCCAGCAGGCCCTGGCAGAACACGAGGCGGAGACGCCCGAGGAAGAGCGGATTCGCTTCCGCATCGGCGTCAATCTCGGCGACGTGGTCTGCGAGGAGGACGGCGACCTCTACGGCGACGGGGTCAACATCGCCGCCCGCCTCGAAAGCATCGCCGATCCCGGCACCGTGGTCGTCTCGGGCACCGCCTACGACCACCTTCAGGGCAAGCTCGACTGCGGCTTCACGCCGCTCGGCGACCTGCGCCTCAAGAACATCGAGCGGCCTGTGCGCGCCTACCGCGTCGAGACCGACGCCAGCGCCTCGGTGGCTGCACTGCCTTCCCTGCCCGAGAAGCCCTCGATCGCGGTTCTGCCTTTCACCAACATGAGCGGCGACCCCGACCAGGAATACTTCGCCGACGGGCTGGTGGAGGACATCATCACGGGATTGAGCCGGGTGAACTCCTTTTTCGTGATCGCCCGCAACTCGTCCTTCACCTACAAGGGCCGGGCGGTGGACCTGCGCCAGGTCGGGCGCGAGCTGGGCGTCCGCTACGTGCTCGAAGGCAGCATCCGCAGAGCAGGATCGCGGGTCCGCATCAGTGGGCAGTTGGTGGACGCGATCAGCGGACACCATGTCTGGGCCGACCGCTTCGAGGGCGACGTGAGCGACATCTTCGACCTGCAGGACAAGGTGACCGAGAGCGTCGTCGGCGCCGTCGAGCCGAGCATCCGGCTGCAGGAGATCAAGCAGGCGCGCATGAAGCCGACTGACTACATCAGCGCCTACGACCTCTACCTTCGCGCGCTGCCGCGCTTCTACAGCATGACGCGCGAAGGCTTTGCCGACGTGCGCCGGCTCACCAACGAGGCGCTCAGCATCGACCCCAGCTTCAACTTGGCGAAGGCACTCGGCGCCTATATCCGCAGCCTATCCGTGAGCCAGTGCTGGCACGAGCCCGACGATACCCGGGTCGCCGCGCGCATGGCGCGCGAGGTACTGGCGGAAGCGCGCGACGACCCCACGAGCCTACGCTTCGCCGCGCAGGTGATCGCCTACAGCGCGAAGGACTACGAGATGGCGCTGGGCACGATCGAACGATCCCTGCTGCTCAACCCCAATTCGGCGCAGGGCCATACGGGCAGCGGCTGGGTGAACGCACATTCCAGCCGCCCGCTCGTCGCGATCGAGCACTTTCACCGGGCAATGCGGCTGAGCCCGGTCGACCCCGAGAAGGGCATCGCGCTCTCCGGCATCGGGATGAGCTACCTGATGCTCGAGCGCTACGAAGAAGCGCTGGCATGGGGAGAACGCGCGCTGCACGAGATGCCGAACTACGGCTCCTCGCACCGGGTGGTGATCATGGCGCTGGTCAAACTCAACCGGCTGGACGAGGCGCAGGCGGCGGCGCGGCGGCTGATGGAGGCGTTCCCGACCTACACGCTCACCCTGCAGAGACAGATCAACCCGTGGCGGGACAAGGTGTTCGCCGAGAGTTACGTCGAGGCGCTGGGCATCTCCGGCGTGCCGGAGTGATCGTCGCGGTTGGAAAGATGCCCCCTCCTGCGCGTCACGTCCGGCCAGGCGACGTCCCTTGATCCCGCGTCGCTTCTGGAAGGATAGTTCTCTGGCCGGCTGCCCGAGGACTGAGCGCTCCGATTGGCGCGCCGAAGAGATTCGAACTCCTGATCCCCAGATTCGTAGTTACCAATGTCAATATAGTCGTTTTAAATCAATTGTTTAGTCAAAACATTGTTTTCCCAGAAGCCTTGGAAACTAAGATCTCGGATCGCCTATAGAGTGGAGGCTGCGTCTCGCGCACGGTTCGGTTCGCGCGATCGATCCAGCTGTTGCCGATTGAGCAGCATGGAATCGCCGAATTCATGCGCGCGGTATCGGTGCGCGGCGAAGGCTGCGGAGGCCTTGGCGAGCCGAGCATCATCGGCAAAGGCGCGCAGGAGCTCGAAATGGCTTTCGCCCGGCTGGTGGACGCCTGTGAGAATCGCATCGACCACGCGAAGCGGCGTGTCCCGCGAGATGCGGCCCGTCGCAATGCCATTTCCTGCACGCACGCTGCCATCGGGATTGGCGGCCGCCTCAAGCGCGCGCACTACGCTCGTGCCGGCCGCGATGATGCGGCTGCCGCGCTGCTTCGCCTGCGCGACCTGCGCCGCGGTGTGCTCGGGGATGCGGTATGGCTCGTCGAAGGGAAGGCGCGAGTCGAGCGCGTGATCCCCGGTGGAGGAAATGCCCGCGGCATGCGTGAGTGTTGCGAAGCCGACATCATGCCGCCGCCAGCTTTGAAGCGTGCGCCAGTCGAGCGCAAAGCCTGCCGATGGCGCCTCGAACGCGACCGGCCGGGCGGCAATCTTCGTCCAGACATCCCTAAGTGCCAACGGCTCAGGAACATGCGCGTATTGGATCGGCCGGCCGTGCTGCGCCAGTCCTGCAAGCACAGCTGCGCGGTTGCCCAAGAAGCGCAGCTCGAGAAGGCGGGGATGGTCGAGAAGGCGCTCCACAACGGCTTCAAGCGGGCCGAGCCGGAGGCGATTGCCCGGTGACAGTGGAGGCGCAGGCAGCCGATCTTCGGTGCGCGTGCGGTGATCGCCCGCGCCGAAGGCAATCGCCACGAAGTGCGTTGGATCGGCAAGTGACAGCCAGCCCGCCAGGCGGATCTCGATCGCTTCACTGCTGGGGACATGGGTGCCGTGCAAGCTGGCAGGCAAGGTCGCGGCGTCATTGGCGACGACCAGGTCGCCGGGCTCGAACAGCTTCGCGAGGTCAGCGCGCGGCAGGTCGGCCATCGCGCCGTCCGCCATGACCACCAACAGCCTGGCGGAGCGCCGATCCGGACGGTCGGCGGCAATCATCCACGTGCCCCGGCGCGAAGTGCTGCGCCGGCCGGCAACGCGTCAAGCAGCTTTTCGATGATCTCGGCAGCTGCCAGATCGGGGTGCTTCAAGGTGGCCGGGTCGGCGTCAGGAAGCGCCAGCGCGTGCAGCGGGGTGTCCATATCGCCGGGGTCGAGCGCGAGGAACCTTATGCCGTCGTCTTTCGCCTCCTCGTCCCAGATCGCCGTCAGATGGGCAAGAGCGGCCTTGCTCGCACCATACGCACCCCAGCCGGGATAGGCGTTCACCGCCGCGTCGCTGGAGATGTTGATCACCAGCGCGCCACGGCCCTCGCGCGCCGACGTTGCAAGCGCACCGAACAGCGCTTTGGTCAGCCGAAACGCGCCGACGAGATTGACCGCAAGCGCTTTTTCCAGATCCTCGCACTCGGTGTCGGCGAGCAGCGCAAGAGGCACCGGCCCGAGGCTCGATGCATTGTTGATAAGGACGTCGAGCCCGCCGAGGCTGGCGGTGACCTGCAACGCGATCGGGTAGATGTCGTGCTTTTTGCCGAGGTCGCCAACAATGCCGTGTGCGCCCGTCTCGTCAGCGATGCGCTCGACGTCCGCGGCAGTGCGTGCGACGAAGGTGACGCTCGCACCCTGCGCGGCGAACTGCCGCACAAGCGCCAGTCCGAGGCCGGACGTGCCACCCGTGACCGCTACGCGAAGTCCGTGGAAATCCATGTTCGTCAGCATTGCCGATGCTCCTTCCAACCGTGCAAGCCAATGCTACAAGCTCAAGTTAACTTGAGGTCAAGCATTCATTGCGTGGATCGATGCGTGATCTTTCCTTCTCCCCTTTGGGAGAAGGTGGATCGGCGCGTAGCGCCGAGACGGAAGAGGGGTGCTGGACGGAGTGCGTCGGTGCCAAGCTGGAACACCCCTCATCGGACCTCGCTTCGCGAGGCTACCTTCTCCCACAAGGGGAGAAGGAAGAGCGCATGTGCAGCCGCGATCGGTGCCGAGTCGGCAGCGTGCCCCATAGGATTTCGGAGCAGCGAGACCTTGCCATGCGCGAGGAGCCGGGTGCCGCCAGCGTTCAGCTACGGTATTGTTCGTCGCTGACTTTCTCCAGCCATTCGACCGGCTTGCCATCAAGGGATTCCTGGATAGCGAGATGCGTCATCGCCGTCGTCGCAGACGCGCCGTGCCAATGCTTCACGCCAGGCGGAATCCAGACGACGTCACCTGGCCGGATTTCTTCGACTGGCGCGCCTTCGCGCTGGACCCGGCCGAGACCGGCCGTGACGATCAGCGTCTGGCCGAGTGGGTGCGTGTGCCAGGCGGTGCGGGCGCCAGGCTCGAACGTGACGCTGGCGCCACCAACGCGCGCCGGCTCGGGCGCCTGGAAGAGCGGATCGATGCGCACGGTCCCGGAAAAGTAATCGGCCGGCCCGGGGCCGGACGGCTGTGATCCAACTCGCGTGATCTTCATTGTCTCATTCCTTCCTTGGACAGAAGCTGCGCCAACCTGGCCTGCTGAAGCCACGGCAGCGAAAGCACTCGTCGCGGCAAGGACGTCTCTGCGGGTGATGATCATGTCTCAAGCCCCTTCGTTTTCGACGAGGTGGATCAGAGCAGCTTGTCCGGCGTGATCGGCAGTTCGCGGACGCGCTTTCCGGTAGCGTGGAAAATGGCATTGGCGATCGCTGGCGCGACGCCGACCAGCGCGATCTCGCCGAGGCCCTTCACGCCGAGCGGGTTCACGTGCGGGTCGTGCTCATCGACGAAGATCACGTCCATGACAGGCGGCGCGTCGGCGTGCACCGGCACAGCGTATTCGGCGAGATTGGCATTGGTGACGCGCCCGTTGCGGGGGTCGACAATCGAGTGCTCCATGAGCGCCATGCCGATGCCGCCGATCATCCCGCCGATGCACTGGCTGCGCGCGATCTTCGGGTTGACGACGCGGCCGGCGCCATAGGCGCCGACCATGCGCCGCACGCGCGTCTCGCCGAGATCGGGATCGACGGCCACCTCCACGAACACGGCGCCAAAGGCGTGCATGGAAAACCGCTTCGTCTCATCTCCGGGAGCGACGTCGGCGATTGCCTCGATGACTTGGCCGAGACGCTCCATGGCCTCTTCAAGATCGTTGGAGCCGGCGCGTGCCAGGGCGTCGTCGCGCGCCTTGCGGCAGGCCGCCTGCACCGCACTGCCGACGCTCGCCATGGTCATGGAACCGCCGTGGATAGGCGCGCGCGGCAGGCGGGTGTCGCCAAGCGTGAACTTGACCCGCTCGATCGGCAGGCCCAGCGTGTCCGCCGCGACCTGCGTCATCGATGTCCATGTGCCGGGTCCCATGTCGCTCGCTGCGCTCATCACTTCGGCAGTGCCGTCCGGCAAGAGCCGGGCCATGGCCGAGGCGGGTGCATAGTTCATCGGATAGGTGGCGCTGGCCATGCCCCAGCCAATCAGCGAGCGCCCGTCGCGCATGGAGCGCGGCGCGGCGTTCCTTTGTGCCCACCCGAAACGCTCGGCGGCGGCCCGGTAGCACTCTTTCGTCGATCGGCTCGAGAACGGGAGATCCCTAAATTCGTCCCGGTCCGGCTCGTTGCGCAACCGCAGTTCGACGGGATCCATGTTCAGCGCGACCGCCAACTCGTCCATGGCCGATTCGAGGGCATACATGCCGCTCGCCTCACCGGGCGCGCGCATGTAGGTCGGTGTGTGGACGTTCATCGGCGCGATGCGATGGCGCGTGTGGACGTTCGGGCAGGAGTGCAGGAACCGGGTCGCGCTGAGCAGCGCCTCGGTGAACTCCTCGTAGGTCGAGGTCTCCTGGTGGCCCTCGTGCCGGATGGCCTGGAGCTGACCGTCACGGGAGGCGCCAAGCGCGGCCCGCTGCACCGTGTGAGGACGGTAGCCGACGCCGTAATACATTTCGCGCCGCGACAGCACCAGCTTGACTGGCCGTCCGGCTACACGGGCGCCCAGCGCGGCGAGCGTGACATGCGGCCAGCAGCGCAGCGCCGAACCAAATGCGCCCCCGACGAAGGGCGAGATGACACGCACGTTCTCGGCAGCGATGCCGAACACGGCGGCGATCTCCTCGGCAACGTTGTGCACCCATTGTGTCTTGTCCCACAGGGTCAGGCTGTCGCCCTGCCATGAGGCAATGGTGGCGAACATCTCTATCGGATTGTGGTTCTCGCGCGGGATCACATAGGTCTGGTCGACCCGGAATTCCGCTTGTTCGAAGGCGCTGTCGGGTTCGCCTCGCCGTATCTCCCACTCCGCCGGTTTCCCGGTAGGCGGAACTGGATCGACGCTTTCCATGTCGGTGGCCGCCGCTTCGTGCCGGTAGGTAACCCGCACGACCTCCGCCGCGTAAACCGCCTGTTCAAGCGTCTCGGCGACCACCAGCGCGATCGGCTGGCCCTGGTGAGTCACCCGGTCGTCCTGCAGCACATGCAGACGCTCGCCAACGGCTGCGTCGGGGAGGCCCTTATGCGGCTGGTAGGCGAGCCTGGGCGCGTTGCTGTGCGTCACAACCGCGATTACGCCGGGCGCCCGTTCTGCCTCCGCCGTGTCGACGGATGCAATGCGGCCGTTCGCGACAATGCTCCTGACGACGGCGGCATGGGCGAGGTTGGGTACCTCAAACTCGGCGGCATAGGTCGCGGCGCCGGTAACTTTCAGGCGGCCATCGACGCGGCTGACGGATTTTCCGATCAAGGCAGCGGTCATGCGCGTGCTCCCGCGATTTCGACCGCACGCACGATGGCGCGCTGCATGAGTTCGATCTTGAAACCGTTGTCGCCGCGACCCCGTGTGCCGTCTGCTGCGAGCGCCGCCGCCTGGCGGAGCACCGCTGGCTCGAAGTCGGCGCCGACGAGCGCGGTCTCGACGTTCGGCAGGCGCCAGGGTTTCGTTCCAACGCCGCCGAGCGCTACGCGGGCCTGCCGGATGCGAGCGCCGTCCGTCTCGATTGCGACTGCGGCCGAGACCACGGCGAACTCGAAGGAGGCGCGATCGCGTACCTTGAGATAGTGAGACCGCAGTCCTGCCGCCCTGGTCGGGACCGTGATCGCGGTGATCACTTCGCCCGGTTTCAGGACGGTTTCGAGGTGCGGCGTATCGCGGGGAAGGCGATGAAGATCGGAGAGCGGCACGGAACGGTCACCGCCAGCTCCTCGGAGCTCGACCGACGCATCGAGCGCCACCAGGGCAACTGCGAGGTCCGACGGGTGAACGGCGATACAGTCGTCGCTCGTGCCGAGCACTGCGTGCCAGCGGTTTTCGCCGTCCAGGGCGGCGCAACCGGAGCCAGGCACGCGCTTGTTGCATGCCTCGTAGCCGACATCGCGAAAGTAGGGACAGCGTGTGCGCTGAAGCAGATTGCCGCCCATGGTCGCTTGGTTGCGGACCTGCGGGCTCGCCGAATTCAGCAGCGCCTGGGATATCAGAGGGAACTGCTCGACCACAGCTTGATGGGCGGCCACCTCCGCCATCGTAGCGGCGGCGCCAAGCCTCAGGCCTTGCGGACCGATCTCGATGCCGTCGTCGAGAACTCCCGCGAGGCTCACAAGCCGATCCGGTCGGCGGACATACTCCTGCAGAAGCTGCACCATGTCGGTGCCGCCGGCGATGTATTCGACCGGCGCATCATTGCGGCCGGCTTGGGCGCCGAAGCTGAGTGCGGCAGAGAGATCCCGCGGACGTTCGAGCACAAAGGGATGCATGGCTCAGCCCTCCTGCTTCGAACTGGACACGGCAGCCGCGTCCTGGATGGCCGCGACGATATGGTCGTAGGCGCCGCAACGGCACAGATTGCCGCTCATCCATTCGCGGATCTCCTGCGGCGACCCGGCATGGCCTTCGCTGATGCAGGCGACGCCGGCCATGATCTGCCCCGACGTGCAATAGCCGCACTGGAAGGCATCGCGCTCGATGAAGGACGCCTGCAACGGGTGGAGCTCATCGCCCTGCGCCAATCCTTCGATGGTTTTGATGTCGCGGCCCTGAGCGAGCGCCGCGAGCGAGAGGCACGCCTTCACGCGCATGCCATCCATCAACACCGTGCAGGCGCCGCATTGGCCGAGGCCGCAGCCTTTCTTCGAACCCGTCAGATGCAGGTGCTCGCGCAGCGCATCCAGCAGCGTCGTGCGCGGGTCGAGCGAAAGCCGGTGCTCCGTCCCGTTGATGCGCAGCGACACATCGAGCGGCGCCGTCGCGGCACCGGCAGCCTGTGCCAGCGCCGGAGATATAGCTCCGGGCACGAATTGTTCTCCTAAAAGAGCACCGCCAGTCACAGCAGCCGCTTGCATGAGCTCCCGGCGCGTTATGTCCGAACTGGCTGTCGAAGTTCTTTGGCTATCAGACATGTCGATTGTCGCTTTCGTGATGATCCGCCAAATTCGCGGCCCAAGATATGGATGGCCCCCGGCCCGAAGACACGCTGGGTGCGTGTGCGACGCTAAAAGCTTAGGGCGCTTGAGGCGCCTTGATTAGCGCCCGCTCCCCGATAGGACCTATCGGTCGGGGCCATGAATGGCAGCGGCGCGAATGAACTACCGCCGGTTCTTCCTTCATCGTGTTTGCCCAGCCGGGTTCGCGCCGCCGTTCGGGAAATTTGCGGGGGCTATCGGCAATCGCGATCGATTGAGTGTGTGCAGTTCGCTCGATTAGTCCGTATAATCCGCCCAAACTTATGGAGCGGAGCCATAAATGCAGCGCGGACGAACCGATATGCTTCTGGCCTTTCTGGCGGTTGCGCGGGAGGGCAGCTTCACGCGCGCCGCTGCGCAGCTCGGAATTTCGCAGTCCACGCTCAGCCACACGGTCCGCGATCTGGAAGAGCGCCTGGGCATTCGGCTGCTGACGAGAACGACCCGCAGCGTTTCGCCTACAGAGGCCGGCGAGCGGCTGCTGCGCAATATCGGCCCGCGCTTTGAGGAGATCGAGGCCGAGGTCGAGGCGTTGAGCGAATTGCGGGAGAAGCCCGCCGGCACCATTCGCCTCACGGCAAGCGATCACGCGTTCAACGTCGTCATCTGGCCGAAGCTGGCGAAGCTCCTGCCGGACTATCCCGACGTCACCGTCGAGGTCTTCCTCGACAACGCACTGACGGATATTGCTGCCGAACGGTTCGACGCGGGCGTGCGAATGGGAGAGCGTGTTGCAAAAGACATGATCGCGGTGCGCGTCGGACCGGACATCCGCTTCGCCGTCGTCGGGACGAAGTCGTATTTCGCCAGGCGGCCGCCGCCAACGACGCCGCAGGAGCTGACCGACCACGTTTGCATCAACCAGCGCTTTTCCATCAACGGCGGGCTTTGGGCCTGGGATTTTGAGCGCGATGGTCGCGAGCTGAAGGTGCGGGTGGACGGTCAGATTGTCCTCAATGGCACCCTCGAGATTCTGGAGGCGGCGCTGGCTGGTTTCGGCCTCGCCTATGTGCCGGAGGATGTCGCGGAGCGTCATCTGGAAAGCGGCCGCCTGATGCGGGTGCTGGATGAGTGGTCACCGCCCTGGCCGGGATATCACCTCTACTATCCCAGCCGTCGCCAAGCGTCGCCGGCTTTCGCCCTGCTCGTCGATACGCTCCGCTTCTCCGGTTGAGGCAATGCTGTGCGATGACAACCCGATGTTATGCTCACGTGGCGGGACGCTGTGGCAGCTTCGGCAAGGCGGCAGATTTGCCGCTCTCAGAGTTACTGCAGGACAGGGCTGAGAGCCCCGTCCCGCAGGCGCGATGATTTCGGGTCAGCCGGGGCAAGCGGGTGCGGCATTTGCGTGCATCGGAAACTGTTCGCGACATTGCAGGGGCTTCTCTGCAGGACGAGGATGGCGAGGGCCGGCAAACGGATCGATCCCGACGCTCACCGAAATGCTCGCCATCCCGGCCCGGATCAGCCTTCGCTCGGCACCGGCGTGTTGAGCAGCTGCTGCTCCCACAGGTACGCCATGCCGCTGCCGGCCATGTGATCCTTGAGGAGCTCGATCAATGCAGGCAGGGTTTCGGCCCTCGTGTAGTCGCGCTGCCATTCGCACGCGAGCGCCATCCACGTCATCATATTGCAGCCGGCCGCGATCATGCGCTGGATCGCCACCTCATGGGCTTCAACCGACACGCCGCCGCAGGCGTCCGTGATGACCGTGACGTCCCATCCTTCGCCGGCAGCCTGAATCGCCGGCATCGCGACGCAGATCTCCGTGAACAGACCGGCGATGATCAACTGCTTGCGGCCGGTCTTCTTGACCGCGTCGACGACCTTCTGGTCTTCCCAGGTGTTGATAAGCATCCGGTCGATCACCTCCTGGCCAGGGAAGACGTCGGTGATCTGCGGAAAGATGAGCCCCCCTCGGTCAGCGAGCACGCTCGTGAGGATGGTCGGTACGCTAAATGCCTTGGCAGCCTTCGCCAGACCCGTAGCATTGTTGACCGCCATATGCGGGTCGTGGCTGTTCAGGTTCGTGAGCTGGTAAGGCTGGTGGTCGATCAGAACGAGTACCGAGTCTTCGGGACGAAGAAGCGAATCGAGGCCGTTACGGGGGGTCATCAAGACTTCCTTTCTCTGCCGTTGTGGACGGCAATGGGTTCACGGGGAGACATGCGCCGGCGGGCGACGTTGCCTTGCCGCAATTTGCTGTTCCTTTGGGTGATGCGGTAGTGCCATACTCAGCCAAGCTGTGTCGCGAAATGAGGAACGTCGAATGGACATCGAAGACCTACAGACATTCGTCGCAGTGGCCGATGCAAGGGGCGTATCGGCCGCAGCGCGCCGGCTCGGCGTCTCCAAATCGATCGTCAGTCGGCGACTTTTCCGGATAGAAGCAGAGCTTGGCGTCCAGCTGCTTGCACGAACGACCCGCGGCGCCGCGCTCACCGAAGCGGGAACCACTTTCAGGGATCATGCGGCCCGAGCCAGCGCCGAGATCGACACGGCCAGGGAAACGATTCTCCCGACCGGTGAGCTGCGCGGCCGCCTGAGGGTTGCCATGCCGCTTACTTTCGGCGCGACCCACTTCGCCCCCGTGCTCGCGGAAATGGCGCGTCTGCACCCGAAACTTCACATCCATACTTCCTACAGCGATCGCTTCGTCGATCTCATCGCAGAGGGTTTCGATTGCGCTATCCGGGGCGCCTACCTTCACGACTCCAACCTGGTCGCGAAGCGCGTCGGGCCGATCCATGGAAAGCTTGTCGCGAGCCCGGATTACATCAAAGCGCACGGGTCACCCGAGTCTCCGGACGAACTCGTCACCCATCAGGCCCTCATGCAGGGAACAGAAGCCTGGCAGTTCATGGATGGCGACAAGATTGTTACGGTCCAGCCGCAGGGCAGGTTCAAGGCTGATAGCGCCACGGCACTCGCTGCCGCGGCGGCAGCAGGTCTCGGCATCGCCTGGCTCCCTGATTGCATCACGCATGAATATGTGGCCTCCGGCGCGCTGGTCCCGATCATGACACGCTATCCGGTACCTCCGGGGGCCGCATATGTCGTCCGCCCGCCGGGTCAGCATCCCACGCGGAAAGTGCGGGTGCTCACCGAGTTGCTGATCGAGTATTTCAAACAGAACCCGGATCTTTGGGGAGTTGATCGTTAGAACGCGAACGGTTCAAAGCATTGTCAAGGAACCGTGTTCGACGGTCGCTCTACTGCGAGCCGCTGAGCTCGACGACATTGCCCGCACGTTCCACTTGCTGCGACACAGCTTGACGTATCATAGGACTAGTTGGGCAGACGGTCGCTCGCCAGTTTAGGCATTTGTCGGGCCGAAAGCGCTCTTCCCGCTCGCGGTTCGGATTAGTCGAAATCGGGCATTCGTATCGGCAACGGCGAGGCTTTCTGGACGGCCTAAGTGAGGATGACGCGCATGAGTTGGAACCCAGCAATCGAACCGGCGGACCGCGCTATATCTGGTGGAACTCGTCGCCTCCTCGAAGGACCGCATCGAAGAACCGAAGGCCGAATGGCGCGCCGAGGACTGGGGCAAGGGACGTTTCGATCTCCCGATCGATGACCGAGATGAGCACATTCCCGTACCGGACTGACCGCGTTAAGAAGGAGGTCGCCTGGGTGCACGGACCCCGGCGGTTCAGACGAGATGACGCGTCGCGTGCCGGGTATGTTTCTGAATGGAGAAAGCACAATGAGCAACAAGTGGCCCCACCTGGATTACCTCGGCTGGCGCGAGACGTGTTCGGCCCTGCATCTCTATTTGCAGATCGCCGGGAAATATCGCCTTGCTCATACTCCGTGGCTCAACCATTCCTGGAACGCGACCTTCTATGTCACGCCGCTCGGCCTGACCTCCTCGCCGATCCCCGACGGGCCAGGCATTGAGATCCTCTTCGACCTTCGGGACCATATGGTTGTCGGCACATGCGGCAATGGTCGCAAGGCATCGTTTGCGCTCGGGCCATCCACAGTCGCGGCGTTCCACGCCAATTTCGTGCAGTTGATTTCCGAACTTGGAGGCACGCCGACCTTTAACGGCAATCCGAACGAGGTGCCCAACCCCGTGCCGTTCACCGAAGATCATCGCGACCGGCCCTATGACCGGGAAGCAGTTCAGCGCTTCCATCACGCATCGGTAGCGGTCGACAGGGTATTCAATCGGTTCCGGACCTCCTTTCTTGGCAAGTCCAGTCCCGTTCACCTGTTCTGGGGCAGTTTTGACCTGGCCGTCACCCGCTTTTCAGGGCGGCGCGCGCCTCTCCATCCCGGCGGCATTCCTTCATTGCCCAACGATGTGGCACAGGAAGCCTACGACCGCGAGGTCTCCTCAGCCGGTTTCTGGCCCGGCGGTGGCGGCATCGATTACCCCGCGTTCTATGCCTACGCCTATCCGGCGCCGAGTGGCTTCCGGGGCGCCTCGGTCCGGCCCGAGGGCGCGTTCTGGCATGAGGGCCTATCGGAATTCATCCTGCCGTACGATGCCGTTCAGTCGGCTGCAAATCCCGACGCGGCGCTTATGGAGTTTCTCGTCTCGACCTACGACGCTGCGGCCGATCTCGGAAGATGGGACCGCGACCTGCTGGACTGCATGCCGGGGCGGCGGGGTCAGCCGCGGCCGCATGACGCCGAGCAGCCGGGCCCTGCCTCTCCCTTGACCGTCGAAAAGGTCGAGCGGGAGGATACCGCATCGAAGGGACGCTACCGGATCCTCGTAGACGGCGTCGAAGCTGAGATGACCTATAGCCGGGCCGGCGAAGGGTTGATCATCATCGACCATACCGACGTTCCAGCGGCGTTGCGTGGCCGCAAGGTCGGCGAGCGACTGGTACGCCAGGCGGTCGAGGATGCCCGGCGCGAAGGGGTCGCCATCATTCCGCTTTGTCCGTTCGCAAAAGCGCAGATCGACCGTCATCTCGAATGGCAGGACGTGCTGCGTCGGTCATAGGCTGCGCGTAACTCCCCTCCACCCGCCAAACGGACCGGCTCCGACCGACTCCTAACCCGTAAGCGGCGGACGTAGTTCGGGCGGCGATTGGCGGCAATTTTCGGTGTTGACGTCGTGGAATGCCCAAATTGGCGCGCCGGAGAGAATGGAACTGGGCACCCTATTACACTGAGGTCGCTCTGTAAAAACTTTCAGGCGGATTCAGGAGCCTTGGCCTTTGCGAGGTCCTGCAGGAACTCTTCCATCAGCGGCCTGTCACCGAACCGGCGGTAAGCGCGCTCTGCTTCCAGCGAGAATGCCGGATGCGCCTCGACCAGCCTTGCCATCGTCTGCTGGGCTGCCTCGACCTCGCCGCCCGCGCTCTGCAAAGCGGCCTGAATCAGAAGGCAGTTTGCATCGCGCGGCGCCCGGATCAGGCATTCTTCTATGATGGCGGAAGCCTCGTCGCGGCGGTCAGCCGCGTAGAGCGCCTGCCCGTGCACATAGGCGTAGTACTCGGGCGCCATAGGATGAAGGCGGCGGGCCCGCTCTGCGTTGGCGACGGCATCATCATATTGCCCGAAGCGAACCTGCGCCTTTGCAAGCGCCATCATGCTGTCGGGGTCGTTAGGGTTGAGCTCCACAGCGCGCCGTGCGGCCTGCAAGCCGCCTGAATAGTCGCCCTGCAGGGCAAGCCCGAAGCTGATGACCTGATAGCCAAGGCCAAGATTGGGGTCGAGACGGACCGCCTGCCGAGCTTCGCTAAGCCCAAGATGGAGTTCCGGCGCGTTTTCCCGGCCGTCACCGCTCTGCGCCACGCTGGCGATAAAGGTCAGCGCGAGGCCTGCGCGGGCGGCCGCATAGGACGGGTCCATTTCAAGGGCGCGCTGGTAGAGGCCCCGCGCCTCCAGAATGTCCTGCAGGTCATCGCCGCCGTGCCGGTAGCGGTTGCGGGCCTGCAGCACGAGGTCATAGGCCTGCAGATTGTCGGTCGGGCGTTCCGCTGCCGCCGCCGCCTCGCTCCTGCCGATATAGGGCGCGATCTGCGCGACGATTTCAGTGGTCAGCTCGCTCTGGACGGTGAACACGTCGGCGACCTGGCGGTCAAAACTGCGCGACCACAGATGCGCGCCTGTCTTTACATCGATCAGCTGCGCCGACACGCGAAGCTGGTCGCCTTCACGGCGGGCGCTGCCTTCAACCACATAATCGACGCCGAGCTTCGCCCCGAGCTTGCGCACGTCCGTACCCTGCCCGTGCACGGCGTAGGTGGAATCGCGCGCGATGACCTGCAGCTCTGAATTGCGGGCAAGGGCTGTCGTCACATCCTCGGCCAGTCCGTCCGCGAAATACGATTGCTCGCCGCTGCCGCTCATCGCCGCAAAAGGCATGACCGCCACTGACGGCCGGGGGTCGGCGCGGCTCTGGTCCATCGACAAGACCCCCGGGATGCGGCTGACCATGGCTGCCAGGGGGAGTGGCTGGATTTGGGTGCCGATGAGGATGAGGGCTATGGCGGCTACGCCATAAGACCAGCGGGCGGCGGTGCTGCGCAGCACCTGCGGCACGTGCCGCGATGGCGACCACCGAGAGCCCGCGCGCCTTACGCGGTAGACGTTGAGAAGTTCGGGAATGTTCTTGGCCCGCCTGCGGCCGATGCGGACGAACCTGTCCGCGCTTTTGCGGTCGGCCGCCATCACCACGGCGCCGCTGACGAATATCTGCCCCGGATCGCACATCGCCTCAAGACGGGCGGCCACATTGACGCCGTCGCCGTATACGTCGCCCTCATCTTCGATGACATCGCCAAGATTGATGCCGATGCGCAGCTCGAACGGGCCCTTGTCGAAGCCCTCCTGTATGGCCAGCGCCGCATCGACCGCTTCGTTGACGCTGGGAAACATGGCGAGAAAGCCGTCTCCCGCCGTCTTGACGATGCGCCCGCCATGGCGGGCAGTGGTCGGGTCAATGAGCTCATCAAAAACAGCGCGCAGCTTCGCGTAGGTGGAAGCCTCGTTTTCAGCCATCAGCAGGCTGTAGCCGACGATATCGGCGGCCATGATTGCCGCGAGCTTGCGTTCCATCAGCATTATTCCTGAGCGGCGGCCATTGCAGGGACTACTACGCCTGACACTTAAGACGACGCACGCTTCAAGATTAGACCCATAATCCCGAATAGGCTTATCATACAGCTCACAAATGCGTGACCATTGTGGCCTATACCGTTCTGACCTTCGTCGGCCATCATCCGCTTCGCGCGGAGCCGTCCCAGCATCCGAAGCGGCGTTGGGCATGCTGGTCGGTGTGATTGTTGCGCCTACGCTTGTCGGGCTCCGGGTAGGGAAGGGACGCTATTCGCGGCAGTGTCGCCACCGCGAATAACTCCTGCGCTTACGGTATTGCAGGCCGCGAGACCGGATTGGGTCTGATGCTTGCGGATGTGGCCGTCAGGCCCGACGCCCGAACAGGTCGGCGTATCGCTGCAGGTAGAGCGGCCAGCCTTGATCGGCGGCGACACCATCGCGCACGCTTTCCCAGCCGGCGCCGTGGCGCTCCAGTTTGCGATGCTCGAGATCCAGGCGGGTCCGATTAGCCGTCTCGGCAGTGAAGCGGACTTCCCACTCGCTGGCCTTGTTCGGATCAGTCTCCAACCGCCATTGCGGGCTGATGTCCCAACTGAGCAGCACACGGTGCGGCGGCTCATAAGCCAGCACGCGCGCCCAGCGGCACTCGCTGCCGTCGACGCCGCGATCATAAATATGGCCGCCGACGCGCGGCTCGAACACGGTCTCGGCAATCGGCACGGCGAGCAGACTGTGCTCCCTGGGCTTGAACTTGCCAAAATCCTCCGTGAAGACCTCGAAGGCGCGCTCGATCGGCGCCTCGACCACGATCGAGTGCCTTACCAAGGTGTCTGCTGCTTGCGTGTTCATTTTTCACTCCTTTCGCGGTTGTTCGACAGCTTGCTTGAAGGCAGCGAGCGTCTTCATCCAGAACCGGTCGAGCTCTGTGCGAAGCGCCGCCAGCCCGTCGGGTTCGACGCGGTAGATGCGGTGCTTGCCGTCCGGCGTGGCAGCCACGAGCCCTGCCTCTTTCAACACCTTCAGATGCTGCGAGACCGCCGACCGGGTCACCGGCAGGGCACGCGCCAACTCGGTAACCGAACGCGGATGCTCGACCAAGAGTTCGAAGATCGTGCGCCTGGTGGGGTCGCCCAGGGCGGTCCAGCTGTTGTTCACGTTAGTCACTACTAACGCGTTAGCACGGACTAACGTGATGTGTCAACCTTGCAACGGCCAAAAGGACCCAGCGAATGAGGGGCGGGTGACTGACTTTGAAGTTGAAGTCGATCAAGCCTCGACAGCTAAGCCCGCGTCACGCCACTCGGGCAGGCCATCTTCCATGCGGCGTGCGCGGAAGCCGTGCTCACGCAGCAATGCGACCGCCTCGAATGACATCACGCACCACGGTCCGCGGCAGTACGCGACGATCTCGGGCTTCGCCTCGAGGTCGGACAACCGCTGTTCCAGTTGGTCGAGGGGGACGTTGATCGCGCCGGGCAGATGTCCGAGCGCAAACTCATCGGGCGGTCGGACGTCGATGACTGTAACGAGCCCGTCTTTCATTCGCGCGGCCAGCTCTTCCCGGGACACGGGCTCCATATCGTCGCGCCGGTCGAAATAGCCCCTCACGATGCGTTCGACCTCGGCCGAATGCCGCTCGGCAACGACGCGAATGGAGGCGAAGGCGGCAAGTACGCTTTCATCCGCGAGCCGGTAGTTGACGAACTTGCCATCGCGCTCTGACGTCACGAGTCCGGCGCGGCGCATCGCCTGGAGATGCTGCGAGACATTCGCCACCGGACGCGCAAGCTTGGCGGCCAAGGCTTCCACGCTGCGCGGACCCTGCGCGAGTTGCTCGATCAGTTCCAGCCTCTGCGGATTGCCCAGAGCCTTCGCGACAACCGCGAACTGCTGGTAAAGTGCCTGCTTCGGATTGCGGATTGACATCAGGGTAGCAGCCACGCTAGTTCATTCAACATAATTATTGAATGATGCGTATCACACGGCCCCCGAGGAGACAAGTCCGTGGCCGAGAAGCCCCTTCAATCGCTTAGCAGCCTTGGCTCCGGCTCTGACGGCTCCCGAACGGGATTGATGTAGTGATGGCCGCACGCACCCGAGCCATCAATGCCGGTGCCGCATGACAACGATCGCGGCGCCAGCAGTGAGCCTCGGTCTCAAGGCCAACTGGCGGCAGTTCGCGCTGCTTGTGCTTATCAATGCATTCGTCGGCGGCATGGTCGGCATCGAACGCACCGTCGCGCCGTTGATCGGCTCAGAGGAATTCGGGCTCGCCTCGACCACGCTGGTCGTCTCCTTCATCGTCAGCTTCGGCGTCGTCAAGGCGCTGGCCAACCTTGTCTCCGGACAGCTCGCCGACAAATGGGGGCGCAAGCGCGTGCTGGTTATCGGCTGGCTGTTCGGCCTGCCGGTGCCCTTCATGATCATTTGGGCGCCAGACTGGAACTGGGTCATCGCCGCCAACGCGCTGCTTGGCATCAGCCAGGGCTTCGCCTGGTCGATGACCGTCATCATGAAGGTCGACCTTGTCGGCCCGAAGGGGCGTGGCCTCGCCGTAGGGCTCAACGAGTTTGCCGGTTACCTCGCAGTCGGGATCACCGCCTTTCTCACCGGCTATCTCGCCAGTCGCTACGGTCTGCGACCAATCCCGATCTATCTCGGCGTCGGCTACGCAGTGCTGGGCACGGTGCTCTCGATCCTGCTCGTGCGCGACACGCGCGATCATGTGCGTGCGGAACTGGCGAACCATCCGCGCGAGGCCTCACCCCTTTCCTTCCGCGAGGTCTTTGCGTTGACCTCCTTTCGGGATCGCAACCTCTTTGCCGCTTCGCAGGCCGGGCTGGTGAACAACCTCAATGACGGCATGAGCTGGGGCATCTTTCCGCTCTTCTTCGCAGCCGGCGGGCTCGGTGTGGAGCGCATCGGCATTCTGAAGGCCGTCTATCCCGTCACCTGGGGCGTGCTGCAGGTCGTGACGGGACCGCTCAGCGACCGATGGGGCCGCAAGGGCCTGATCGTCGCCGGCATGTGGGTGCAGGCGTCGGCGCTCTTTCTCACGGCGCTGACCTCGAATTTCGGCTGGTGGCTGGTGGCGAGCCTCCTGCTTGGTCTGGGCACGGCGATGGTCTATCCGAGCCTGATCGCCGCGGTGTCGGATGCGTCGCATCCTTCATGGCGCGCCCGCTCGCTCAGCGTCTACCGCTTCTGGCGCGATCTCGGCTACGCGATCGGTGCGCTGTCGGCGGGACTGATCGCCGACTTCTTCGGCCTGGCGTGGGCGATTGCCTCGATCGCCGCCCTCACTTTCCTGTCCGGTACCGTGGTCGCTTTCATGATGCGCGAAGGTCATGCCGGACGAAGCAGTTGAACGTCGCCTCGGATGCGTCCGCCTCCGCCGCGACAGCGTCGGGTTCCTGAAGTGCCACTCGCGCGAAATCACACAAAAAGCAACCGGCCGTTCAAAACCGTTTCAAAAACCGATTTGAAACGGTGTCGCGCCGCTAACTGATTGAGATTATTGGCGCGCCCGAAGAGATTCGAACTCCTGACCCCCAGATTCGTAGTCTGGTGCTCTATCCAGCTGAGCTACGGGCGCGCAACAGGCCATGCTTTGCATGGCCCCGCGATCCGATCCCTGACGACCGGCCGCGATGTGAGGTGTTCCCTAGCGACTGCATTTCCGAAAAGCAAGCCGATCGGCAAAAGTTTTGTTCTTCGTGCCTTGGAGAGGATCAGACAGGGCGAGGATCGGGCGGGCGAGAATCAGGCGGGACGGCGCAGGCCGTTGCGGGCCTGGTCGAGCCGGACCGGCTGGTCGGGAATGGTGACCGCGAATGTGGTGCGGCCGCCTCTGCTTTCGACAAGCTCCACCGTGCCGCCATGGGCGCGGATCAGTTCATAGGCGATTGCCAGGCCAAGGCCGGTGCCACCGCTGCGGGCCGAGCCGCGGAACGCCGCAAACAAATTCTCGCGCGCCTTCGGCGGCAGGCCGGGGCCGGTGTCGGTGACGGTGATGCGGCTGACGCTGCCGACGCGCTCGGCCGACACCGACAACCGACGCACCACCGCGCTTTCCGCGTCCGCCGCCATCGCCTGGACGGCGTTGCGGCAAAGATTGGTGAGCACGCGAAAAAGCTGATCGGAATCGGCATCGACCTCGAAAGCCAGATCGACGGCATTGACGAATTCGATGCCGCCTTCGGTGTCGAGCAGGCCGTGGACGTCATCGACCAGCTGGCGCAGCCTGAGCCTGCGGCGCGAGGGCGGCGGCTCCTGGGTGCGGCCATAGGCAAGCACACCTTCCGAATAGGATACGGCACGATCGAGCGCGCGCAGCAGTTTTGGCGCGAAGGCCTGCACGGTCGGGTCCTTGACCTGGCGCAGACGGTCCGACATCAGCTGCGCCGACGCCAGGATATTGCGCATGTCATGGTTGATCTTCGACACGGCGAGGCCAAGGTCGGCGAGATGCTTCTGCTCGGAGAGCATCTTTTGCAGCCGCTCCTGCATCTGCGAGAGCTCGCGCTCGGCAACGCCAATTTCGTCGGCGCGAGCAGCAGGGCGGATGATCCGCCCGGGGTCGTCGGGAGCCTCGGAGAAGGCCAGCATCGAGCGCGTCATCGTCCGTATCGGGCCGATCATGATCAGGTCTATGGCGGCATAGACCAGCATGGCGGTGAACAGCGAGATCAGCAGCGAGACGAAGGCGACGTTGCGCGAATAGATGAGCATGGCATTGCGCAGGCTGTAGTCGGGCATGATCAGCTCGAATTCCTTGTCGCTGTCGCCGACCGGCCCGAAAACGCGCAGCATCCGCTCGCCGCCGAACAACAGCGTGTCCAAGGCGCCGGTCATGCCCTCGATCAGGCCGACATTGGCAATGTCGATATGCTCGTCGACGTGCGGCGGCATCTCAGCCACCACCAGAAGCCGCGAGACACCGCCGTCCCGCACGGCGATCGCCTTGGCGCCGATCGCCATCAGCACATCATTCTGGGCAGCGCGCGACAGCGAGGCGGGCTCTCCCTGCACCAGCACGATCGAGACGGCCGCGGCGGTGCTCAGCCTCTCTTTCAGCCAGCTCAGCCGGTAGCTGGCGATCCAGGGCAGAAAGATGAGGACCTCGGCCAGGAGCACGAAGACGATGGTGAGCAGCAGGAGCTTTGTCGACAATCCACGCGACAACGGCACCCTGCGGGCGGCTGCGGTCGCCCGATTGGTGCTTTCGTCCGCGGATGGGATTTCACTCATGCTGCTTTTTCACGATCACTTGATCAGCCAAGATTAGGCCATTGCGGCTTTTTTGCCAATTTCATCCTTCGTCCCAATCAGGGATAAGACCGCCCAGACCTCGGCCACACGCCAGCCGTTGGCCCGAGGCGCCGGAATGTCGAGGCCGGATTGACTTCCAAAACCCTTCTTTCTATAAGCCCGCTCACGCTCGGGCCATTCGTCCCGGCGCGGTTTCGATCGCGCCAAAGCCGGCCGGGCAAAGCTCCTGTTACAGAGTGACAGAATCAAGAAGGGCCGCACCCCGCGGTATTAAAACAAATGAAGCGTACCTACCAACCGTCCAAACTCGTCCGCAAACGCCGGCATGGTTTTCGTGCCCGCATGGCCACCAAGGGTGGTCGTGGCGTCGTCGCAGCCCGCCGCAACCGCGGCCGCAAGCGGCTCAGCGCCTGAACGGAAGACGAGATCGTTGCCCGCAACCGGCAAGCCAGTGGGAGCACATCCCAAGCGGCTTCTGAAGCGCGCGGAATTCCTGGCCGTCCGGCGTGGCGAAAAGCGCCGCGGGCGGCTTTTTCTCGTCGAGGTTCTCGACCGCAGCGACGCAGCGGCGCCTCGCGTCGGCTACACGGTCACCAAGAAGGTCGGCAACGCAGTCGTCCGC
The DNA here is from genome assembly GCF_055811595.1 of Mesorhizobium sp. WSM4814. NCBI lineage: Bacteria > Pseudomonadati > Pseudomonadota > Alphaproteobacteria > Hyphomicrobiales > Phyllobacteriaceae > Mesorhizobium > Mesorhizobium sp. WSM4814. Next base: position 111,156 of record NZ_JBVVQT010000013.1, read on the forward strand.
AACCGCATCCGGCGGCGGCTGAGAGAAGCCGTGCGTACGCATGCCGCGGATGACATGAAGCCAGGCAATGACTATGTCATCGTCGGGCGCGAAGATGTGCTTGCCATTCCGTTCGGTCAGTTGAAGGCCGAACTCTCACGCCGACTGCGCGGAACACGATAGGCCAAGGCTTTCGATGGAAAACAACCGGAACTTCTTCATCACCATCGCGCTGTCGGTGCTGATCCTGTCGCTTTGGCAGTATTTTTACGTGCTGCCGCACAGCGAGGCGCAACGCGAGGCGGCCCGTATCGAAGAGCAGCAGATTGCGGAGCAGAAGAAGGCGGCCGAAGCCGCCAGTCCGGGCGGCAGCGAAACGCCGGTGCCGCAGCAAGGCGCCATTCCTAATGCACCCAATGCACCGGGAACCGACGGCACGACGCTGGCCAGCCGCGAGCAGGCGCTGGCGTCGACGAAGCGCGTCAGGATCGACACGCCGAGCCTGGAGGGCTCGATCAATCTCGCCGGCGCCCGTCTCGACGACCTCAAGCTCAAGCACTACAGGCTGACGGTCGACAAGAACTCGCCCGAGATCGAACTGCTCAACCCGGCGGCGCTGCCTACGGGCTACTATGCCGAGATCGGCTTTATCGGCAGCGACAAGACCGGCACGGTGCCGGGCCCGGAAACCGTGTGGACCGTCGACGGCAATGCGACGCTGACCCCGGCGACCCCGGTCACGCTGACTTTCACCAACGACAAGGGCCTGACCTTCAAGCGCACCTTCTCCGTCGACGGCGACTACATGTTCACCGTGTCGGACACGGTGCAGAATTCGGGGTCGGCCGCCGTTACCCTGTCGAATTACGGCCGTGTCACCCGCTTCGACAAGCCTGCCGTTGCCAGCATCTATGTGCTGCATGAGGGGCTGATCGGCGTCACCGGCACGGAAGGCCTGCAGGAACACACATATTCGTCGATCGAGGAGGACAAGCAGTTCACGCCGAGCAAGTCGACCGATGGCTGGCTGGGCATAACCGACAAATACTGGGCGGTGACGCTGGTGCCGACCGAGAAGCAGCAGTTCCAGCCGCGTTACGCCTATTTCGAGGACGGCCGACCGCGCTACCAGGCCGACTTCCTGACCGACCCGATCACCGTCGATGCCGGCCAGTCGGCGACGGTCGAGAGCGAAATCTTCGCCGGCGCCAAGGAAGTGGCCAAGGTCAACGCCTATGCCGAAGACCGCAACATCAGGCTGTTCGACCGCTTGATCGACTGGGGATGGTTCATCTGGATCACCAAGCCGATGTTCTATCTGATCGACACGATGTACAAATTCTTCGGCAATTTCGGCCTGGCCATCCTGGCCACCACCGTCGTCGTCAAAGCCGCCTTCTATCCGCTCGCCAACAAGTCCTACGCGTCGATGGCGAACATGAAGAAGGTGCAGCCCAAGATGCTCGAGATCCGCGAGAAATACGCGGACGACAAGATGAAGCAGCAACAGGCGATGATGGAGCTTTACAAGACCGAGAAGATCAATCCGCTCGCCGGCTGCTGGCCGGTGGCGCTGCAGATCCCGGTCTTCTTTGCGCTCTACAAGGTGCTCTACATCACCATCGAGATGCGGCACGCACCGTTCTTCGGCTGGATTCAGGATCTGGCGGCGCCCGATCCGACCTCGATCTTCAACCTGTTCGGCCTCATCCCGATCGCGCTGCCGGATATGTTGATGATCGGCGTCTGGCCACTGATCATGGGCCTGACCATGTTCCTGCAGATGCGCATGAACCCGACGCCGCCGGACCCGACGCAGGCCATGATCTTCACCTGGATGCCGGTGGTCTTCACGTTCATGATGGCGGGTTTTCCGGCCGGCCTCGTCATCTACTGGGCCTGGAACAATCTGCTTTCGATCATCCAGCAAGGCGTGATCATGAAGCGGCAGGGCGCCAAGATCGAATTGTGGGACAATCTGGTCGCACTGTTCCGGAAGAAACCGTCGCCGGCGGAATAGACGGCGCTGCCTGCCGAATCCAGGAAAGCCCGGCGCGGCGGTAGACGCCGCCGCGCCCTATAAGCTCCGCTGTCGTTTCAGGAGCGCGTTCCCGTCGATGAACAGGTAAGGATGATCCGCTGCGCACGCGGTCGGTGCTGCCGGGCGGATCGCGCTATTTGACCTGCTGTTTCGTCGATGGAGCCAGACCATGATCGGACCCAACCCCAACATCAAGCACCCGATCCCGATGCATAGCCGCGTCGGCTTCCTGAAGGGGCTGGTCACGGCGCCGAACATCGAGATCGGCGACTTCACCTATTATGACGATCCGGACGGGCCGGACAAATTCGCCGAGCGATGCGTGCTTCATCACTATCCATTCATCGGCGACCGGCTGATCATCGGCAAGTTCTGCGCCATCGCCGAGGGCGCGCGCTTCATCATGAACGGCGCCAATCATGCCATGTCCGGCTTTTCGACCTATCCGTTCAACATCTTCGGTCATGGCTGGGAAGAGGGTTTCGATCCGGCGACCTGGTCGAAGGAATTGCGCGGCGACACAGTGATCGGCAATGATGTATGGATCGGCATGGAAGCGGCGATCCTGCCCGGCGTGGCGATCGGCCATGGCGCCATCGTTGCGGCAAAGTCGGTGGTGACGCATGACGTGGCGCCCTATGCGATCGTCGCCGGCAATGCGGCCAAGGTGGTTAAGATGCGTTTCGACGACAGGACCATCCGGCGGCTTTTGGCGGCGGCGTGGTGGGATTGGCCGGTGGAAAAGATCAGCCGCAACCTCAATGCCATTCGTGGCGCCGATATTTCTGTTCTGGAGGCAGCGGTTTGAACGCGTTGAACAAGTCCGTGATCGGCATCGAGCTGTTCACGCGGCCGTGGATATTCATCCGCGGCGTGCCGGCGATGAAGTTCCTGCCGCCGGAAGGACCGCCGGAGATCGCCTTTGCCGGCCGCTCGAATGTCGGCAAATCGTCGCTGATCAACGCGCTGGTCAATCAGAAGGGACTGGCGCGCACGTCCAATACGCCAGGGCGGACGCAGGAACTCAACTATTTCGTTCCGGGCGGGTTTTCCGGCGAAGGCGCCGACCTGCCGCCGATGGCGCTGGTCGACATGCCGGGCTACGGCTACGCCACTGCGCCCAAGGAAAAGGTCGACGACTGGACGAAACTCGTCTTCGACTATCTCAAGGGCCGCGTCACCCTGAAGCGCGTCTACGTGCTGATCGACGCCCGCCACGGCATCAAGGCCAAGGACGACGAAGTGCTGTCGCTGCTCGACAAGGCGGCGGTGTCCTATCAGATCGTGCTGACCAAGACCGACAAGATCAAGGCGGCCGGCGTGCCGCGATTGATCGAAGAGACACTGCAGAAGGTCAAGAAGCGGCCGGCGGCGTTTCCGTTCGTCCTCGCCACGTCGTCGGAAAAAAACGAGGGCCTCGAGGAATTGCGCGCGGCGATCGTGCTGGCGGCCAATGGCGGCTAGAGCGGGATGCGTTCAAATTGAACTGGCATCCCGCTCTATCTATTTGTTTTTAGCCGCATTTCTGCGACGCCAGGTGATTCCACTTGGCTGCAAAATGCTCTAGGACTTTGCCTCCAGGGCGATCGTCTGGGTGCTTTCTTCCGTGGCAAGCCTTTCGGTGCCGTAAGCCTTCAGGAACATGCCGACGCCCGACCTGACGATGTGGTCGATTTCATCCTGGCTCGGGGCTTTGGTGCGGTAGGCGAATATGCACTGACGGAAAAGACCCGCCAGGCACAGTTCGGTGAACTGATAGGCGGCAAGATCGACATCGTCGATCTCGAGCAGGCCGCGCTCGATGGCGGCATTGAGAAAAGCAACGACCTTGTCGTGGCCGCGTTTCGGGCCGCGTTCGTAAAAACGCGCACCAAGTTCGGGCATCCTGTCGGACGCGCCGATCACGGTGCGCTGCGCCTGGACGACCTTGGCCGAGGTGATCTTAAGGGACAGCACCTTGCCGAACTTCACCAGCGTCTCGCGAAGGTCGTCGGCGCGGTCGAGCAGATCGTACATGTTCTTGAAGATCGTGCCGCGCTCTTCCTCGATCAGCGCCTCGAACAGCTCTTCCTTGTTGGCGAAGTAGACATAGATCGTGCCCTTGGAAACGCCGGCCTCGCGGGTGATGTCGTTCATCGACGCCGCTTCGAAGCCCTTGTCGATGAAGACACGACGCGCGCCCTCGATGATCTGGCTGCGCTTGACCGGGTCCTGTCCCGCCGCCGGGCGGCCGCGACGCAGGCCATCCAGCAGATCGCACTGGTCCTTGTCGGGCTCGGTCATAACGTCACACCTCGAAAAAATTCGAACCGATCGGTTCGATCATCCTTGATATGGGCCTCTCACCGCGCTAAGTCAACGTCAACATCGAACCGAACGGTTCAGTCTGATGCCCGGTTTCTAGCGATGCCAAGAGAGATGCCATGTCCTCGAACGCGACCCCAACCGCCGAAGTCCGTCCCTTCCCCAACGCCAAGGTTGCGCCGGCAATCGAAGCGCCGAACCCACCGACTGAACCCGCAACAAGCCCTCCGGCCGAGGCGCCGGCCAAAAAGAAACGCTCGGCACGCTCCTTTCTGTTGCCGATCCTTGCGCTTGGCTTGCTGGGCGCAGGCGCCTGGTATGGCTATGATTACTGGACCGACGGGCGTTTCATGATCTCCACCGACGACGCCTATGTCCAGGCCGACATGGCGTTCATTTCGCCGAAAATTTCCGGCTATGTCGATCAGGTCAAGGTGACCGAGAACCAGCAGGTCAAGGCCGGCGACCCGCTGCTGGTCGTCGACAATGGCGACTACAAAATAGCGGTCGCCCAGGCCGAGGCGCAGATCGCCACCTTGAGCAAGACGCTCGATCGTATCGACGCCCAGACCGAGGCGGCGCGCGCCTCGCTCGAGCAGGCGCAGGCGCAGAAGACCGCCGACCAGGCCGCCGCCGCCAATGCGGCGCGTGTCCAAGCGCGCGCCGCCCAATTGCTCAAGACACATGTCGGCACCCAGGCCCAACTGGACGATGCCCAGACCGCGGTCGAGCAGGCCAATGCCGCCCTTGTCGGTGCCGACGCCCAGATCGCGGCGGCTGAGGCCAATATCGGTGTGCTCCAAGCGCAGCGCGCGGAGACGGCAAGCACGCTGGCGTCGCTGCAGCTTGCCAGGGACAAGGCCGCACGCGACCTGTCCTTCACCGTGCTGCGCGCGCCCTATGACGGTGTCGTCGGCAACCGCTCGGTCGAGCAGGGCGACCTGATCAGCCCCGGACAGAAGCTCGCCGTTATCGTGCCGATGGACAAGCTCTATATCGTCGCCAATTTCAAGGAGACCCAGCTTGCCCGGCTGGTGCCTGGTGAAAAGGTCAGGATTTCGGTCGACGCGATCGACGGCCAGGATTTCGAAGGCACCGTCTCGTCGCTGGCGCCGGCATCCGGCGCGGTGTTCTCGCTGCTGCCGCCGGAAAACGCCACCGGCAACTTCACCAAGGTCGTGCAGCGCGTCCCGGTTCGCATCGACGTGCCGGCGGATGTGCTGAAGACAGGCAAGCTGCGCGCCGGCCTCAGCGTCGTCGTCGCCGTCGACAGCCGCACCGCACCTTCGGCGTCGAACTGAGCGGCCGCTTGGGAGCAATGCCGTGGCAACCGCAACCTCGACAGCAGGACCGCCGCCGGCGAGGCCGGCTGCGCCTGATACCATTCCCACACGCCGCATCATCGCCTTCCTGGCGATGGTGTTCGGCATGTTCATGGCGATCCTCGACATCCAGATCGTTTCGGCCTCGCTGGCCGAGATTCAGGCCGGCTTGAGCGCCAGCTCCGACGAAATTCCGTGGGTGCAGACCGCCTATCTCATCGCCGAAGTCATCATGATCCCGCTGTCCGGTTTTCTCAGCCGGATGCTGTCGACGCGTGTGCTGTTCACCGTCTCCGCGGCCGGCTTCACCGCCGCGAGCGCGCTGGCGGCGACCGCCACCAACATCGACCAGATGATCGTCTACCGCGCCGTCCAGGGTTTTATCGGCGGCGGCATGATCCCAAGCGTGTTCGCTGCCGCCTTCACCATCTTCCCGCCGTCGCGCCGTGCCATGGTGTCGCCGATGATCGGCCTGGTGGCGACGCTGGCGCCGACCATCGGCCCGACTGTCGGCGGCTATATCAGCCATGCCATGTCCTGGCACTGGCTGTTCCTGATCAATGTGGTGCCCGGCATCATAGTGACCGCAGCCGCATGGTCGCTGATCGACTTCGACAAGCCCAATCTCAGCCTGTTCCGCAAGTTCGACTGGTGGGGCCTCGCCGGCATGGCGGCTTTCCTCGGCTCGCTGGAATTTGTGCTCGAGGAAGGTCCCAACAACGACTGGCTTCAGGACCAAGCCGTGTTCATCTGCGCCATCCTGATGACGGCCGGCGCGGTGCTGTTCTTCTGGCGCGCCTTCACTGCCGAGGAGCCGATCGTCGACCTGAAGGCCTTCGCCAACGTCAACTTCGCTTTCGGCTCGCTGTTCTCCTTCGTCATCGGCATCGGCCTCTACGGCCTGACCTATCTCTATCCGGTGTATCTGGGGCGCATCCGCGGCTACGACTCCCTGATGATCGGCGAGGCGCTGTTCGTCAGCGGCCTGGCGATGTTCGTCACCGCGCCGATTTCCGGCATCCTGTCGCGCAAGATGGATCCGCGGCTGATGATGATGATCGGCTTCTTCGGCTTCGCTGCCGGCACTTGGCGGATGACCTATCTGACCGCAGACTGGGATTTCTGGGAGCTTTTGCTGCCGCAGATCCTGCGCGGCGCCTCGATGATGCTGTGTATGGTGCCGATCAACAACATCGCGCTTGGAACGCTGCCGCCTGACCGGCTTAAGAATGCATCCGGTCTGTTCAACCTCACCCGCAATCTCGGTGGTGCCGTAGGCCTTGCCGTCATCAACACCGTGCTGATCGATCGCAGCGCCTTCCACTACGCAAGGCTGGCCGAGCATGTGCAATGGGGCAGCGCCGAGGCGCAGACCAGGCTGCAGAACATGACGCTCGACTTCCAGCAGAATGCCGGCCTCGACGCCTCCAAGGCGGCGATCTCCAAACTGTCCGGCATGGTCCAGCAGCAGGCTTCGCTGCTGTCCTTCATGGACGTGTTCTATTTGTTGACGGCGCTATTCGCGACGCTGGCGATCTTCACTATGGTCATCCGCAAGCCGGCCGAGCCGGCGGGCGGAGGCAGCGGACACTGACCGCGCAACTTTGCGCGCCCAAAGGACGCGGCGCTGTGGGTCAGGCCGTGGCCGGCTTGAAGGTCAAGGCGACACCGTTGATGCAATGACGCAGGCCGGTCGGCGGCGGGCCGTCGTCGAAGACATGGCCGAGATGACCGCCGCAACGGCGGCAGTGGACCTCGGTCCGGGTCATGCCCAGCGACCTGTCCACGGTCATGCCGACGGCGTTGGGAATCTCCTGCCAGAAGCTCGGCCAGCCGGTGCCGGAATCGAACTTGGTTTCGGAGGAATAGAGCGGCAGGTCGCAGCCGGCGCAGGCGAAGATGCCCTTGCGATGTTCGTTGAGCAGCGGGCTGGTGCCGGGATATTCGGTGCCTTCCTTGCGCAGCACATTGAAAGCCGCATCGGACAGGATGGCGCGCCACTCGGCCTCGGTCTTGGTGACCTCGAAGGTTTCGACCGCGTGTGCATCCTGCGGCCGGCCGATGCGCAGCGCTGCCGCCGTGCCTGCCAGCAATGCCACAGCGGCACCGCTCCAAAGAAAGTCGCGCCGGATCATCACCATTCCTCCTTCTGTCCGTTTGCCAAATTCGACCGTCACATGGAAATCAAAAGCCGGTGACGGCCAGCTCTCGACAACGGGCACTCCGCACCTGCCCCACGCTTACAGCGGACGGTGCGGAGTGTACGCTTGTCGATTGCGCGGGTCACGCAAGCGGAAACCCGCGCACTCGGCATGGAGCCTCAGCCATATGTTCGCTGGCGACGCCCGCTTCGTTACATCTTCGGCAGGAGAACCTTGTCGATGACGTGGATGACGCCGTTCGACTGCTCGACATCGGCGACGGTCACATTGGCGACATTGCCGTTCTCGTCGGTCGCGGTGACCTTGCCGTTTTCGGCCTTGAGCGTCACCTCGCAGCCGCCAACCGTCTTGACCTTGTGCGCGCCACCATCGTCCATGGCCATCTTGGCAACGTCGGCGGCCATCGCCTTGGCACCGATGACGTGGCAGGTCAGGATCTTGACCAGCTTGTCCTTGTTTTCGGGCTTGAGCAATGTATCGACGGTGCCGGCCGGAAGGGCGGCAAAGGCCTCGTTGGTCGGCGCGAACACGGTGAAGGGACCGGCACTCTGCAGCGTGTCGACGAGACCGCCGGCCTTGACGGCCGCGACCAGCGTCGTGTGATCCTTCGAATTGACGGCGTTCTCGACGATGTTCCGGGTGGCATACATGGCGGCGCCGCCGACCATCGGATTTTCGGCATAGGCGGCGGTGGCGAGCGCGGAGACGGCGACCGTTCCGGCAAGCAAAAGGGTGGCGAACTTACGCATTATTTCTATCTCCTCAGTTTATTTCTTCCCCTCTTTGGGGCGCAAGGAGATACGGGGGATAAATGCCCGAGTTTCGCCCGCTCAGGAGAAAATTTTATTTTTTATAACGGCGAGCATGATTTTCAGGGCAGGACTCTTACAGCCTGCATGCTTTCCCGCTAAAGTCACCACAGGCGATAGATTTAAAATCTTCTCGAAAAATCGACAGATAGGGGATTAGCAGACAGGGGCGATCAGATGCTCTTCAGTTCGCCCGCAGCGACCACAGGGCCGGTCGGCTGGCCGGTCGGCGAACCGCCGGTCGGTTCAAGGCTGACCGCAAGCACGGCGCCTTGCGCAAGTTTTTCCTGCACGGCCGGGGAGATGGTCATACGCGCGGTCTGGCCGGCCGGGATGACGCCCATAGAGACCGGCGCATTCTTGCCCTCGATCATCCAAAGCTCGAAATCCTTGCCGGCGGCGCGCTCGCCGGAGACATGCGACAGGCCGACCTCGCGACGGGCGGCATCATAGACGGCGAGGTATCTGACGTCGCTGCCATCGGCAGCCAGCGAGGCGATGAGCCGCGGCGGCTCGGCCGGCGGGTTGAGGTAAGGCTCGGCGATATAGATCGCCAACGCGGCGACGGAAGCGGCTGCAAGACCGCGCCAGAAGACAAGGCTTGACCAGAGGCCGGCGCGAGGCTCTGCGACGAACAGCCGGCGATCCAATGCCTCCTTGACCCTGATCGGCGGCTCTGTCTCCGGATAGGCGTCGGCCATCGGCGAAAGACGCGCCTCCCAGGCATCGACAAGGTGCGCGAAAGCGGCGTCCGCGTCGATGCGGCGTGACGCAATCTCGCGTTCGTCCGCGGCCAGGACGCCAAGAACGTATTCGGCGGCAAACAGGTCGTCGCCCCCAGATTCCGGTCCGTCATCCTCTGCCAGCGTCATCTTTCAAGACACTCTCTGAGCTTCAACAGGCTGCGCCGCAGCCAGGTTCGCATCGTGTTCAGCGGCACGTCATGGCGCGCCGCCAGTTCGGCATAGCTTTCGCCGTCCAGATAAGCGCCCCGGACGGCCGCCGCCCGGTCCTTTTCCAATTCGTCGAGACAGCGATAGATGCGCCCGGATTCACCGCCCGCAACAGCCGCAGCTTCCGGTCCCGGCGCCGGATCGGCAACGTCGAGCGCAGCGTCGATATAGGCAGCAGGCTCTCGCCGCGCCCTTATCCGATCGATCGCGTGATTGCGCGCAATGGCCACCAGCCAGGAAATCGGGCTTAGCTCCGAGACGGCGAAACGGTCGGCCTTCGTCCATATCTTGACGAAGACCTCCTGCAGCGCCTCTTCTGCCTCTCCCCGGTCCTTCAATACACGAAGGCAGACGCCGAAAAGTTTCGCGCTGGTCTGCCGGTAGAGCAGATCGAACGCAGCCCGGTCCTTCATCGAAGTCCGGACGATCAGGTCGCTGATGTCCTGCGGCGTCATCGGCTGCCAAATTAAGCAATTGCCCAAATTAGGCAATTGCCCCAGATCATTCCACTGCAATGTATTGCAACGGCGGAAGCGTTCCTGTGCACCGGGAGCGCCGTCGGCTTCCATTGACGAGAAAGAGCCGACCTTTTTGAGCATCGGATTTTCCCAAAACCGGGTTTCCACTTTTGCATCCGATGCTCTAGCTTGCCGATAGTTGGGGGAGCAAGAATGTCGGTCGAACGGGCCCTGTGGGAACATGACGCTACCGGCCTGGCCGGCTTGGTGCGCAAAGGAGAAATCTCGCCGCAGGAGCTCGTCGACGCGGCGATTGCGCGGGCCGAGGCCACTCGCCCGGATATCAATGCCATCGCCGAGCCGCTTTACGAGGCGGCGCGGACGCGCGCGAAAACCATCGACCGCAAGCTGCCGCTGGCCGGTGTGCCCTTCGCGCTGAAGGATCTCGGCATCGCCATGAAAGGCGTGCCGACGCACGGCGGCAGCCGCATTCCGGCTTTCGTTGCCGATTTCGACTCGGTGATGACCGAACGCCATCTGGCCGCCGGCCTCGTCCCGATCGCCACCAGCACCTCGCCCGAACATGGGTTGAGGCTGATGACCGAATCCGCCGCTTTCGGCATCACCCGCAATCCGTGGAATACAGCCCATACCAGCGGCGGTTCGTCTGGAGGTGCGGCGGCGCTGGTCGCGGCCGGCGTCGTGCCGGTGGCACATGCTTCGGACGGCGGCGGCTCGATTCGCGTTCCCGCCGCCTGCACCGGGCTGGTCGGGCTGAAAACCTCGCGCGGCCGTGTGCCGCTGACGCCGCTGGTCAGCGAAAGCTGGTACGGCCTGGTCATCGACCACGCCGTTTCCCGCTCGGTCCGTGATTCGGCCCTGCTGCTCGACCTGACGCATGGGCCCGATCCGCTGTCGCCGTATGCGGCGCCGACGCCGAAAGGAACTTTCGCCGCCGCAGCAGTGCGTGACCCCGGCAAGCTGAAACTGGCGGTCTACCGAAAATCGCCGCTCGGCCTGCCGATATCGACCGAGACGCTGGCGGCGCTGGACACTGCGATAGCTTTGGCGCGCGAAGGCGGCCATACGATAGAGGAGATCGACCTGCCCTATATCGATCGCGATTTCATCGCTGATTTCGCCAGAACCGTCGCCGCGGCGGTGGCCGGCACGATGCGCGGCGAGGTCTTGCGCGTCGGCCGCTCCATTTCGGGTGATATCGAACGCACCACGCGGGTGATGAGCGCCTTCGGCGAAGTTCTTTCGGCCGGCGAGATCTATGCCTGCCTGCAGCGGCTGCATGCCACGTCGCGCCGGCTGATCATCGAGACCGCGCGGTACGATGCCGTGCTGATGCCTGTCATCGCGCATCCGCCGCTCGCCTGCGGCGCGATGGATCCAAAAGGCGCAGATGCGTTCCTGGAAGAAATGCTCGACAGGCTGCGGCTTGCCCGCCTGCTGAAATTCAAGCCGCTGTTCGGCCAGTTGATGGACAAGAGCCTGTGGTTCACCCACTGGCCGGCAATCCAGAACGTCAGCGGCCAGCCGTCGATCGCGCTGCCTGTTCATGTCACCGATGCCGGCCTGCCGCTCGGCATCCAGGCCGCCGGCCGCCCCGGCGACGAGGAGACCTTGTTGTCCCTCGCCGCGCAAATGGAAAAGATTTCGGGATGGCTGACGCGGCGGGCGCCACTGCAGGTGCCCGGTATGAAAGCAGGCCGATTTCACCTGACGTGACAGCAAAGCCGTTTGCCCCCTGCTCCAATTCCCGCTAAGACGCCGCCGTTCATGCCAAGCTGGGAACCAAGCCGAATGACGGACCTCGCCGCCACCGCCGAAATGCAGGCCGCGCTGCTTTCGAGGGCGCTGCCCTATATGCAGCGCTACGAGAACAAGACGGTCGTGGTGAAGTATGGCGGCCACGCCATGGGCGACATCGCGCTCGGCAAGGCCTTTGCCCGCGACATCGCGCTGCTCAAACAATCCGGCGTCAACCCGATCGTCGTGCATGGCGGCGGGCCGCAGATCGGCGCCATGCTGAGCAAGATGGGCATCGAATCGAAGTTCGAGGGCGGATTGCGCGTCACCGACCAGAAGACGGTCGAGATCGTCGAGATGGTGCTGGCCGGCTCGATCAACAAGGAGATCGTCGCGCTGATCAATGCCGAGGGCGAATGGGCCATCGGCCTGTGCGGCAAGGACGGCAACATGGTTTTCGCCGAAAAGGCGCGCAAGACCATGATCGACCCGGACTCCAACATCGAGCGTGTGCTCGATCTCGGCTTCGTCGGTGAGCCGGTCGAGGTCGACCGCACCCTGCTCGACCTTCTGGCGCGGTCCGAAATGATCCCGGTGCTGGCGCCGGTGGCGCCGGGCCGTGACGGCCACACCTACAACATCAATGCCGACACCTTCGCCGGCGCCATCGCCGGCGCCTGCCAGGCGACACGCCTTCTGTTCCTCACCGACGTGCCCGGCGTGCTCGACAGGAACAAGAAGCTCATCGACGAACTGACCGTCGCCGAGGCCAAGGCCTTGATCAAGGACGGCACGGTGTCGGGCGGCATGATCCCCAAGGTCGAGACCTGCATCGAGGCGATCGAGCGCGGCGTCGAAGGCGTCGTCATCCTCAATGGCAAGACGCCGCATTCGGTGCTGCTCGAACTGTTTACCGAACACGGCGCCGGCACACTGATCGTGCGGTAAGCGCAGGCTGCAACTTTTTGGAGCATCAACCTAAGGTTGAGCAACAGGCGCCAGGGCGAACTTATCGCCTGAGGTGCCCAAGCGGCACGTGGCCCGGCCCCTTGATGTTCTGCAGCACGAGCTGCGTGTGGACGTCGCGCACGCCGTCGAGCCGCATCAGCCGGTGCATGACAAAGGCGTTGAGCTCGTCGACCGACGGCACCATCACATGCAGCAGGAAATCGTAGTCGCCGGTCATCGTCCAGCACGACGACACCTCGTCCATGCGCTGCACGGCGGCGATGAAGGTTTCGGGCGACCCGTCGCTGTGGGTCACCAGGCGCACCTGAATGAACACTTCGACCATCAGGCCGATGGCGCGGCGGCTGAGCACAGCGGCAAAGCGCTTGATGATGCCGGCGCTCTGAAGAGCCTCGAAGCGGCGCGCGCATGGCGTCGTCGAAAGCCCGATCTCCTGGGCCAGTTCGGACACAGGCTTGCGCCCATCGCGCTGCAAGATATCGAGCATCTTGATCTCAAAATCGTCAAACTGAGGCACTTTCACTCTCCTGCAGCTCTGCTGTGGTGGCTTTTACCTCAAATCGCCTGTTCGAGCCATCATCAAAGCGGATTTGCCTCACCGGATCCGGCTAAACTTTCAAGATGTTAGTCGTGATTCCTAGGGAGAACAGCCATGACTATGAACGTTGCCGATTACGCCCGCGAATGCGCGGCGCAAGGCCTTCGCGGCGACTATTCGGTCTGCCGTGCCGATTTCACCGTTGAGCAGAGCTACAACTACACAGCTGATGAGCAGGCAGTGTGGCGTACTTTGTGCGACCGCCAGACGAAGCTGACCAAAAAGCTGGCACACCGGTCCTATCTCGACGGCGTCGCCACGCTGGGCCTGCTCGACAGGATTCCGGATTTCGGTGTGGTCAGCGAGAAGCTGCGCAAGCTTACCGGTTGGGAAATCGTCGCCGTGCCGGGCCTCATTCCCGCACCGGCCTTCTTCGTCCACCTGGCTGCCCGGCGCTTCCCGGTGACCAACTGGCTGCGGACGAAACAAGAGCTCGACTACATCGTCGAGCCGGATATGTTCCACGACTTCTTCGGCCATGTGCCGGTGCTGACCCAGCCGGTCTTTGCCGATTTCATGCAGATGTATGGCGAGAAGGCCGAGCATCTGATCGCGCTCGGCGGCGACGAGATGATCAGCCGCCTCTACTGGTACACCGTCGAGTACGGGCTGATCCAGGAGGCCGGCCAACCGTTGAAGGCTTTCGGCGCCGGGCTGATGTCGTCCTTTGCCGAACTTCAATTCGCGGTTGAAAGCAAGGACGCGCATCATGTTCCCTTCGATCTGGAAACGGTAATGCGCACCAGCTATGAGATCGACAAGTTCCAGCGCGCCTATTTCGTGCTGCCGTCCTTCGACGTTTTGCGCGATGCCTTCCACAACGTCGCCGACATGGCAGCGATCATCGGACGCCACAAGGGCAAGCCGGCGCTCGACCCGGCTAAACTTTAGACGCTGGCCCGGCTCGGACGCTCGCAGCCGATCGGCGCGGGCGTTATTGGTGGCGCGCTGTGATGGCAATCCATCGGCAGGCCGGGTGAGCCGGGCTTCTAGACGCCTGATGGCGTGCTCAGGCCGCTTCGGAAACGTCCCTGTCCAGGATGGTCAGGTTGCGGCCGCGATCCTTGGCCTGGTAAAGGCGGCGGTCGGCGACACGCATCAGATCCGATACGCCGGCATCCTCGCCGCAGGTGACACCGCCGATGCTGACGGTGAGGGGTATGACCCGCTCATCGACGGGACGGAAGCGGATCAGCTCGACTTCACGGCGAATGCGTTCAGCGACGCGTTTGGCTTCCTGTTCGGTGGCGCCGACCAGAAACGCACCGAATTCCTCGCCGCCGATGCGGCCGATCACGTCGCCGCTGCGCACGCCGCGCTCGATCGCGCTTGCAATCAGGAGCAGCGCATCGTCGCCGGTCAGATGGCCGTAGCTGTCGTTGATGAGCTTGAAGTGATCGGCGTCGATGATCAGCAACGCACCGCGATCGGATTTACGCCGGGTGGCCTCGAGGGCGGCGAAGAAGCTCTCGCGGTTGAGCATGCCGGTCATGTCGTCGCGGCTTGCCTTCTCCGACAGGCGCCGATGCGCAGCGGCGAGCTGGGCATGAGCGCGGGCGAGGTCGCGATGAGCGCCTTTCAACCTCTCGCCCTGCCAGAACGTGTAGGCGCTGGCGATCCAGGCGAGCACCAGCGGGCAGACCGTGGACGTCAGCCAGATCGTGCGGTTGATCGGAAAGCCCATTGCCGGAACGACGATCAGCGTCAACAACAGCGAGACTGCGAGGGAGGCGAAAGCGACGGCGGCAGACTTCAGAAATATGCGGCTCATCGCTGGTTCCCCCTGGACCGTCTGTGTGCCAGCAAGCCCTGAATGGCACCTTTCGGCGATGCCTAAAATTTGAACCATCGCGCGATTTTCGCCACCCGTGACGCGCATAAGTTGTGGATAAAGCCTCTGCCAAAGGCATTGTTTCGTGCCATAAGGGGTTGCATGACCACGCTCCCGGATCCCGCCCGCTTTGCCCACGTCACCGACTGGGTGTTCGACCTCGACAACACCCTCTATCCGCACCATTCGAACCTGTTCTCGCAGATCGACGTAAAGATGACCGCCTATGTCGGAGAACTGCTGACGCTGCCACGCGACGATGCCCGCAAGCTGCAGAAGGAACTCTACCGGGAATATGGCACGACGCTGAACGGTCTGATGGCGCGCCACGGCATCGATCCCGACGACTTTCTCGAGAAGGTCCATGACATCGACTATTCCTGGCTGGTTCCCGATCCCGTTCTCGGCACCGCCATCCGCCAGCTTCCCGGCCGCAAGTTCATCTTCACCAATGGCGACCGCAGGCATGCCGAACGCACCGCGCGCCAACTCGGCATCCTCGATCATTTCGACGACATCTTCGATATCGTCGCTGCCGGGCTGAACCCCAAGCCGGCCCGCCAGACCTACGAGAAGTTCGCGGAACTCCACGCGGTCACCGGCCACAATGCGGTGATGTTCGAGGATCTGGCCCGCAACCTGTCCGTGCCGAAATCGCTGGGCATGACCACGGTGCTGGTTGTGCCGCGCAACTTCGAGCCGACCTTCTCGGAAATCTGGGAACGTGACCCGGGCCACGAGGACGATGTGGATTTCGTCACCGACGATCTTGCCGAATTCCTCACCGCGATCGTCGACATCACCGCTTGAGCCATTGCTTCGTAAAGCCGGATCGAGCCCGCGGCCTAAAGCTGATAGAAGCGGCTGATGATCTCCCAGGCTTCGTCGGCGGTGTCGACGAAATCGATGATGTCCTGGTCGCCAGGGGTGATCGTGCCTTGCTCGGCGAGGAAATCGAGATCGATCGCCCGTTTCCAGAAAGCCTTGCCGAACAGGATCACCGGCACGCGCTCCATGCGGCCGGTCTGGATCAGGGTCAGCGTTTCGAAGAATTCGTCCATCGTGCCGAAGCCGCCGGGAAACACCGCGACAGCCTTGGCGCGCATGACGAAATGCATCTTGCGGACCGCGAAATAGTGGAAGTTGAAACAGAGCTCCGGCGTCACATAGGCATTCGGCGCCTGCTCGTGCGGCAACACGATGTTGAGGCCGATCGACGGGGCGCCGACATCGTCGGCGCCGCGGTTGCCGGCTTCCATCACGCCGGGTCCGCCGCCTGTCACCACGACGAATTCGCGATAATAGGAGGTGGCCGACTGCTGCGAGCAGAGCCGGGCGAATTTTCGCGCTTCCTCGTAATATTTGCTGTTTTTCTCGAGGTTTTCCTTCTGCGTCTCGTTCTTGGCCGCCCAGGCTTCACCGCCCGGCTCGGGTATGCGCGCCCCGCCGAACAGGATGACGGTCGAGCCGATGCCGCGCTCGGCCAGGATCATCTCCGGCTTCAACAGTTCGAGCTGCAGCCTGACCGCGCGCAATTCGCGCCGTGTCATGAAGTCGGGATCGTTCCATGCCAACCGGTAGGTCTCGGCACGCGTCTGCGGCGTGTCCGGCACGCTTTTCGACCGCTCCAGATCCTCGTCCGAATGCGGCAGCGGCGTCCACCCCGCCTTTTCCATAGGAGTCATATTACCTACCCGTCCAATTATTCAGTTGCGCCGTCCCGCGACGCAGCCGCGATTGACCCTCACCAAGCCTTCACATAGGGTCCGGCGACTTTCAAAACAGGTTAAGGTGCGGCCCCTTAACAGCTTGGTAATGGAGCGAATTCATGTCAAAGCCCGATCTGGCGAGCCTCGAAAAGACCATCGAAACCGCCTTCGAGGAACGCGAGACGATTTCGACGGCAACCCGCGGCGCAGCGCGCGACGCCATCCAGGCGGCGCTCGACCTGCTCGACCGGGGTGTTGTCCGCGTTGCCGAGCGCCAGGCCGACGGCACATGGCATGTCAACCAGTGGCTGAAGAAAGCGGTGCTGCTGTCGTTCCGGCTCAACCCGATGGAGATCATCAAGGGTGGTCCGGGCCAGGCCGTGTGGTGGGACAAGGTGCCATCGAAATTCGACGGCTGGAGCGCCATCGATTTCGAGAAGGCAGGTTTCCGCGCCGTGCCGTCGTCGATCGTGCGGCGCTCCGCCTACGTCGCGCCAGGTGCCGTGCTGATGCCGTCCTTCGTCAATGTCGGCGCCTATGTCGACAGCGGCACCATGGTCGACACATGGGCCTCGGTCGGCTCCTGTGCCCAGATCGGCAAGAATGTGCATCTGTCGGGCGGCGTCGGCATCGGCGGCGTGCTGGAGCCGATGCAGGCCGGCCCGACCATCATCGAGGACAATTGCTTCATCGGCGCACGCTCCGAAGTGGTCGAAGGCTGCATCGTGCGCGAGGGCTCGGTGCTCGGCATGGGCGTCTTCATCGGCCAGTCGACCAAGATCGTCGACCGTGCCACCGGCGAGGTTTTCTACGGCGAAGTGCCGGCCAATTCCGTCGTCGTCGCCGGCTCGATGCCCGGCAAGCCTTTGCCCAATGGCGAGGCCGGTCCCAGCCTCTACTGCGCCGTCATCGTCAAGCGGGTCGATGCCAGAACCCGTTCCAAAACTTCGATCAATGAACTGCTTCGCGATTGATCTTTTCAAAAAAACGGACCTACCCGCTTGCTCGACAGACCTCGATTTCTATGGCTTTTCTTCAGCCTTTCCGGGCGAGTGAACCCCAGCGCCTATGTTTTGGCGGGTCTTTTGCCGCTCCTCACTCAGCTTTTCCTGCTCTACCAGTTCTCGCGAACGCCGTTGGGCACTGCTGCAAGTCAGTATTGGGCGCTCGCCTGGTGGATCGCTGTGGTCGTCTCGACATGGTCAACGTTTGCGCTAACGGCGAAGCGGTTCCATGATTTCGGCAAGCCTACCTACTACGCATTGATCTCTCTCATCGTCGGCGCCATTCTCCTTGTCATTCTGGCCTTTTTCAAAAGTGATCCCGGACCCAACCGCTACGGCAAACGCACCAATGCGCCGGCCGAATCCTGAGCGCCGGGCGGGTCTCTAGCCATGCGCTACCGCACGCTTGATGCGAAACTGATCATCGAAACTGCCGAGCGACTGGAAAAACGCGTCGCCGAGCGGTTTCCCGATACCGGCTTGCGTGGCGTCGCCATCGAACTTGTGTCGCTGTCGCGTGATCTGGCCAAGGCGGCGAAGGCGCTGGAAGCGCCGATCTGGTGGCTGCGCGGCGTCGTCATCGTCACCATTGCCGCCGGCGCGGTGATGTTCCTGTTCGTCGGCACCATCCTGCCGCTCGGCCGCATCTCGGGAACCCACGACGCCATCCAGTCGGTGCAAGGCATCGAATCTTTGATCAACATGATCATCCTCGCGATGCTCGGCTTCCTGGCCTTGATCCGGACCGAGGAGCGCATCAAGCGCAAGCAGGTGTTTCGCAAGCTTCATGGCTTGCGATCGCTGATCCATGTCATCGACATGCATCAGCTGACCAAGGATCCGGCAGCGCTTTCAACCGATTTCAAGCCGACATCGCATTCACCGGCACGCATAACCGACCGTGCCGATCTCGCGCGCTACCTCGACTATTGCTCCGAAATGCTGTCGATCACCGGCAAGATCGCCGCGCTGTTCGCGCAATCGGTCAACGACGATGTGGTCGTCGATGGCGTCAACGACATCGAGTCCCTGGGCTCCAATCTGTCGCGAAAGATCTGGCAAAAGATCACGCTGATCGACGGTCCATTGCGGTCGGCTCGTCCAATTACCTAAGCTAATCTTAATCACCTTGGTCCAGCATGCCCTGTGAAGACTGTGTCGACCGGCACGGAGCACTCGACTGGCACACGACGAACCCCTGGCCAACCCGAAAACGCGCGGAAAGCGAAGCGCCGGCGCGCGGCTGTTCGCCTGGTTTTCTTCACCGATCAGAGCGGAACCGGAAGCTGTCCGCGCGCGGCTTCTCGACACCACTTTCGAGCGCAAATTCGCTGTCCTGTTCGGCACCATCAGTGTCCTGGTGCTGGCAGTCGGCGCCGCGGTCGTCACCGGCGACCGGTGGCCCTACGCCTGGATGGCGGCCGACCTCATTCTGTTTGCCGTCCGCTTCCTGCTGATGCGGGAATGTGAGCGGACCCGCAAGCGCGGGGGAACGGGGCCGCTGGCGGGCCTCATGGCCGCCGGTGGGTCATGGTCGTTGATTTTCGGCCTCGGCTGCTATGGCTGCGTCGTCAGCGGGGATATGGCGCTTGCCGTGCTGGCTGCCCTGAACGTCGCAGGCGTCGTCGGCGTGGTGTCATCGCGCAACGCAGCGACCCCGCGCTACGCCATATTCGTCATGCTGGCCGTAAGCCTGCCTTTCCTGGTTGGCGCGCTGTTATCTCCGGCGCCCGGAATGTCGATCGTCGGATTTCAAGTGCCTTTCTATGTGGCCGGCGTCATCATCGTGCTGCTTCAAAATCATGCGATCAACGCCCGCATGATCCGCGCCGAACTGGACAATCGCGATCTGGCGATCAAGGACGCGCTGACCGGCCTGCCAAACCGCATCTTCCTTCAGGAGAAACTGCGCGGCATGTGCAGCGAGCTTGCGACGCCGGCAGCAAACGGCGGCAGGCCGTTTGCCGTTCTCAGCATGGACCTCGACGGCTTCAAACACGTCAATGACCGCTTCGGCCACGCGGTCGGCGACATGCTGCTGCGCAAGGTAGCCGAACGATTGAAGCGCGCTTTCCGACCGGGGGATGTGGTCTTTCGCATCGGCGGTGACGAATTCGTGATCCTGCTGCCCGACACATCCGAGATCGAAGCCACCATGCTGGCAAAGCGGGCCATTGAGAAGATTTCGGTACCTTTCGACCTTGGCGTGGGCACCGCAATACGCATCGGGTTGAGCATTGGAAGTGCCTTCTCGCCTGCCGACGGCG
This sequence comes from Mesorhizobium sp. WSM4814, assembly GCF_055811595.1. Taxonomy (NCBI): domain Bacteria; kingdom Pseudomonadati; phylum Pseudomonadota; class Alphaproteobacteria; order Hyphomicrobiales; family Phyllobacteriaceae; genus Mesorhizobium; species Mesorhizobium sp. WSM4814. The sequence goes on from NZ_JBVVQT010000013.1 coordinate 131,320, forward strand.
GCGAGCCGGAACTTCTTCTCACCTGCTCCGATCACGCGCTATATGAAGCCAAACGCACCGGAAAGGGCCGTTACCGGGCGCACGTGCGGGCCGCGAACTGACCACAGCGATTATTGGGCCTTTGTCGCTCAGTCCATGCAATATCCCGTATCCCGCCTAAGTGCGTCGCGTCTGAAGCGACTCCTGCGACGCACTTTTAAGCCTTTGTTTGTTTTATGCGCATTTGCCCAAAACCGCTGCGCCCGCACGGGTCAAGCCCGAGGCCATGCCTTTTGGGCGACATGCATCAGGCCTGCGACAATACGCCATGAAAACCATAGTGTCGGCGGGATGGCTGGCCCTTATGTCTGGCCGTGACAGGCCTTGCGCTTTCGACTAACGCTTTTGCCCATGACGTTGCCGACCGATCCCGCTGGAAATCTCGCCGCCCTCATCTGCTGCCCCTCCGTGACACCCATCGAGGGCGGGGCACTGAGCACGCTGGAAACAATGCTGAAACCACTCGGCTTTTCCGTCGAGCGCCCGTTGTTCTCGGAGGACGGCACGCCCGATATCGAAAATCTCTATGCGCGGCGCTCCGGCAACGGTCCGCACCTGATGTTCGCCGGGCATACCGACGTGGTGCCGGTCGGCGACGAGACCTCATGGACGCATCCGCCTTTCGCTGCCGAGATCGCCAAGGGCGAGATGTTCGGTCGCGGTGCCGTCGACATGAAGGGGGGCATCGCCTGTTTCATCGCCGCCGTGGCGCGCCATCTCGAGTCGAAAGGCGGCCTGAAAGGCTCGGTCTCGCTGCTGATCACCGGCGACGAAGAAGGGCCGGCCATCAACGGCACGACAAAGCTGCTCGAATGGGCGGTCGCCAAGGGCGAAAAATGGGATGCGTCGATCGTCGGCGAGCCGACCAATCCCGATGCGCTGGGCGACATGATCAAGATCGGCCGGCGCGGCTCTTTGTCCGGCAGCATCATCGTCAACGGCCGCCAAGGCCACGCCGCCTACCCGCAGCTTGCCGACAATCCGGTGCGCGGCCTGATGACGCTGGTCGACGCCTTGCTGCAGCCAGTCTTCGACAAGGGCACCAAGGACTTCCAGCCGACCAATCTGGAGGTGACCTCGATCGACGTCGGCAATCCGGCCACCAATGTTATTCCGGCAAAGGCGACCGCCACCTTCAACATCCGCTTCAACGACACATGGACCGCCGAGACCATCCAGGCGGAAATCCACAACCGTCTCGACAAGGCGGCGAAGCGAAAGAAATACCGGGCCGGCAAGACGACGCCGGTCGATTACGAACTCGCCTGGCGCGACCGGCCGAGCCACGTCTTCCTCACCCGCGACGAGCGGCTGATCGAAGCACTGAGCGGTTCGGTCAAGGCGGTGATCGGCAGGAAGCCGGCGCTTTCCACCTCCGGCGGCACCTCCGACGCACGCTTCATCAAGGATTATTGTCCGGTGGTCGAGTTCGGGCTGGTCGGCAAGACCATGCACATGGTCGATGAACGCGTCGCACTTGCCGACCTCGAGACGCTGACGCAGATCTATCAGCGCTTCATCGAAGACTGGTTCGAGCAAGGCGCATCGTAATCATGCTTTCGTCGGATGAAACCTATGCTTCGCTCAACGGCGCCTGGCGACTGATGCTCGGCAAGGCCGATGGGCTGCGCCAGTTCGACCTTTCGGCCGACGGTTTCTGGAATTCCTTCTTCGCCATCGTCGTCGCGGCACCGGCGCTGATCGTCGGTTGGGTCGGCCTCGCCAACGAGATCGGCGATCCGAATGCATTCGCCGGACGCTTCAGCATGCTGATCCGTCTGGCGACAGTCGACATCGGCGTCTGGGTGTTGCCGCTTGTCGGCCTTGCCCTCGTCGCGCCGCGCGCCGGCATCGGCGGGCGCTTCGTCCACTATGTCGTCGCCAGCAACTGGGCGTCGGCGATCATCGCCTGGATGATGCTGCCAGCGGCGTTGATCAGGCTTTTCCTGCCGTCCACCAACGAGTTCGCCGTACTGGCGTCGCTGCTTTTGTTCGCGCTGTCGATGATCCTGACCTGGCGGATGACAAACGTCGCCATCGGCAGGGGCGCGGCTGTCGGCAGCGCTGTCTTCGCCGGAATGTTCGTGGCGTCGCTGGTCGTTCTGTTCGTGCTGCAGGCGCTGCTCGGCATCGTCGCGCCGAGCGGAACCGGCACTTGAAGCATCCAATTGAATTTGTCCGAATTCCCGGTGTGGTTTCGCTTGCTGACGTTGGCGCCGCCCCTCACCTGCCTGCCGGCTGCCCTCTCCCCGTATAGTGACGGGGAGAGGGCAGCTCTCATCAACGATTTTGCCAACCACAGACGTTGCAAGAAGGATGCTGCGGCTGCGGCAGCCTCTTCTCTCCGCACTATACGGGGAGAAGTGCCCAGCAGGGCGATGAGGGGCAGCGCCAACTCCCACAATTGGTTGAAGACGACGAGGACTGATTTTTACTCAGTCGTGAGCCGCCTGCGGGTAGTCCACACCGATAAGAAAAAGTCCGTCGGGCGGCGCCACCTGGCCACAGGCTGCACGGTCGCGCGCGTCGAGCGCCGCTTTCAGGTCGGCAATTGTCCAGCCGCCTTCGCCGACGCGCTTCAGCGAGCCGACCATCGAGCGCACCTGATTGTGCAGGAACGAGCGCGCCGAGGCTCGCACTTCGATCATGTCACCCAGCCGACTGACATCCAGCCGGTCGAGCGTCCGGACCGGGTTGTCGGCCTGGCACTGGGTCGATCGGAACGTGGTGAAATCATGCCGCCCCAGCAGCACCTTTGCCGCTTCGTGCATGGCCTCGGCGTCGAGCCGCTTCGGCACCCACCAGATCTTGCCCTTGTCGAGCGCCGCCGGCGCGCGCCGGTTGACGATGCGGTAGAGATAGTGGCGGCCGATCGCCGAGAAACGCGCATCGAAGCTAACCGGCACCACAGCCGCCTTGAGGATGGCGATGCGCGCCTTGGCCGTTTGCAGGTGGGCGTTGACGGCATCGCGCACCTTGTCATCAGGCCACGCCCTGACGAGATCGACATGCGCCACCTGACCGGTCGCATGGACGCCGGCATCGGTGCGGCCGGCGCCGCGCAGCGAGACCTGTTCGCCGCAGAATTTCTCGATCGCCTGTTCGATCGCCTGCTGCACCGAAGGCTGGTCTGCCTGGCGCTGCCAGCCGGCATAGAGGCTGCCGTCATATTCGATGTCGAGGCGAAAACGCGGCATTCCTAAGAAGGATGAGGTTAGGCGGCGAGCGCGGTGCCGAAAGCCGAAGCGTAGACCAGCTTGCCGGTCTCAGGCGCTTCGCCCCAGACCAGCGCCTGCAGCGCTTCGCCCTGGAACTCGCTTTCGAATTTTTCGGCGCGCGCGTGACTGTAGCCGAAGCGGCCATAATATGCGGGATCGCCAAGCACGACCGCCAGCACCTCGCCGGCATCCTTCAGGCGGATATGCGCCTCGCGGACCAGCGCACCGCCGATGCCGGTGCCATGGAATGACGGCTCGACCGCCAGAGGCGCCAGCGCCACCGCCGGAAAGCTCTTGCCGCCGTTCTGCACGTAAAGCCGCGAAAACAGAATATGGCCGACCACCTGTCCATCATCTTCCGCCACCAGTTCGACGACGGCATCGCCGCCGCTGACCAGCGCGTCGACCAGGCCGGCCTCCGCCTGCTGGCCGAATGCGTGTTCCTCGACCAGGCGGATCGCCTCGCGGTCCCGCGGCGTTGCCGCGCGTATCGACATCATGCTCATGAGAATTTCGTTCCTTTTTCGAGCTTGGCCCCGCGCAGAAACTCCTGCGCGGCAATGGGCCTTCCGCCCGCACGTTGAACTTCGACCAACCTGATCGCGCCTGACCCGCAGGCGACCGTCAGCCGGTCGTCGAGAATTCCTCCCGGCTCGCCGGCGCCTTGCGAAAGCGTCGAGCGAAGCAGTTTCAGCCGCTCCAGGCGGCCGGCAATTTCGATCTCGCACCATGCGCCGGGAAAGGGCGACAGGCCGCGAATATGATCGTGGACCTCGCCAGCAGGCCGCGTCCAGTCCACGCGCGTCTCCGCTTTATCGATCTTTTTGGCATAGGTCACCCCCTCCGTCGCTTGTGCGGTAAAAGTCAGGGCATCCCGTTCCAGACGAGCCAGCGCTTCCGCCATCAGCGCGGCGCCAATGTGCATCAGCCGATCATGCAGTTCGCCGGCCGTCATATTGGGGCCGATGGCGCATTTTTCGGCCATCGCCACCGGGCCGGTGTCCAGGCCCTCTTCCATCATCATCACCATCATGCCTGTCTCGGTATCGCCGGCCATGATGGCGCGCTGGATAGGGGCGGCGCCGCGCCAGCGTGGCAACAGCGACGCGTGACCATTGAGGCAGCCGAGCCGCGGCGCCTCGAGAATGGGTTTGGGCAACAGCAATCCATAGGCGACGACGACGGCGACATCGGCCCGCAAGGCGCGGAACGCCTGCTGCTCGGTCTCGTTCTTCAGCGACACCGGCGTCCGCACCTCGAGGCCCAGCCGCTCGGCCTCTCGCTGCACCGGCGACGGCGTCAGTTCCAGCCCGCGGCGACCGGCGGCGCGCGGCGGCTGAGTGTAGACGGCTCCAATCTCATGTCCGGCATCCGCGACCGCCCGCAGCGTCGGCACCGAGAATTCGGGCGTACCCATGAAGATGACGCGCAAGGGCATTTTGTTCCGGGTCCGGTCTTCGTCTGGCCGTTAAGTCGGCTCAGTCGAAGTCGCGAACTTTGCGGGTCGGCGACCGAAGTCGCGTTTCCTTTCTGCTTCGATTTCGTTCATGATCTTGGCGAATTCATCGCCAATTGCGTTTTCAGCAGCGAAAGTCGCGCGAATAGCGTCCCATGCCGAAAGACCCGGCTCCAGCCTGGCTTGCCTTTCGGCGACCATGCCTTCGCGCAGAAGAGCTATCGCCTTGCCCGACAGGCTCTGGCCGCTCTTACGCGCTGCCTGCTCGATTTCCCGCTTCAAGGGTTCGGGAATATTTCTGATCAGCATGTCGCTCATCGGCGTCTCCATTTCCTGATCTGGAACAGGGTAGAGGGGCGCTGTCCCGCCAACATCTTCGAAAGGTTCAGCATCAAACTGCGCGAGTATCGCCCTATCCCACTAACTTGCCCGGCGCCTTGCTGCCTGATGGTTTGTCCCTGGCGAGCTTCTTGAACTTCTTCACCACCATGTCGCGCTTCAGCTTCGAGATGTGGTCGATGAACAGAACGCCGTTGAGATGGTCGATTTCGTGCTGCAGGCAAGTCGCCATCAGCCCTTCGGCCTCGATCTCCTGCAGTTTGCCGTCGCGATCGAGATATTTCACCCGCACGGCGGCAGGGCGCTCGACCTCGGCATAGTAATCCGGGATCGACAGGCACCCCTCCTCGTAGACCGAGCGCTGATCGGCGCTCTCAAGAATCTCGGGATTGATGAAGACATGCGGCGCCGGCGGCTCGTCTTCCTTGGCGAGGTCGATCACCAGCATGCGCAGCGGTTCGCCGATCTGGATCGCCGCCAGACCAATGCCCGGCGCATCATACATCGTGTCCAGCATGTCATCGGCCAGTTTGCGCAAAGCGCCGTCGACGCGCTCGACCGGTTTCGAAACCTGGCGCAGGACGGGATCGGGAAGGATGATGAGCGGCTTGATCGACATGGCGTCTCACCTAAGACCTCGCACGAAAAGCGTCAACCGGGGCATTTGCAGCGGCGTTCACGTTTTGATCTGTGTCGTCAGGCCGAATCATCTATGCTGTCCGATATGAACGACCTGACCACCATCCTGTCCGAACCGATCGCCCGGCTCGGCGCCACCACGATCACGCTCGGCCACGCGCTGGCATTCGGCGCGGTCCTGTTCCTGGGCCTGTTCGTGGCGCTCGTCGTCGCGCTCTGGCGCTCGGCCAAGGCGCGTGCGGTGGCTGCCGCGGAAGCCGCCGACCACGCCCGCGACGCCGAGGCGCGGATGGCCGGCATCCTGGCAAGCCAGGCCGAGATGCAGGGCCGCATGGGCGCCATCGCCGAAGTGTTCGGGGCGCGGCAGGCCGAACTCACGCAGTCGATCGGCCAGCGTCTCGACGCGATGACCGGCCGTCTCGGCCAGACCATGACCGAGCAGACGAAATCGACGCATGAAAGCCTCGCCAAACTGCAGGAGCGGCTGGCGGTCATCGATACAGCGCAAGGCAACATCCAGTCGCTCGCTAGCCAGGTCGTGCAACTTCAGGCAATCCTCTCCAACAAACAGACGCGCGGCGCCTTCGGCCAGTCGCGCATGGAGGCGATTGTCGCCGACGGCCTGCCGCACGGCGCCTATGAATTCCAGGCGACCCTGTCGAACGGCAGCCGGCCCGACTGCCTGGTGAAGATGCCGAACGGCGCGCCCGCACTCGCCATCGACGCCAAGTTTCCGCTGGAAGCCTGGAATGCCATCCGTGCCGCCGAAGGCGTCGATTTGCAGAAGGTCGCCGCACAAGCGTTTCGGCGTGATATCGAGGTGCATGTCCGCGATATTTCCGACAAATACCTGATCCAAGGCGAGACGCAGGACACCGCCTTCATGTTCGTGCCGTCGGAATCGGTATTCGCCGAGATCCACGAGAATTTCGAGGGGATTGTCCACAAGGCGCACCGCGCCCGCATCGTCATCGTCTCGCCGTCGCTGCTGATGCTGTCGATTCAGGTCATCCAGGCGATTCTCAAGGACGCCCGCATGCGCGAGCAGGCGCATCTGATCCAGGGCGAAGTCATCCGGCTGATGGAGGATGTCTCGCGCCTCGACGAGCGGGTGCGCAAGCTGCAGAGCCATTTCGGCCAGTCGGCCAAGGATATCGACGATATTCTCGTCTCGACCTCGAAGGTGACCAAGCGCGGCCAGAAGATCGAGGCGCTGGAGTTCGGCGCGCAACCGGCGGAAGGCGACGTCGGATCGGCGGCCAACGCGAAGACCGAAGCGGGTGCGCGCGTCGCCGACTCCAAGACCGGCCAATTGAGGCTAAGGGTGGTCGAAGGAGACGACTGAGAGGCTACTGCTCCTCGACGATCATCGTGCCTTCGAACTCCGGCAGCCAAGGCAGCGCCGAGCGGTGCCAGATCTGTTTTCTCGGGATCAGTTGTTCGCGCTGCCGCGCCGTGCCGACCCTGATGCCATAGACTTTCGGCCCGTCGCCAACCGACGTGGCATAGAGGTGCGTACCGCACTCGCCGCAAAAGGCCTGGGCGCGCCTGGCGCCGCTCGCTGCGGTCTTGATGTAGATCTTCGGCGTGCCCTTGGTGATCCGGTAGCGCTCCTCCGGCGCCGGCACGGTCACCCGAAACGCTGTTCCGGTCAGCTGCTGGCAATCGATGCAGTGACAAATACTGGTCTTGTCCGGATCGACCTCCGCCTCGTAAGTGATGGCGCCGCAATGGCACCCGCCGTCGATTTTCATCTTCGCTCCTCCCTTCAGCGCGCCTCGACGCGTTGGAGCTTAACGGCGCACCGCGAAGCTCCACACAGGCATTCACAACGCGGCAAACCATCCGCTGGTTCAAGGCTGCTGCGCCGACGCCTCTTCGATGACTTCTTCCGTCCAGACCTTGAAACCGGCCAGCATACCCGGCCCGAAGATATGGGTCAGCGGCACATCGGCCGCGTCGCGGCCGGAGGCGATCAGGATGCGGCCGATGCGCGGCGCATTGTTGCGCGGATCGAAGGCATGCCAGCGACCGCCGAGGTAGACCTCCATCCAGGCGGCGAAGTCCATGTCCGACCAAGGTTTCGGCAGGCCGATGTCGCTGATGTAGCCGGTGCAATAGCGCGTCGGGATGTTCAAGGCGCGGCAGAAGGCGACGGCGAGATGGGCAAAGTCGCGGCAAACGCCGCTTTGCTCTCGATAGGCCTCTGCTGCCGTGCGCGTCGGCCGCGCGTTGCCGTAGTTGAAGATGATGTGGTTGTGGACGAAATCGCAGACCGCCTGCACGCGTGGAATACCGAGCGGTGAGTGGCCGAACAGCCGCCACGCCTCGTTCGCCAGCACGTCGCTCTCGCAGTAGCGGCTCGGCAGCAGGAACAGCAGCGTCTCCGACGGCAGGTCGCGCACCTCGTGCTGCCACGCCACCAGATCGCTCATCTCAAAACTTCCGGGATCGCGGATCACCGCGTCCGTGCCGAAGGTGAAGCGACCAGGCGGGGCGACAAGGCGGTTGCACCAATTGCCGAAACTGTCGCGGTAGCTCTCGATCGGCACCGGTGGGTTGGAAGTCAGGAAATCCGGCCGCTCGAGATCGGACGCGCGGGAATAGTGAACGTTGAGCATCGCGATCAGCGGCGTTTCCTGCGGAAAGTCGAAGCTCATCTCGCAGCCGATATGGATTCGCATTGTCGTCCTGACCGTCCTGCCGGATTACCACCCGGCGAAGGCACGGGCCGTTGCTGCAGTGCAAAAAAGATCATCGCACGGACCAGCGCGGTTTACGAGCGAATTAGAAACGGTTGACAGCCGACGGCTGGCGCCGGCGCCAGATTATGCCTCTTGCGGTCGGGCGTTTCTCTTGGGTCATTTCGCTTGCCACAATTGGAGGAAACGAATCATGGCTAAAGGTGCGATGAAGGCGGGCAAGGAAGCCCGCAAGCCGAAGAAGGACGCGAAGAAACCTGCCGCTGCCCCGACCCTGAAAGCGCCGCCCGTCAAGGCGACCAAACTCAAGGACAAGTAGGCCTCGGCGTTTCGGCGCAGTCATGACCGACGGCATTCCAGGACCATCGACATTCAGCGACTGGTCCTGAAATGCTGTCGGCGCTGCTGTTGATTGGGCATTTCTAAATCAATGCCGCGAAGACGACTTCGCGCTTTCCGAAAAGACCGGGACGACCCGCAGTCCAATGGAGCGTTCCGATGTCGTGGATTCTTCTCTTCTTCGCTGGCCTGTTCGAGATCGGCTGGGCGATCGGCCTCAAATACACTGACGGTTTTTCGAAGCCGCTTCCGACCGTCCTGACGGTTGCCTCGATGGTCGTCAGTCTCGCCTTGCTCGGACTGGCGCTGAAGACGCTGCCGGTCGGCACGGCTTACGCGGTGTGGACCGGCATCGGCACCGTCGGCACGGCGCTGCTTGGCATCTGGCTGCTCGGTGAGCCTGCGACCGCGATCAGGCTGGCCTGCATCGCACTCATCGTCTGCGGCATCATGGGATTGAAACTCGCGGCGTAAAGCGCGTGCGTCTGAAGGGACTCATGCGACGCGCTTTACGCTCTTTTTTTATGCATGTCGTCGTCCCAAAACCGCTGCGCACTTTTGGGCGACATGCATTAGTTCTTGCTGCAAGGCAGCAGCACAAACGCCTTCAGGGCCGCTGCAAGGCGGCCCTGAATTTGATTGGTGAATCGCGCTTGGAGCGCTAGCGAGCGGAAAAGCCCGGAGGCGTCCGGCCGGTGCGCTGCTTGCGCGCCGCATAGCGCGCGTCGCGCTTGGCTTTGCGCTCGGCCTCGTCGGCAAGCAAACGAGCGATGCGCTCGTTCTCTTCGGCTTCCCGGATCTTCGCTTCCGCCTGCGCCGCTTCTTCCGCAGCAATCCGCGCGGCTTCTGCAGCAGCTTCGCGCTCGGCCTTTTCGGCCGCTTCGCGCGCCAGCTTCTCCTGCTTCAGCCTGGCCTTTTCGGCCTCGCGTATCGCACGGGCTTCGAGGATCGCCTTGCGTTCGGCCTGTCGTGCCAGCACCGCTGGATCGTCCGCTGCCGGCTTTGCCTTGAAGCGCTCGAGAAGCGCCTTCTTTGCCTCGTTTGCGGCATTGCGCCGCTCGAAAACGTCTTTTTCCCTATAGATAGCCAAGTCCACTTCCCTGGAGTCAATTTGCGACGCTTACATACGCGTGAAAACCCAGAGTTCAAGCGCCAAAACGGTATGCCAGCCATGAAATTCTGAGCTGTTGCAGTCGGGAGACGCCTTTTCGGCTGAAACGGACATGCACTGTTCACCATCCGACCCTCTGGCGACGCGGCGGGCTGGTCGCTACCTGTAGCGCGAAAAACAAAACACCAGAACAAAACACCAGGATGACAGATGATGGAACTCGGTCTCTACACCTTCGCCGACGTCAGCCCAGAATCAGGCCCAGGCGCCATCGGTGCGCATGAGCGGCTGCGCAACCTGATCGAGGAGATCGAGCTGGCCGACCAGGTCGGCCTCGACGTGTTTGGGTTGGGCGAGCATCACCGTCCCGATTATGCGGCTTCAGCGCCGATCGTAGCCCTGGCCGCAGCCGCCGAACGCACCCGGCGCATAAAGCTGACCAGCGCGGTCACTGTGCTATCCTCCGACGACCCGGTCCGTGTCTTCCAGCAGTTTGCAACGCTCGACCTTCTATCCAGCGGCCGGGCCGAGATCATGGCTGGGCGCGGCTCGTTCATCGAATCCTTTCCGCTGTTCGGCTACAATCTTGAGGACTATGACGAGCTCTTTGCCGAAAAGCTCGATCTGCTGCTTGCCGTCCGCGATCATGTCAAGGTGAGCTGGTCGGGCAGGCTGCGCGCTCCGATCAACGATCGCGGCGTCTACCCCCGCCCGTTCCAGGACAGATTGCCGATCTGGATCGCGATCGGCGGCACGCCGCAATCCGCCGCGCGGGCCGGTGCGCTCGGCCTGCCGCTGGCGCTGGCCATCATCGGCGGCGAGCCGGCGCGGTTCGCGCCGCTGTTCGATATTTACAGGGAAGCGGCCAAACGGGCTGGCAACGATCCGGCTGGTCTGGCCACCAGCCTCAACGTGCCGCCAAGATCATGAAGGCGATCGAACTCTACGGCACCAAGGTGGCACCGATCGTGCGCAAGGAAACGGCGAAGGCGATCCCCGCCGTTGCCGCGCCGGCCGCCTGACTCGCCGGCCAGGTAGGGCCTAAGGTCATCGTCAGCACCGGCTAACGCATCGGCCGAAAATCGGAATCGATTTTCGGGCCGATGGTAAATTCAAAGCGTTAGAGCGTACTTTGAGCGTCCGAGTGGACGCACGTCGCTCCAACGGAACCTTGAAGCCGCAAAGGCGTTTCCGCCAACAGCGTACACCAATCGCAGTGTGCCGCCGAGGGCCAGAATGAAAGCCGAACCCGCCGCTTCGGGCGCTGCCGAGAGCCCCGATCCGCGCGTCGAGGCGCGTGCGGACATGCACCTGATACGTTCGCTGCTAGTCGGCATCTTCATCCTTATGGCGATCTACGCGCTCTCCTTCGCCCGTGCCTTCTTCATGCCGGTCATCCTGGCTTTCCTGCTGGCGCTGACGCTGACGCCGATCGTCCGCTTCCTGCGCAAACACGGCATGCCCGATGTGATAGCGGCGACACTGCTGGTGGTGCTGTCGGTCAGCATCCTTGCCGTGGCCGGCTATCTGCTCAGCGGCCCGGTCATCGACCTCATCAACAACACCTCGGTGATTGGCCAGCAGCTGACCGAACGTCTCGCGCAACTGCGGCGTCCTTTCGAAAGGATCATGGAGATTTCGCGGCAGATAGAGGGACTGACGCAGACCTCCCAAGGGCCGGGCGTCCAGAGGGTAGCCATGGCGCAATCGGGCATCCTCTCGCAAGCCGCCGGCAATTTGCTGTCGGCGGGCACCAGCCTCATCATCGTCTTCGTCCTGTCGCTGTTCCTGCTCGCCTCCGGCACGATGTTTTATGAGAAGATCGTCGAATCCTTCCCCAGTCTCAGCGAAAAGAAGCGGGCACTGCGCGTCGTCTATGACGTCGAGCGTGAAATCTCGCACTATCTGCTTACCGTCGCCGTCATCAATACATGCCTGGGCGTGATCATCGGACTCGGCCTCTGGGCACTCGGCATGCCCAACCCGCAAGTCTGGGGCGCAGCAGCGGCTCTGCTCAATTTCCTGCCCTATATCGGGGCGCTGATTACCATCACGCTGGTCACGATCATCGCGCTGATCAGCTTCGACAGCATCTCCTACGCGCTGCTGGCGCCTGCCTTCGTGCTGTTGTGCGATACCGTCGAAGGCCAATTCGTGACGCCGACGGTGGTCGGCCGCCGCCTAGAGATCAATGCCGTGGCGATCCTCATCGCCATTGCTTTCTGGTCCTGGCTGTGGGGTCTCGTCGGCGCGCTGATGGCGGTGCCGCTGCTGGTCGTCATCAAGGTGTTCTGCGACCATTTCGACGGCCTCAGCCATGTCGGCAATTTCCTGGCGGCGCAACATACGGCGGTTGAGGACGAAGAGATTTCAGAAACCGACACGGCTGCGGGCGTATGATCCGAGAAGCGGGATAAGCTGCGGCAGGGAACCGTGGATTGTAAAATCCAGAGCGCCCCTTTTTGCTTGGGTGGACTCATGGGCGTCAGTTCAATTTTTTGAATTTGCGGCCATCGCGGTCGGTTCCTACATCCCTCCCGTCCACAGGATCCTCGCCGCCCATGACCGCTCTTTCCGTTCTCGACCTGTCGCCGATCGTCGAAGGCAGCAACGCTTCGCAATCGCTCGCCAATTCGCTCGATCTCGCCCGCCATGCCGAGCGGCTGGGATACAGGCGCTATTGGCTGGCCGAGCATCACAATATGCCGGGCATCGCCAGCGCCGCCACCTCCGTCGTCATTGCCCATGTCGCCGGCGGCACCACAACGATACGCGTCGGCGCCGGCGGCATCATGCTGCCGAACCATTCGCCGCTGGTCATCGCCGAGCAGTTCGGCACGCTTAACGCGTTGCACCCGGGCCGCATCGATCTCGGCCTCGGCCGAGCGCCGGGCACCGACATGGGCACGGCGCGTGCGCTGCGCCGCAACCTCGAGGCCGGCGCCGACAGTTTTCCGCAGGATGTCGTCGAACTGATGGGCTATTTCCAGCCGGTCGAAGACGGTCAGCGTATCCGCGCCGTGCCCGGCGAGGGCGAGCAGGTGCCGATCTGGATTTTGGGCTCGAGCCTCTATGGCGCGCAGCTCGCAGCCATGCTCGGCCTGCCCTACGCCTTCGCCTCGCATTTCGCGCCGGCCGAACTCGACCACGCGCTGGAGATCTATCGCTCGCGCTTCCAGCCGTCGAAACAGCTCGACAAGCCCTATGTCATGCTCGGCCTCAACGTGTTCGCTGCACCCTCCGACGCCCAGGCGCGGCTGTTGTTCACCTCGCTGCAGCAGGCCTTCGTCAATCTGCGCACAGGCCGGCCCGGCCGCTTGCCGCCGCCGGTCGACGGATATGAGCGCGACCTCGACCCGATGGCCAAAACCATGCTCGACCAGGCGCTGTCCTGCGCCGTCGTCGGCGCCCCGGAAACGGTCAGGCAAGGCATCGAAGCGTTCGTGCAGCGCACCGGCGCCGACGAGCTGATGGTTACCGCGCAGATTTTCGACCACGCAGCGCGGGTGCGATCCTTCGAGATCCTGGCCAACGTCCACAAATCGCTGTCGGAAGCGGCCTGACTTTTTTGCGACGCTGCGAAGGCGCGTTAGGCGCTGACGCTTTGTGCGATCGCCCCCAGCGGCGCGCCAAGGGGCCGGCATGAATTGCGGATCATCAGGCGTCCCTTGAGCGTCAGCTTGCGCGGCGGCGCGTCCCTGTTTCCGGCTAGGCGGTCGAGCAACAGATTGGCCGCCTGCTCGCCGATCGCCTTGACCGGTTGTGCGACCGTGGTCAGTTGCGGCTGGAACACGTCCGACCACGGAAAATCGTCGAAGCAGGCAACCGAAATGTCCTCGGGGCAAGACAGCCCGATATCGCGGATCGCTTTCATGGTGCCGATCACCATCGGGTTGTTGGCCGAGAAGATCGCGCTCGGGCGGTCGTGCAGCGAAAGCAGCTGCATCGTCGCGTTGTAGCCGTCGACTTCATGGAAATTGCCGAAGCGGACAAGCTCGCTCTCGACCGGCAGGCCGGCAGCCTGGAGCGCCTCGCGATATCCCGTCATGCGGTCATGCATGGGCGAGATGTCGAACGATCCGGAGATGTAGCCGATCCGCCGGTGGCCGAGATCGATCAGATGAGTGATGGCGTCGAACACCGCGCGCTGGTTGTCGAGAACGACGGTGTCGGTATCGACGCCTTCGCAAACGCGGTCGAGCAGCACCACCGGCACGTTGGCGTCGTCGACAATTCTCTTCAGGATCGCGCCGTCGCCGACGCGCGCAACGATCAGTCCGTCGACCATTCGGTCGAGCAGCAGCCTGATCTGGTCGTCCTGCGTGTTCAGGTCCTCGTCCGTGCAGCACAGCATGACCGCATAGCCGGCGCGGTCGAATGCCTGCTGGATGACCGAAACGACATCGGTGAAGAACGGATTGGTGATGTGGGGAACGGTAAGCCCGATGGTGCGGGTCGTGCCCATCTTCAGGCTGCGGGCGATCGCGTTGCGCTTGTAGCCGATGTCGCGGATCGCCTGTTCGATGCGCTGGCTGAGCTCGGGACTGACGGTCGCGGTACCGTTGATCAGCGCCGAGACGGTGGCAACCGAAACACGCGCCGCTTCAGCCACGTGCAGCATGGTCGGGGCCGTGGACTTTCGCTGCTTTTTTCGCCCTGACGCCATCATTTTCGAAACGTTTCATCGCCCTCTGGCTGCAATACCTACGGAATCCTGCGGATTTGTGCAAGAATTGAAATGGATCAATCCCGCCTCATCAGATAGCGACTTGACATGTTCGAAACGTTTAGATTAGCGTTTGAGATGTTCGACGACGACGGAAGGGAGGCCGTTCTTGTCATGGAGCATGGCAATTCCATCACGTCCGGAGATGATGCGGCCGCCGCCGGCGGCTCGGCGGTCGTTCTGAGCGCCGAGCACATCTCCAAGACCTTCGGTGGCATCGCCGCACTTGTCGATGTCGGCTTCGAGCTGCGGCGCGGCGAGATCCATGCGCTGATGGGGGAAAACGGCGCCGGCAAGTCGACGCTGATGAAAATCCTCTCCGGCATCTATACGGATTACGACGGAACGGTGAACGTCGATGCCCATCCGGTGCGTTTCGCCGGGGTCCGCGACGCCGAGCATGCCGGCATCGCCATCATCCACCAGGAGCTCAATCTCGTCCCCGAGCTCTGCGTTGCCGATAATATCTTCCTGGGGCGCGAGAAGCTGATCGCCGGACTTATCGTCGACCGCAAGGCAAGCAGCCATGCCGCCGGCGGCCTGCTGCAGAGGCTCGGCATCGAGCTCAACCCGGAAGCGCGGGTCGGCAGCCTGCGCGTCGGCGAGCAGCAGCTGGTCGAGATCGCCAAGGCACTGTCGATGTCGGCGCGCATCCTGATCATGGACGAGCCGACCTCCGCGCTTTCGCCGGCAGAATGCCAGAGGCTGTTCCGGATCATCCGCCAGCTCGCCGACAACGGCGTGGCGATCGTCTACATCTCGCACCGCATCGACGAGGTCATGCATCTGGCCAGCCGGGTCACCGTGTTTCGCGATGGACGCCGCGTGCTGACCGAGGCGATGGCAAAGCTCGACGAAGATACCATCATATCGGCGATGGTCGGGCGCAACCTGCTTGCCTCTTCCCAGGAAGAGCGTGGTCCCAGCGGCAAGGTCGTTCTCTCCGTAGGCGGCCTATCGCTGTCGAAACCAGACCGCCACGGCTGGCGCACCGCGCTCGACGGCGTCGCCTTCGATCTTGCCGAAGGCGAAATTCTGGGGATAGGCGGACTGCTCGGCTCGGGACGCACCGAAATCCTGGAGACCATCTTCGGCTCCAGCGGCGGCCGCGCCGGCGGCGAAATCCGGCTCGACGGCGAGCCGGTGGAAATCCGTTCGCCGCGCGACGCCCGCCGGCTCGGCATCGCCCTGGTGACGGAGGACCGCAAGACGCAGGGCCTGCATCTTCAGGCGTCGATCACCGACAATGTCGCGCTGCCGCTGGTCGGCACGCTGGCGCGGTTCGGGCTTCGCTCGCGGGCCGCCGAGCAAGGCCTGGCGCGGCAGGCGGTCAAGGCGCTCGGCATTCGCTGCGGGACCATCGAGCAGCCGGCCGGCACCCTGTCCGGCGGCAACCAGCAGAAGGTCGTCATCGGCAAGTGGCTGGCGACGCAGCCGCGGGTGCTGCTGCTGGACGAGCCGACACGCGGCATCGATGTCGGTGCCAAGCGGGAGATCTACGACCTCATCTTCAAGCTGGCGCGAGACGGGCTCGCCATCGCCGTCATCAGCTCGGAATTGCCGGAGCTGCTGCTTCTTTCCGATCGCATCCTGGTCATGGCCGATGGTCGCCAGACGGGGATCCTGTCGCGCGCGCAAGCCAGCGAGGAGGCCATCATGCGGCTCGCGGCGCCACGCCGGACCATGACGAGACCCGCAGCATGAGCATCTTGAACATCCTGTCGCGGACGAAGCTCTATTGGGGCCTGATCGCCATCTTCCTGATCGGCGTGCTGGGCTCGCCGATCAGCTCCAAGGGCAACAACATCTTCCTGTCCTACGGCAATCTGCTCGATGTGCTGCGCCAGGTGTCGACCACCGGCCTGATCGCCACCGGCATGACGGCGGTGATCATCACCGGCGGCATCGATCTTTCCGTCGGCTCGCTGATGGCGATCTGCACCGTGGTCTGCGCCATGCTGCTGACGGTTCCGGGCGTCACGCCGGCGGTGGTGCTGGGGGTGCCGACAGTTGCCGTAGTCGCCCTTTGCCTCGGCATCCTGGTCACCCGCTTCATCTTCCTGAACATCGAAAAATCGCGCGCCGGCCCGCAGGCCACCCACGCCATCAGGCTGGACAGCGTTCGTGGGCTGGTCACGCCCGGCATTGTCGGGGTGATCCTCTGCAGTCTCGTGCTGTGGTACCTGCTGCCGCAGGTCGGCTCGAAATTCGGCGTGCTCGGCGTGCTACTGGTGGCGCCTTGCGTCGGCCTGCTGTTTGGCGCGCTCAACGGCGTCATCATCGTTGCCGGGCGGCTGCAGCCTTTCATCGTCACGCTGGCGATGATGGTGACGGCGCTCGGCATCGCCCGGCTGACCGCCGGCCAGAACAATGCGGTGCTGCCGGTCTACACCGGGTCGAACGCCACCGCCGATTTCGAAATCCTGCGCTCGCTGGTGTTCGGCGTGATCCCGATGCCGGGCCTGTTCTTCCTCGGAGCGATCCTGATCTACGGCGCGGTGCTGCGCTTCACCCCGTTCGGCCGCTATGTCTACGCCATCGGCGGCAATGAAGAGGCGGCGCGGCTGTCCGGCATCGCCGCCGGCCGCGTCAAGATCGCCACCTACGCCGTGTCCGGGCTGCTGGCCGGCGTGGCGGCGGTGCTCTATGTCGCGCAATACAGGCAAGGCAAGCCGGATGCCGGCGCCGGGCTGGAGCTCGATGCCATCGCCGCCGTGGTCATCGGCGGCACCAGCCTGATGGGCGGTCGCGGCAGCCTTATCGGCACATTCTGCGGCGTGCTGATCTTCGGACTGCTCTCGAACATCCTGCAATTGCACAACATCAATTCGAACCTTCAGCTCGTGCTGAAGGGGATGATCATCATCGGCACCGTGCTCGTCCAGGAGCGCAATGCCGTTGATCTTCTCTTCTATCTGCGCCTGCCTGGTGGACGAACGGCGCACAAGGAAACGACCGCAGCAAAGCGGCCGTCAAAAGAGACCCCGTCTCTAAATCTTGGAGGAAACAAGAAATGAAACGACGTGAATTGCTGAAGCTTGCCGCTGTCACCGCGGCACTGCTGACCACGACCGCGCTTTTGGCCAGCGGCAACGCCTACGCGCAGGACAAGAAGTGGAAGATCGGCTTCTCGCAGGTGACGACCATCGAGCCCTGGCGCGCCCAGTTCAACAAGGACATCCTGGCTGAGGCCGCCAAGCATCCGGAAGTCGAGCTGATCGTCACCGACGGCGAGGACAAGACGGAAAAGCAGGTCGCCGATGTCGAAAACCTGATCCGCCAGGAAGTCGATGCGCTGCTGGTGTCGCCGAAGGAATCGGCGGGGTTGACCGGTGTCGTGCAGCAGGCGATCGACGCCAAGATCCCGGTCTTCGTGCTCGACCGCAACGTCGAGACCAAGGACTACACGCAGTTCGTCGGCGGCGACAACAAGCTGATCGGCCGGGCTGCCGGTGAATACGCCGTCGAATTGCTCGGCGGCAAGGGCAAGGCATCAGGCAATGTCGTCGAGATCTGGGGCGGCATGGGCACCCAGCCGGCACATGACCGCCATGACGGCTTCCATGAATTCACCGACAAGGAGCCGGGCATAAAATATTTGCTCGACCAACAGTCGGGCGACTGGAAGCAGGACCAGGCCTACAACATCATGGCCACGGCACTGCGCAACAACGAGAAGATCGACCTCGTCTATGGTCACAACGATCCGATGGCCTACGGCGCCTATCTTGCCGCCAAGGATGTCGGCCGCGAGAAGGACATCAAGTTCATCGGCATCGACGGCCTGCCTAATGAAGGCGTGCAGCTTGTTGCCAATGGCGAGCTGACGGCAACGTTCACCTATGTGACGCCGGGCGCCGAAGGGCTGCGGCAGGCGATCAAGTTCCTGAACGGCGAGAAGGTCGAAAAGACCATCACGCTGCCGACGCAGAAGATCACCAAGGAAAATGCCGCGGAGATTCTGAAGGAGCACGGGCTCTGAGGCGTGTCGCCGGTGAGGGCGCTTGAGGGACGCGGCATGGCGCTGCCCCTCATCCGCCTGCAGTCCCCTTCTCCCCGTATAGTGACGGGGAGAAGGGGACTGCCGCAGGGCCGGCACCCTTTTTGATCAAGGCCGCGCTCACGCCAGCTTGGCCAAAAGCCTCATGAAAATGGCGGCCTCCTTGGCCGAAAGCGGCGCCAGCGTTTCCTCGGTGATCTCGCGGGCGATCGGGATCAGCCGCTCGACGGCATTTCGGCCTTCAGCGGTCAGATTGACCAGCAGGCGCCTTTTGTCGACCTCATGCTTGGAAAGCTCGACCAGGCCGCGCGCCTTGAGCCGGTCGATGACACCTTTCACCGTCGCCGCGTCCATGGCGATCAGGCTGCCAAGCTGGTTCTGCGAGGTCTCGCCGACATCGTGCAACTTGGCCAGGGCGGCGAATTGCGGCGGCGTCAGGTCGGCGATGTGCGCGGCGAAGATCGAGACATGGCGCTGGTGCGCCTTCCGCAGGATGAAGCCGACCTGCTCCTGCAGGCGGTAATCGTTCTCGTCGGGCTCCTCGGCCCCGACCAGCTTGAGCTTGATGTCTTCGGCGCTCACCGCAGTCCGTCCCATGCCTTGATGTCCTTTGCCGCGAGACCGCCCATGCGGTCGTGCACGCGCGGGCCGCAGGTCATGGCGAGGCAGAACAGGATCTCGTCGGGACGAGGCCCGTCGCTGATGCCGACCTCCATGGCATCGAAATGACTGCGCACATAGGCGGCGTTGATATGGCCGAGCGGCACGTCGAGCCGCGCGCCGAAGGCGCCGACCTTCTTTGCCGACGGCACGATCGCCTTGGCGTCGCCGAGCCGCTCGCGCATGGCATAGCCGCCAGGCACATGCCACAGCGCGCCATGCTCCAGTTCGCCGGCGATACCGACGATGGCGCCCTTGCCGTAGCCGTCGATCTGTTTCACGTCGCCGCCCAATGCGGCGATCAGTTTGTCCGAGAGCAGCAGCCCGAGCGGCTTCAGATCGTCCATGGCGCTCTGCAGGTCTTCCACGTAGCGGCCGGCGAATGGGTTGTTCACCACCGCCATGGCGGCGGCGCGGCGGCGCGGCACCTTCGCCACCGGCCCGCCCTCATGAAATATCTCCTCGGTCAGCACCGCAATCTTGCGGATCGCAAACTCAGGCATGGGCAATTTCCTTCCTCGATTTCTCGTTGGGCGCAACGAGCGCCATGGGACCGGCGATCCGTGCCTGACCGGCAAGGAACAGCGCTGAAGCGGCAATCAGGCCATGTCGCCGAATATCTTCGGCGATAGCGAGCCCGCTATCCAGCGCCTTACCGATTTCGCTGGAGGAAAGCGCGCCGACGGCCTGGGTGACCAGGCGATCGCCAAGGTCGCTGTCGGGCGCCAGATCGCGCGCCGGCATGCGCTCGATGGCGCCATGACCGGGCAGGTCGACGGCGTTGGCGATCAGGGTCGCGGCGGCATCGGCTTCAGCACCGGTCCGCGCCAGTACGGTAACAGCGTCGGCGATGCCGAGCGAAAAGGAACGGCCGCGCCAGCCGCTGGTCGCGATGCCGCGGATCCCGTCTTCGGCAGGGATCGTGATACGGCCTGCCAGTTCATGACCTGTCCCGGCAATGGCAAGCGTCATGGACCGGCCATTGCCGAGATGGATCGCGCTGTCGCCGCCATTGTTGACATAGGCGCGATCGAGCCGGCGACCGGCCAGCAGCGCGCCAAGCATTTCGTCGGCTACCGAACCGGCGACCGCAGCCATCGGCGTGATGAATTGTTTCGCCAGCGGAACAACCGCCGCTTCCATGCGTCGCGCCGTCGGGCCAGCGAAAGCACGTGGTCGCGACGAGGCCGGGCGGCGCAGTTCCGGCAGTTCGTCGACGAGCTCCTGCAGGATTGTTTGAAACCGCGCCACCGCCTGGCCATAGGCGGCGCGGCGTTCGTCCGCATCGCCAAATGCCTCGACGATCAGGTCGATCGGGCCATGATTGAGATGCAGCCGCCTGCCGTCCTCAAGCCAATGCGCCTGCGGGCCGTTCATCACTACTTTGCCCCGTCTGCCGCTGCGCGCCGCAACTGCGCCAGCGGCGGCCATGGATTGCTGGCCGGCGCAGACGTGCCGCGGCGCGGGTTGAGATACTCGCCGCCTTTGGCGAGAATGTCGTCAACGCTGCGGATCTCGGCTTCGTAGCCGCCGAGCCTGATATAATCGTCGCGGCGCAGGGTGAACTCGATCGGCGCCACCAGCGCCGGCGTCGGCACATAGCCGAAGGCGCCTTCCGGCACGCGGGTGACGTCGACCATCAGCGTGATGCCGCCGCCCGGCCAGACATAGACCGGCGCGCCGCCGACCGTCACATACGTCGTCAGGCCCTGCACCGAGCGGGTCAGATTGACCGGGTTCTCGGTGACGCCGGCACGCAGCGAGCCGCCGGCGCCGCCGACGAACAGCACGGTGCACAGCGCCGGCTCGCAATTGTCCTCGATCAGGCCGACGGATTTCTGCAGCCGCTCGGGGAACGGTTTCTGCACCGGCTTCAAGGCGTCGTCGAGCTCGTAATAGGCGAACTGCTCGCCGGTGGTCGAGACCATCAGCAGCGACAGGCCGGGATGTGCGCCCTTCTTCGCGTTCCACTCACCAAGGATCGACAGCGGGTCGGAAATGCTGGTGCCGCCCCAGCCGAGGCCGGGCTCCGACACCTTGAAATAGCGGCCCGGCGTCGAACGGCGGCCGATGATTTTTATGCCGGTATCCTGCCAGCCGAGCACCTTGCCTGCCTGATGCTCGGAAACGACGCCGGTGATGTGGTCGTCGACCACCACCACCTCGTCGACCAGGCCGCGCCACTGGGTGGCGAACATGCCGATGGTGGCAGAGCCGCAGCCGACGCGCATCCGCTGCTCGAGCTTGCCGTCGATGACCGGCGGCTTGCCGGCTTCGACGATGACCACAGCGCCGCCGTCGATGGTGAGCTCGACCGGCTTGCGGTTGCATAGATGGAGCAGCGCATCGCAGGTGGCGCGACCTTCGGCCTTGGATCCGCCGGTCAGATGATGCACGCCGCCCAGCGACAGCATCTGCGAGCCATATTCGCCTGTCGTGACATGGCCGATCGCCTCGCCCGCCGCGCGGACCGTCGCCGTTTCGGGGCCGATATGCCGGTCGGTGTCGATCTTCACCTTGACGCCGCAGTAGGAGAAGATGCCCTCGGTGACGACGGTGACGAGATCGACGCCTTCGACCTCCTGGCTGACGATGAAAGGCGCCGGCTTGTAGTCGGGATAGGTGGTGCCGGCGCCGATCGCGGTGACGAAGCGGCGGCCGGTGTTGACCAGTTCGCCGTCCCATTCTTCGCCCTCGGCGACAAACGGCACGACAGCGCCGCCGGTCTCGGTCGCGTGGTCGAGGATGGTCAGCGGATCCATCCGCACGATCCTGCCGCCGACATTGCCGTAACGATCACAGGCGCCGGTGCGGCCATCTGCTATGTAGCACATGACCGGGCAGGCATCGCAGCGGATCTTTTCCGCCACCTGCTTCTCGCCGGGATCATGCGTCTCGAAGCGTTCGGCAAGCTCGCTCATCGGCGTGCCTCCTTGTCGCGTATCGCGGCGCGGATTCGGGTCGGCGTCGCCGGAATTTTGCTGACCAGGACACCGGTGGCATGACGGATGGCATTGAGGATCGCCGGAGCCGTCGGGATCAGCACATGCTCGCCCAGCCCCTTGGCGCCAAAGGGTCCTTCCGGATCCGGAACTTCGATCAGGATGGTCTCGATCGGCGGCACGTCGCCGATCGTCGGGATCAGGTAGTCGTGCAGATTCTCGGTGCGGCCGGGGATGTATTCCTCCATCAGCGCCATGCCGATGCCTTGCGCGATGCCGCCCTCGATCTGGCCTTCGGCGAGCAGCGGATTGATCGCCTTGCCGACATCATGCGCGGCGGTGATCTTGATCAGCTTGACCGTGCCGAGCTTGAGGTCGACCTCCAGTTCGGCGATCTGCGCGCCGTAGCCATAGACGGCGTAAGGCTTGCCCTGGCCCCTGGCGTCGAGCGGCAGGGTCGGCGGGTCATAGCTTTCCTCAGCGCGAAAGACCAAGCCGTCGGCATCGGCCTTCAGCGTGGACAAATCGATATGCCGTGTCGCTTCGCCCTCGCGGATGACCAGGCTTGCGCCATCGAGAGCGATCGCCGCTTTTTCCGACACATTGGCGAAGCGCAGCATCGTCTCGCGCAAGGCGCGACCGGCTTTTTCGGCGGCCTTGCCGGTCACGAAGGTCTGGCGCGAGGCCGACGTCTTGCCGGCGTCCGGCGTGATCGCCGTGTCGGCGCTTTTCAAGCGGAATTTTTCGAGCGGCAGGCCGACCGCGTCGGCGCAGATCTGGGCAATGACCGTGTTCGAACCTTGCCCGATATCGACCGCGCCCTGATGCAGGACGACATCGCCTTCAGCCGAGATGCCGACCCTGATGGTCGACGGATTGGGCAGGGAGGTGTTGCCGCAGCCGTACCAGCAGGAGGCGACACCGACGCCGCGTTTCCTGCTGTCATTGGCACTGTTGAACCCATCGGCATCGACAAGCGCACGCATCCAATGCGGGCGCAGCGCTTCGAGGCAGTCGGCGATGCCGACGCCCGATTCCAGCCTCTGGCCGGTGACCGTTTCGGATCCGTTACGAAGGCAGTTTTTCACACGAAAATCGAGCCGATCCAGCCCAAGCTTTGCGGCAAGTTCGTCATAGAGCGTCTCCTGCATGATCGTCGCCTGCGGCACGCCGAAACCGCGGAAGGCACCGGAGATCGGGCCATTCGTGTGGATGGCGCGGCCTTCGGCCCGATAATTCGGGGTCGCATAGGGACCGGAGGCATGCACCGGCACGCGGTTGGCGACGGTCGGTCCCCAACTCGCATAGGCGCCGGTGTTGAAATCGCCTGCGAAGACCATGCCGGTGACGCGACCATCGGCATCGGCGCCGATCATCGCCGTCATCTCGGCGGGATGACGCTTGGTGGTCGAGATCATCGAATCATGACGGGTATAGGCGAGCGCTGCCGGCCGCCCGGTCTTCATCGCGACCAGACCGATCAGCGGCTGCAACGAAACGTCAAGTTTGGAGCCGAAGCCGCCGCCGGTGGCGGTCGGTACGATCCGCACCTTGTCGACGGCAAGGCCAAGCACTTTTGCCACGTCGTCGCGGTCCATATAGGGCGCCTGCGTGCAGGCGACGACGACCAGCGTGTCCCCGTCCATATAGGCATAGCCGGCCTCGGGCTCGATATAGGCATGTTCGACATAGGACGTGTCGATGGCGCCGGAAACAGTGAAGGCGGCGCCGGCAAGGGCGGCGTCGGGGTCACCACGCTCGACAAAGCCCGATGTGAGCAGGTTTGCCGGCCGGTTGTCGTGGATCAGCCGCACGCCGCCGGCTTGCGCCTCGCAAGGCTGCAGGACATGCGGCAACTCGGTCCATCGAACAGGAAAATCCGCAAGATCGAGATCGAGGATGGCCTCGCGCTCGCCGGCAACCAGCGCCACCGCCTCGCCACGAAAGCGCGAAAAATTTTCGGCCAGCGCTGGCTGGTCGGCAAAAGGTGCAATGACGCCGAAGCAGTTCCTTCCCGGAATATCGGCAGCGGTGAAGACGCCGACGATGCCGGGATGGACTTTCACCCAGGCGTCGAGATCGCCGAAGGCGAAGCGGGCGTGATAATGCGGCGAGCGGACCACCAGCACCGCCAGCGCTTCGGCCGGGAAAGAATCGCCGCCGAATCTTTCGCCGCCGGTGACTTTCGGCAGGCCGTCGAGGCGAATTGGAGAGGAGCCGACGGCGTGGCCTGAGATTGGCATTCTGCGGTCAAGATCGAGAGAACGGGTCGCCAGCGCAGAAACTTGTCCTTTCTCCCCGTCACTATACGGGGAGAAGGTGCCGGCAGGCGGATGAGGGGCAGCGCCGTCGGTCGAAAATTCGCTCGCGAACCGTCCAGCATCCATCACCGCAGCTATGATCTTGCGATAGCCGGTGCAGCGGCAGAGGACGCCGCCCAAGGCATCCTGGGTTTCGGCCTCGGTTGGATTGGGGTTGCTGTCCAGAAGCGCTGTCGCCGCGATGAGCAGGCCGGGTGTGCAGATGCCGCATTGCGCCGCGCCATGGTCGAGGAACGAGGCCTGCAGCGCCGACAATCTGCCGTTGGCGAGACCCTCGACCGTGGTCACCACGGTGCCAGCGGCAGAAGCCGCAGACATCAGGCAGGCGCAGACAGGTTCGCCGTCGACAAGCACCGTGCAGGCGCCGCAGTCGCCGGCGTCGCAGCCGACCTTGGTGCCGGTCAGCCGCAATTCGTCACGCAGCACCGAAGAGAGACGGCGAACCGGCGGCACGCAGACAGAGACGGCGGCGCCGTTGACCTCGAAGGCGATGTCGGCGCGCTCCATGCCCATGCCAGGCTGAGCTCCGCTCATGCCAGGCTGAGCTCCGCTCATGCCAGGCTGAGTTTTGGTCATGCCAGGTTGAGCTTGGCTCATGCCGCCGCTACCTTCTCGACCGACGCGTGACCCGCGGCACCGAGAACGGCGCGGGCGACAATCTCGCGCGCGGCGTCCAGCCGGTATTCGGCGCTGCCGCGCACGTCGTCGATCGGCGAAAGCTCGTCCATCGGTGCGGACTGGATCGCAGCGACGAGAGCGTCGTTGACCGGGAGGCCGCGCAAGGCTGCTTCGACACTTGCAAGACGCCTGGCGACCGCCGAACAGGAGCCGACGGCGAGGGCGGCGTTGGCGACGATGCCATCCTCAATGGTCAAGCGAGCCGCCGCCATGGCTATCGAAATGACGAGATAGCGGCGCGCGCCGAGTTTTTCGAAAACCGACGTGCCGGTGGCCGCTTCTTTCGGCACGCGGATGGCGGTGACCATTTCGCCCGGCTGCAGTTCCGTGCGGCGGTTCCCCAGGATGAATTTTTCCAGCGGCAGATGGCGGACCATCGCCACCGCGCGCAGTTCGACCTCGGCGTCGAGGACGAGCAGCGCCGGCACGCCGTCGGCCGCCGGGGAGGCGTTGCAGAGATTGCCGGCGATGGAGGCGACGTTCTGGATCTGGACGGAGCCGACTTCCCGCGCCGCCTGCTTCAGCGCGTCGAAGGCCGCCGGCAGCGGATGACGGACAAGATCGGTCCAGGTCGTGCGCGCGCCGATGCGCCAATGGCTGTCGGTCTCAGCAATACCGCGCAGCGTCGCCAGGCCGTTGATATCGAGGACATTGTCGCGGAAAGGCTTGGCTCCTTGTGCCGGATAGAAATCGGTGCCGCCGGCAAGGATGCGCCACGGAGCCTCGCCAAGCAAAGCGAGCGCCTCGTCGATCGTGGTGGGTTTCGCGTAACGGATCACGCTTGCCTTCCCAAAATGGGCCTTCCCAAAAATAAGGGTCGCCGACGGACCTGCCGGCCTCCGAGCCGGTCAAATTCATTCGTATGCAAATGATATCAAGCCGGCAGGAATTGTCAAAGCCAGAGTTTTGCGCCGGCGCCCGCATCGGCGCGACGGCACGCATTTGTTATACCGTTGGAGTTGACGCAGCCGGCCATCTGGTCAAGTTTCTGCATCCGTTGCGTCAGCGGCATTTTCGGCGGGTTCGAACACCGGATTCCACGTTTCGGCAGACTTCATGCCTCCGGGACAAACAAGAGGGAGGCTCCATGGCCGACGAAGCGCTTGTCATCATCGACCTGCAGAACGATTTCTGTCCGGGCGGCGCGCTGGCGGTGGCCGGCGGCGACGAGATCGTGCCGCTGGTCAACGACCTGATCCGGCGGACCGAACATGTCGTGCTGACGCAGGACTGGCATCCCGCCGGCCATTCGAGTTTTGCCTCCAATCATCCCGGCAAGCAGCCGTTCGAAACGATCGAGATGCCCTATGGCCCGCAGACGCTGTGGCCCGACCACTGCATCCAGGGCAGCCTGGGTTCGGATTTCCATTCGGGCCTTGCCTGGACCAGGGCCGAACTGGTGATCCGCAAGGGTTTCCGCCCGGAGATCGACAGCTATTCGGCTTTCTTCGAGAACGACCATGCGACGCCGACCGGCCTTGCCGGCTATCTCAAGGAGCGCGGCATCGACACGCTGACCCTGGTCGGCCTGGCGACCGATTATTGCGTCGCCTTCTCGGCGCTCGACGCGGTCAAGCGCGGCTTTCACACGACAGTGCGGCTCGACGCCTGCCGCGGCATCGATCTCAATGGCTCACTCGAGACGATGCTGAACCGAATGCGCGATGCCGGCGTGACGCTGGCTTGAACATCACCAATCGCATTCGACACAATTCCAGAGGGGGTATCATGCGGTTTGCGGCGGCTTTGACGGCGGGCGCTGTGGTGGCAGTCGCAACCCTGTTTCCGGGAACAGTGCTTGCAGCCGAGGCCCACGAATTGCCCGGCGAAGCAATGTCGCTGTGGTGGGCGCTGCCCTTTGCCGGCCTGCTTCTGTCGATCGCCACCGGGCCATTGCTCTTCCACCATGTCTGGGAGCATCACTACGGCAAGATCACCTTGTTCTGGGCGGCGCTTGCGGTCGTGCCGCTGGCGCTGGCGTTCGGCATGGCTTCGGCTGCAGAGGCGGTGCTGCATGCGCTGCTCACCGAATACATGTCGTTCATCATTCTTCTGTTTGCGCTGTTCACCATTTCGGGCGGCATCCTCGTCGCCGGCAACATCCACGGCACGCCGCTGGTGAATGCCGGACTGCTGCTGATCGGGGCGATGCTCGCCTCGGTCATCGGCACGACCGGCGCCTCGATGATCCTGATCAGGCCGATCCTGCGCGCCAACGACAACCGGCCGTTCAACGCCCATGTCGTCATCTTCTTCATTTTCCTGGTGTCCAACATCGGTGGCTCGCTGACGCCGCTCGGCGATCCGCCGCTGTTCGTCGGCTTCCTGCGCGGCATCGATTTCTTCTGGACCGCTGCCAATCTTTATCAGGAGACATTGTTCGTCGGCGGCCTGGTGCTGGCCGTCTTCCTGGCCATGGACATCATCCTGCATCACCGCGAGGCCGGCGCACCGAAAATCAAGGATCCGACACCGGACACCAAGGTGCGCATCCGAGGCCTGGCCAACCTCCCGCTGCTGGCCGGGGTGATCGGCGCGATCCTGCTTTCCGCGACCTGGAACCCGGGCGTGGCGTTCTCCGTCCAGGGCGTGAGCCTTGAATTGCAGAACCTTGTGCGCGACGCCATCATCCTGGCCCTCGCCTTGCTTTCGCTCGCTGTCTCAAGCAAGAGCCACAGGCGGGCGAACAACTTCCACTGGGAGCCGATATCAGAAGTGGCAAAACTGTTCGCCGGCATCTTCATCTGCATCGTTCCGGTCATCGCCATTCTCAGGGCCGGTGCCGGCGGCGCGCTGGCGCCGCTGGTCTCGCTGGTCAGCTCGCCCACCGGCAAGCCCAACGACCTTGCGTATTTCTGGATGACCGGGGTGCTGTCGTCCTTCCTCGACAATGCGCCGACCTATCTGGTGTTCTTCGAGCTCGCCGGCGGCGATCCGCAGCATCTGATGACCACCTTCGCCTCGACGCTGGCGGCGATCTCGGCCGGCGCGGTGTTCATGGGCGCCAACACCTATATCGGCAATGCGCCGAATTTCATGGTTTACGCCATTGCCAGGCATCGCGGCGTAAAAATGCCGGGCTTCTTCGGCTACATGGCATGGTCGGGCGCGGTGCTGATCCCGATTTTTTTGATCGCGGGTTTCCTGTTCTTTCGCTGATCAGCCGACGCCGACATAGCGGCGGACCGCCGACGGATCGGCGCGGAGCTCCTCGACATCGACGGTCTCGCGGTTGCGGCCGTTTTCGATGAACGAGACCCGGTCGGCGACGGACAGCACAGCATCGACGCGCTGCTCGACCAGGATCGTCGAGACGCCTGATACACGCAGCTTCGCTACCGTCTCGCGGATTTTTGCGATCATCGACGGCATCAGCCCTTCGGTCGGCTCGTCGAGCAGAAGCACCTGCGGATCGAGGCACAGGGCCCGCGCCATGGCCAGCATCTGCTGCTCGCCGCCCGACAGCGTGCCGGAGCGTTGTCTCAGCCGCTGGCGCAGCAGCGGGAAGAGGTCGAGCACGTTTTCGCGCGTCACCTTGCCCATGCCGCGGGCCATCAGGCCGATCTCGATGTTTTCGGCCACCGTCATCTCGGCAAACAGCCGCCGGCCCTGCGGCACATAGGCGACGCCGGCCTTCGGCACGTCGTGCGCCGGCAGGCCGGTCAATTCCCTGCCGTCGAGCCTGATCGAGCCGGCGCGTGTGGGAACGAGTCCCATGATCGCCTTCAGCGTCGTCGTCTTGCCGGCGCCGTTGCGGCCGAACAGGCAAAGCACCTCGCCCTTGTTCAACACGAGGTCGAGGCCGTAGAGCACCTGGACCTCGCCGTAGAAGCAGTCGAGCCCGGAGATGGTCAGTGCTTCAGCCCGTGGTTGCGTCATGGGGTCGTCCCCAAATAGGCGTCCTGCACTTGCGTATTGGCGCGGACCTGCTCGGGCGTGCCTTCGGCCAGGATCTTGCCGGCGTTGAAGACGGTGATGCGGTCGGCAAGCTGCATGACCACCGGCATGTTGTGCTCGATCAGCAGCACGGTCGCGCTTTTGGCGATCTCGCGCACCAGCCCGATGAAATTGTCGATCTCGCTGTCGGCCAGCCCCTGCGTCGGCTCGTCGAGGATCAGCAGGCGCGGTTTCAGCGCCAGCCCCATCGCCACTTCGAGCAGGCGCTGATGGCCATAGGACAATTGCCCGGCCGGCATATGGGCGCGGTCGGCAAGGCCGGTGCGCTCCAGCGCCGCCATGACGCCGGCATGCACAGCACCTTTCGAGCGGCCGTCGGTCAGCGTGCGCTGCACCGGCAGCGCGACATTGTCGTAGGCGGTGAGGTTGGCGAAGACGCTGGTGATCTGGAAGGTGTAGGCGATGCCAAGGCGGACCCTGGCGTAGGCCGGCAGGTTGGTAATGTCTGCGCCGTCGAAGACGATCATGCCCGATGACGGCTGGATGCGGCCGCTGATCAGGCTGACGAAGGTGGTCTTGCCGGCGCCATTGGGGCCGATGACGGCGCGGATCTCGCCCGGCATGAGGGCGAAATCGACACCATCGACAGCGCGCAGGCCGCCGAAATTGCGGGACAGGCCTTTGGTCGTCAGCAGCGGCATCATGGCAGCCATCCGAGCCAGCGCTGACGGATGGTGCCGAGAATGCCCCTGGGAAAGAACAGCACCAGCGCGATGAGGGCGATGCCGACGATCAGCAGATAGGCCGAGGTGTAGCCGCTGGTGACGTCGACGACATAGTACATGAACAGAGTGCCGATCAGCGGACCGAGCGTGGTGGCAGCACCGCCGAGCAGCACCCAGAGCAGCGGCAGGATGGAATATTGCACCGAGGCGAAGGTCGAGCCGACATAACCGAACAGCAGCGCGTAGGCGGCGCCCGAAGCCGCGCAGATGGTGCCGGAGACGACGACCGCGGCAAGCTTGTTGGAAAAAATGTCGTAGCCGAGCATTTTGGTCCGCTCCTCGTTTTCGCGGATGGCGACCAGCACACGGCCATACCTGGAGCGGACTATGCCGAGCGTCACCAGCAGCACGATCGAGAACAGGACCAGCGCGCTCATGTAGCGCACGGTCGGATTGGTGAGGCCGAGCGAGGTGTCGCCCAAAACAAGCACACGCGCCGACTGCGGCACCACCAGGCCCTGATCGCCGCCGGTCCAGGCCGCGAGATAGAGGATTATCAGATAGAACACCTGCGCGAACATCATGGTGACGATCATGAAGGCGACACCGGAAGTGCGCAGCGCCAGCAGCCCGATCACCAGCGCGAGAAGCGCGCCGCAGGCAAGGCCGGCGGCGAAGGCGGCCGGCACGCTCCAGCCGAGGTGGATGACGGCAAGGCCTGCGCCATAGAGCCCAGCCGAAAAGAACATGGCGTGGCCGAGGCTGAGCAACCCGACATAGCCGAACAGCAGGTTGTAGCCCATGGCGAAAACCGCCAGCACCATGATGCGGGCGAGCAGCCCGTGGTGATATTCCGGCAGGACGAAGCTTAGGGCGAACAGCAGGACGATGACGCCCAGATGCAACGCATAGGCCTTTGACGGTGAAGCCTCCTTCATCGCGATGCCGTCCCGAACAGGCCTTGCGGCCGGAACACCAGCACCATGGCCACCAGCAGCGTGGCGATGATCTTGGCCAGCGTCGGCGAGAAGAACACCGAGATGATGCCGTCCGACAGGCCGATGAGCACGGCGGCGACCACGGTTCCGCGCAGCGAGCCGAGGCCGCCGATGATGACGACGATGAAGGACAGCACCAACGGGTCTTGTCCCATCAGATAATGCGCCTGGCTGATCGGCACGATCAGCACCGCGGCCACTGCCGCCAGCATGGCGCCGAGCGCGAAGACGCCGGCATAGACGCGGTCGACCGGAATGCCAAAGGCCTGCGCCGTTTCGCTGTCATATTGCGTGGCGCGCATGACAAGGCCGATTTTCGTACGCGTCATCACGAACCAGGTCGCCACCAGCAGAAGCGCGGATGCGGCGATGATCGACAGCTTGTAGCCGGAGTAGCCGAACCACGGCAAAAGGATGCGGTAGCTGAAGGGCGGCTCCACTGGCCGTGCCTCCGGGCCATAAAAGGTCAGCGCCAGTTGCTGGATGATGTAGAGCATGCCGATGGTGGCGACGATGGTGGCTTCCGGATTGTAATTCAGCCGGCGCAGCACCAGCCGTTCGGAGACCAGCGCGATCAGGCCGACGATCAGCGGCGCCAGCACCAGGGCTGCGAGGAAGCCGAGCGCCGGATGGCCTGATATCGCCGTGGAGATCGCCCAGGCAAGCACCGCGCCGAGCATGAAGAACTCGCCATGGGCGACATTGACGACGCGCATGACGCCGAACACCAGCGACAGGCCAAGCGCCGTCAGCGCCAGCACGGCCGAGGTGACGAGGCCTTCGAGGGCGGCGAGAAGAAGATGAGGTCCGAAGTGCATTGGCTATACGCTGGCGGGGTGCAAGCTCACAGCGCCTGGGTCGTGTAATCCCCTTCCGGCTCGTAGAGGCCGTCCTCGATCTTGGTCTTGTGGACGACGTTCAGCCGGCCGCCTTCGACCTTGGAGATGTTCTGGATGCCAAAACACTGGTGGATCTTGCCGTTGAAGGTCTTCGGCCCTTGCGGATGCTCGGGGCCCTCGGCGAACTCGGTCAAGGCCTCGGTCGCCTCGACCAGCTTGGCACGGTCTTCCGGGCCCTTGTAGCCGGCATCCTCCATCGCCTTCTTGACGACATAGAGCGTTTCCCAGCAGCCGAACATGTGCGCGGCGGTGGAGACGTCCTTGGGATCGCCGACGGCAGCGCCATTGTCGTCGATGCCGACGGCGGCGCGATAGGCCTTCTGCGCGGCGGAATCATCTGGCTGTGCGTAGCGCGGCGAGCCTTCCCAGAAATGGCTGCCGTCGAGGAATTCGAGGCCGGGGCTGTTGATGTCGGTGGCTTCGAGCGAATCGATGAAGCCGAACAGCTGCGGCCGGCTGGAGCCGTAGAACTCGCCGAGTTCCTTGACGAAGGTAAGCACCGCAGGGCCGACCATGACGTGGTAGATCACCTCGGTCTCGGCCGGGATCTGCGGAAAATATTTGGTGAAGGACGATTCCGTCGGCGGGATGGCGATCTGGGCGATGACCTCGGCGCCCTGCGCCTTCAGCGCCGGCGGCAGGTAGTCGCGATGGTCGTAGCCGAAGGCGAAATCGGGGAAAATCTGCGTCACCTTCTTGCCGGCATTCGCCGCGATCCACGGCGCCATCGCCTGGATCTGGCTCTTCACGTCGGTGATGCCGGGCTGGAAGACGTAGCGGTTGAGTTTGGTCGAGGCGACGTGGTGGCCTTCGCTGACGACAAAATAGGGCATCTTGGCCTCGCCGGCGGCCGGCGCCGAGCCGATGACGACATGCGAAAACAGCGTGCCGTAGACGATGTCGGTCTTGTGCTGGGTGGCGAACTTACCGACCACTTCGGCGCCGCGGCCGGGATCGGTGCCGTCATCCTCGATGATCACCTCGACCGGCCGGCCGTTGATGCCGCCGGCTTCGTTGATCGCCTTGACCGCGGCTGCGGTGGTCCGCTCGTACCAGCGGCCATAGGCGGCGCCGATGCCGGTGCGGTGGCACTGGAAGCCGATCTTTATCGGCGCCGAGCTTTGCGCCTGGCTGTAGCGCACGAACCCAGGCGCGACGGCAAGGCCGGCGCCCGCGGCCAACCCCTTGAGCGCGGTGCGGCGGGTGAGAACGGTTTTGGAGAGATCGAAAAACCCATTCTTGTCAGTCACGGCAGTTCCCCTTGTTTTTGAGTTTGACCAATGGCTGTAGCGAGACGGGCCCCTCTTGGTGAGAGCGCCGAAATTGCATGTGTACAAACTAAATCATCAAAGCCCTGACGTGGCAAGCGAGCTTTCCCCCGGGGACTGATCGACGTCATCGAAGCCGGGTTTTGTCTCACCCGACCGAAGGCGTGGCAAGCAACCACAGGCCGAAGACCGTATAGGCGATCATCAGCACGGTGAGCGGAAACTGGCTGAGCGCGGCGCCCGCGGGACGCGGATGCAATCGCCAGGCGAGGCCATGCGCGACGAGCACGGCGAGCATGTGGCCAATGATGATGACGCCGGCCTGGAAATTCCACAGCCACCATGCCGAGCCGGCGCCGGCAGCGACGCCGGCTTCGATCGGCATGCCGGCGGTGCCGAACAGGTTCCAGCCCAGCGTGAACGGGTCGGAAAGCGCAGCCAGCGCATATTGGCCATCGACAAGCAGCGCCGTCAGATAGTGCGCAACATGATAGGCGAGCGCGATCGGCACGATCGACCAGACCAGCAGCCCTGCGGCCTGACTGAGGGAATGCGGGCTGCTGGCAAGATGCTGGCCAAGGACAATGGCAATGATGAACGCGGCTGCAAGCAAGACGAACGTCAAAACGAGCCCGAAGCTGCCGATGCCGATCAGCGCCGTGCGGCCCGGGACTTCCAGCGGATTGATGCCGAACAGGCCGAGCCAGAAGAAGGTTTTGGACAGGCCGTCGAACGACACCGACGACAGCGCCAGCAGCAGGAAAGCAATGCCGCTGAGCGACAGCGGCGCGGCATTGCCGAGCTTGGCGCCCGGCCAGCACAGACTGAGCCGACCGCCTTCCTTGCGCTCGACTTCATTGCGCCCGCCTTCATTGCGCCCGCCTTCATTGCGCTTGCCTTCGTCGCGCTCAAGCAGGGCGAAGCGCGCAACCATGGCGAGGAAGACGGTCAGGAACTCACCGCGCCGGGTCCAGTCGCGGTAGCCGAACACCAGCATGGCGGCAAAACTCAGCAGCCAATAAAGGCCGGCGGCCCAGGCGAGCCGCGCCGGGTCGTCGGGCGCCGGGTCGATCAACTCGAACCAGGCGAAGGCGAAGAACAACGCGAAAGCCGGCCAGCAGCCGAGCCACGCAGGCGGTCGCCATGTCTTGCGCTTGACGACCTTGCGATTGCCGAACAGGCGCGAAATGACTCGCCAGGGCCCGTACCACGGGTTGAGCCATGACCAGAGATTGCCGAACAGTCCCTGCAGTAAAACCAGGCCAACCCAGAGCAGCGTCCAGATCGCCAGCGGCAGCGGGTTGGAGAGCGGATCACGGCTGCCGAACAGGCCGGCCGCAATCAGAATTACAAAGCCGGCAAAGGATATCAAGCTGACGACCGCCCGCGCGCCGTCGCCAAATGCGAAAAGCGGCAGGCGCCGCCGCCAGAAGCGGTCGGGAAAGTCTGGCGGCAGCAGCGCCAGGACAAGGAAGCTGGCGGCAACGGCAAGCGCGCCGCCGGCGACGTAGTAACCGGTGGGCAGAAGCAGGACGTGGCCGCGATCGGAGGCATGGGCGAAGGCTGGCGTGGGTGATGCGATGAAAGCCGAACAGATGAAAGCTCCCGTCCAGAAAGAATATGCTCGCCCGCAGTGATCCTTCGCACCCCCCTCTGTCCTGCCGGACATCTCCCCCGCAAGGGGGGAGATTGGTTGGGATGCCGGCTTTCGCCAATCTTCAACGTTGCAGGAAGGGCGCCGTTCGAACGAACTGCCGATCTCCCCCCTTGCGGGGGAGATGTCCGGCAGGACAGAGGGGGGTGGGCGGGAACGCCATCGTGTGAAAAAAGGCGG